>SHOL01000046.1 GCA_004294945.1 Treponema sp.
GCTACGTCTTTATTTCCGCAGCTCCGGAAATCATGGCCTTTGCCCGAAGCGCACAGGGGTTCGCATACATATCAGCCAGTCACAATCCGATTGGCCATAACGGTGTCAAATTCGGTCTGAACGACGGGGGAGTTCTTCCGGGAAGCGAAGCTTCCAAACTGATCGAGCAGTTCCGTTCGGCATGCCTTTCCGTCGATGCTGCCAGTCGGGCGAAAGCGCTGGTCGCTTCCTGCCCCGCCGACGTGCTTGCAAATGTGTGGTCCAATACCGGTGCAGAAAAGAAAAAAGCGCTTGCTGCCTATGAATTGTTTACCCGGGAAGTTGTTTCGGCAGAAACCGATCCTGCGCGCCAGGCAGAATTTTTTTCGGTACTGGAACACTCGGTCACTGCCGACCGGACTGCAGGCAAGCCGGCAGCTATTGTGGTCGATTTTAACGGAAGCGCACGCAGCTGTTCCATCGACCGCACCTTTTTTGAAAAAACCGGCATCGAAGTGTTCGGCATGAGCGAAAAACCCGGATTGATAACGCACCGGATAGTGCCAGAGGGAGACAGCCTTCTTTTTTGCGCACGCGAAATCGAACGGCTCAGAACGGAGGGAACAACAGATGCCGAGCGGAATGCCACTCTTGGCTACGTCCCGGACTGCGACGGAGACCGCGGGAATATTGTGTACTGGAACGACAAAAAGCAACAAGCCTGCATTCTGGAAGCTCAGGAAGTGTTCGCCCTCTCGGTAATCGCCGAACTTGCGCATCTTGTCTATCTTGGAAAAACCTCAGTTAAGGCCGGACAACCTGCCGAACCGCCAGTCGCCATCGCAATAAACGACCCGACTTCGATGCGGATCGAAGCGGCAGCGAAAGCCTTCGGCGCTACGGTTGCGCGAGCAGAAGTCGGAGAGGCAAACGTTGTCAACCTTGCGCGCGAACTGAGAGACAAGGGGTACATCGTTCGCATACTCGGGGAAGGTTCTAACGGTGGAAACATTACGCATCCGGCAGCCGTCCGCGATCCCCTTAACACCGTGTTCGCGCTGCTGAAAATGCTCATACTCCGGGATTCCGAAGATAAAAAAGGCTTATTCCACCTGTGGTGTTCGCTATCCGGACAGGAAAACCGCTACCGCAGCGACTTTACGCTTGCAGACATCATTGAAACCCTCCCGCCGTTCGTTACAACCTCTGTCTATGAAAAAGATGCAATGCTGCATATTTCCACAAGCGATCATGCCGTGCTTAAACGAAATTTTCAGAACGTTTTTTTGCGCGAATGGGAATCGGGTACACACGAAATTTTTCGCACGCTGGGGATTACCGGATGGGTTGCAATCAGCAATAACGGAACGAAAGAAACGGTCGGCATCGCGGATTTCGGCGTTTCCGGGAAAGGCGGTTTAAAAATCCAGTTTGTAAATGCAGAAAACGAACCGGTTGCTTTTATCTGGATGCGGGGCTCAGGCACTGAACCGGTGTTTAGAATCCTGTGCGACGCCGCAGGAAGCGATGTTTCCAATGAACGAATCCTCCTGAAATGGCTGACCCGTATGGTACTTGAGGCCGACGGTAAAATATAGTAGCATGTCGCTTCTAAGGAAGGGTATTTATGGGAGTACGCGGAGAGCTCTTTACTACGGATATATCGCTTGACAACCGGACTTATTTTTTTAATGTCAAGGAAAACCGAACGGGCGATGTTTTTTTACAGGTAGTCGAGAGCAAGAATACCGAAGGATCCGGTTTTGACCGGCATGCCATTGTGGTATTCGAAGATGATATGCAGAAATTCTTGCAGGGTCTTGAAACAACCCTCAAGTTTATCGAGAAAAACCGGAAAAACCGGTTAAAAGAAGCTGCAGACAGAGGCGATAGCGGTAAAAAGAAATTCGTTCGCCGAAGCGCCAGCGGAAGTCCTGCAGGAGCACGCGGACATGCATCGCGTTCCGGAGAGGCACCCGACCGCGGTGAAGAACAGGCAAAAAAACCTGCGCGCCGCGTCAAGGTAATTTCCAAAAAAGATCTGAAGAAAGACTGAAAACCCAACCCGACCGTACAGATTCGGTTGGGTTCATTCACTCAGAACAGAGACAATTGGCCTTCACCCTTCAGACGGAATGTATTCCGCTGGATAGGCGAAGGCCCGTTTTTTTTCAGGACTTCGATATGAGCCGCGGTCGGATATCCCTTGTGGCGTGCATACCCGTACTCCGGATACAGCCAGTCGTACCGGACCATCATACGATCCCGCGCGGTTTTTGCCAGAATGGAAGCTGCCATTACTTCAGGATACGCCCCATCCGCCTGCGGATAGGCGTGTATGGAAAAGGCTTCAACATCCGGACAATACAGCCCGTCGACTAGAACACGCACATCCAGGGGTTCTTGATGAAAACGGGCAAGAAGCCCCTCATACGATCGTTTCATGGCAAGCAGGGACGCGTTCAGAATATTGATCGAATCAATTTCGGCCGGCGACGCCCATCCGATATGCCAGGCCGCCGCATGCAGGATAATTTCCCGCATGGCGTATTCCCGTCGTTTTTCCGTCATTTTTTTGGAATCATCCAAGATAGATGTGTCAAAATCCGGAGGAAGTATAACAGCTGCTGCGCACACCGGGCCGGCCATCGGTCCCCTGCCCGCTTCATCAAGTCCGCAACAGACAAGCGGCCGGCCAGTAGAATTTCCTGCTGCTACGCTGTCCTGCGAATATTCCGGTACCGAGACAGGAGCATCCATTACCGACTTCCCCGCGTTTCTCTTTTCCAAAAACCATTATTGACGACCGATTTTTCGGATACGATACAGCTTTTCGCATCCAGAAAAAGGGCCGAGTCACGGTTGTCAACAGATACTCCAGACCGATCGAACACAATTGTGTCGAGAATCGCGGAAGATTCCCAGGCTTCAAGAATCCGTCCGGAAAGGCCGACAGAAACGCTAAAACGGGAATTGTTCATGACAATAGACGATGAAAACAGTGAAAGAACCGAAGCATCATGGGCTGAACAGGAAAAATCTGAATTGATAATTGATACCTGTGAACGCTTTGCATCGACTGCGGCAACATATTCAACTGCCTGTGCAGAGATAAAACACCCGGAAAAAGAGACAGCGGATCCGCTCGCTCTGACCAGAGAATACGATTGCCTGCCCGCCGAGGACACATTGCAGTCTATAGCAGAAAAAACCGCATTCTGGAGATCGAACAGGGGTCGGGCGGCTGCTACTACCGGCAACTGGTTTCTGCTTGTATCTGGACCGGAAAATGACTGCCGAACCGTGCATGAACGGATGGTCATAGTGCTGCCGGAAACAACAAATCCGGCTTCGGGGGCAATGTCAAGCTCGGCATCAGAACCTGACAACTCAAGATCGGAAAGAATTGTATGCTGTTTTTTGATTTCTGAACGGCCCTGCAGGTACAATCTCCATAGAGACCGGCCCCTGACGATATCCAGCGCATCATCCAGGCTGGCGAAGGGACGGGACGGAGAACCATCGCCCGGAACAGCCGCTGAAGCGTCTACATAGATTGCATTCAAATCTACCGTAATACTGCGGGTTACGGTTTCCGAGCGGTTGCCGACCTCGTCGCAGGCATATACAGAAATACGATAGTCTATTTTCTTTCCTGGCGCTCCGGACAATATGTAGGACGCCCCGTCTCTGGCATACAGATCCGGGGTAATCTCGACATGCAGGGTGTCTTCGCCTGAGGGAGAAAAACGAACCGGAGAACGGGACCATACCAGTTGAGGATCTATTCCCGGAGACGGAATGCGGGGCGTTTTACGGTCTATGAGAAAATCTGCAGAGAGCTCTCCGTGCACAATCCCGTCCAGAGCTGCCAGATACCGCACCTGAAATCGCGAAGCCGAACCGGAGGGTACCTCAAACAGCAGTCCGCTGGCGAGTTCAGCCGAAGCAGCAGACGGAGATTCCGGAGCATACAGGGTGCCGACGGTATAGGTGTATGCAAAGGGCGAATCGGGAATAGACAAAAAAACCGGTCCGCCAGTCATCCCTTTTTCCGGAATACCGGTAACCGCAGGAATCGCCGGGAGATTGATCCTCTGGACCTCGCCAGATTTCCAGGCAGGAGAGTACCAGTCAAGAACAGAATTGCGGTTTCTGTCCGAGAACACAGGACCGGTGTATTCGTTCCAGCTTCCATCGTCCAGAGAATAAAATACCGGAAACCGGTAGTCTATGGCAATAAAATGCCATCCGTGTATGGAGATCGAAGGATCATCAGTCGAAGAAGAACTCCTGGAAACTGTTTTTTCAGAAGTTGAGTGGCTGCGTCCGCTGGAACAGATAATACGCCAGGAATCAATCCCGTCGGACAGGGTCAGCGGGAAGTACCTGAGCATTCCGCGCACAGCCGAGAACAGGATGTTTTTTCCGCCGGGCAAAACAGGAAGTGTATCGCCGAAGGAGTATCGCAAGCCCTCCGGGATTGGCAGTTCATAAAAATCTCCGGTTTCCAGCACGGGTTGTCCGGCTGTGTAGGCACCCAGGGAAGGAACCGGCGATTCCACTACCGAATACAAAACCTGCTCGGACCAAAGGGTTCCGGATGCATCCCGGGCACAGAGGCGAAGGGTTGTCACTCCGCCCGAATCCAGAAGCACAGGGCCTTCATACACCTGTCCAGATAACAGAGGATCGGAACCATCCAGTGACCACAGAACGACAGTTCCCGGTATCGATTCTATCAAAAGGGTTTGCGTATTAGCCCACATCCCGGGAACGGGATTCAGCACCCTGAACGGAGAACCGGCTTCGTTCCGGACCGGGGCAGCATACGACGCTGAAGGTCCGCGGTTTCCCGCTGAGTCTATAGCGAAAGCGCAGAGCACCGCCCCGTTCGGCACATACACGGAGGATCCGGGAAGAACCGTGTCGCGGGCGAGTGTACCGGTAAACCGGTGGTACAGGCACCAGGAAAGCATCCCTTCGCCGGAGAGCGAAAGAGAAACCTGCCAGCCCTCTTCTGCGGGTACGGCTTTCAAAACCGGACGAGCAGGTTTTTTCCGGTCTATTGTCCAGACATATTCCGAAACCGACAGAACGGGTAATCCCGGTTCGATAGGCGTAAAAACTGCCTGGACCGTGTATGTTATTTCTTCCCCTTCGGTTCCTTCAAGATATACAGAGGTACTATCTGGCGAAAGCGGGGTGCCGTCGAGAAACAAAGAAAGCCGAATCCCCGGCTCGCGCGTAAAGCTGACCAGACAGGGGGTATTGTAGACACCGGGATTGATCGAAGGCGCAGACAAAGGCCGGTCAAGCGCAAAGCAGGACAGCGCAAGCAGAGCGGCATTAATTAGATATCCACACCACCTTGCCGGTTTCATTTTGCAGCGTTCAGCACCGAAAGTATGGGCTTGAGCTCGGGATCATCGTGATAATAATTCTCCTCCAGCTCCTTTTCGCTCAGACCGATAAGTTCATGGCTCATATAATGAATCCAGCGGTCTTCGTCGGGAGTATGAATTTCGTGCTTCCGGCACCAGTAATCGGGCTGGATCGGAAGCTGTTCGTCCTTGTAGGAAAAAAACTTGTAGTCGTGCACCGCAACCTTGATGTCTTTTCTTGGAATACCCTTGTCGATCAGAATTTCGACCAAATGATTGATAGTTCTTCCGGAATCGAAGATATCGTCGATCAGCAGAATTTTATCGCCGTGGCGCAGGTGTTCGGGTGAATAGGTCCAACCGTCGACCATTACACGGTCGTGCTGACGGACGTCGGAATACGAACGAGCTACAACAGCTGCATAGAGTACCGGGTGAGCATCCTTTCGGACAATCTTGAAGTATTCGCTGATAACGTTCGCAAGATACGCTCCGCCTCTGAGCGAAACGTAAATGACATCGGGGATGAACCCCTCCTGATGAATCCGGTATGCCATCTTGAGCGCATTGTTGCGCACTTTTTCGTACGGAAGAAATTCCTTAAACATGACCAGCACCTCTTGAAAATTGCAGCCCCGAAAGCACTTCCGATTCCGGGGTTCATTGCGGCTAAACGGTACGCGGTGCGCACCTGAACCGGTTCTATCACTGTAACCTTTTTTTTGCGGTTGCTCAAGCAAAAACATAAGCCCGGCCACCGTAAGTTCGCCTCCAAAACTGTAGTTGGTAGAGCTGAACATAATCAAGGTGTGTCGGGCTTGGATAGGCGAATCCTTACAAAATGCGTTTTCCAAGGATTCTTGAGGCGATTTCAAAAGTTGATTACCCTCGAAATCGGCCCTCTTATGTATGTTTTACAAGCAGGGGCAGAGGCAACCGCTGATTCTGCCGGATCAGCCGTTTCTGCCGGATCAGCCGTTTCTGCCGGATCAGCCGTTTCTGCCGGATCAGTTGTTTCTGCCGGATCAGCCGTTTCTGCCGGATCAGCGCTTATAGCGCATTGTGCTCAGGGCTGAGCCGTCACGGATTATGTCGAACCAGGTTTCTTTGCCGGATTTGTCCGAGAGCCGGGCATAAAACTCCTGCAGATTGGCAACATCCTTGCCATTGACCGCCGTTACAACATCGCCGGACTGCAAGCCCACTTTTGCTGCAGGACTCTTCGGCTGCACGCCGCTTACAACAACTCCCTGTATTTTAGCGTCGAGCTTGAGCTCCTTGCGCATTTCGTCGGTTATCGGATACGGAGTAAAGCCGGGCCAGAGCGTACTGGAGTCTGAGACAACCGAATCGGTGCGTTCATCTATCTTTACCGGAATATCTTTGCGTTTTCCGTTGTTGATGACGCCGAAACGAACAGTCTGACCACTCTTGAGGTCGCCGACATCGCGAACAAGCTGATCGACCGATTTTACCTCTCTGCCGTCGAGACTGACGATGAAGTCGCCTGCTGAAAGCCCGCCTTTTTCCGCAGGAGATCCGATAAACACCTGGGACACAAACGCTCCGTTTTTTTCGGTTACGCCGAGGGCTCCGAGAAAGTCCTTGTCCATTTGAACCAGCGATACGCCAAGCCATCCGTACTTGACCTTACCGTCGGAAATGAAGTCATCGATAGCCTTTTTGACATTGTTGACCGGAATCGAAAAGCCTAAGCCCTGCGAACCGCCGGTCGAACTTGCTATCCACGCGTTGATGCCGATAACTTCCCCGTAGATGTTGACGAGCGGCCCACCGGAGTTCCCCTGATTGATCGCGGCGTCGGTCTGGATAAAATCGTTGATATTGCCGTTCGGGCCGCCATCCCTGCCGACCGCGCTCACAATACCCTGGGTAACCGACGAGACATACCCAAGCGGTGAACCGACCGCAAACACAATGTCACCGGTTTTCACGTTGTTCGAATCGCCAAGCTTCGCTACCGGGATATCCACATCTTTGGTTTCGAACGAAACCAGCGCGATATCCTTGCGGTCGTCAGCTCCGACCAGCTTGCCCGGATATTCGCGGCCATCGTACAGTTTTACCTGTATATCGTTTGCCGAACCGGCAACATGCTGATTGGTCAGAAGATAGTAGATGTTTCCGGTTTTCCGGATGATTACGCCGGAACCAAGACCTTCAGCCTTATACTCTCTCTGGCTCTGTCCATTGTCGCTGCCTTGACCCTGCTGATTCGGATTGCCGAAGAAAAACCAGGGAAATCCATTCGGGGTTCTTGCGTCTACGGTTTTTGTTTCGACTACATCGAGCGTGACGACTGCGGGAAGAATTGCCGCAGAAATGCTTCGGTTCGCAGCCTGCATGTTTTCCAAAAAGGACAAATTCTGCGCAGACATTCCCTGAACGGGTTCTGCCCAGACTGTCTGCGCCGAACCGGGATTTCGTGCCGTCAAAAAAACGGCAAGAGAAAAGCAGCCGATTGCCGCAACCGCGGCTGCGGCTGCGGCAAATTTGCCTGTTCGTGTAAACGTTGTTTTCATATGTACCTCCAACTGTTGTACCGGGTACTCCGGAATGCGTCAGTGCAACCGGATTACATTCAAGATAATAATAATTCATGCCGGGAGGTAACAGAATGGCGTTATTCTTCTCCGGGATTTAACATTGTTAACACTTCGGTATGATCGGCGAACACGGCAACGGTGTGCTCCATGTGGCAAGACGGTTTTTTGTCCGAAGTAACGACGGTCCAGCCGTCGGAAAGAACGTCGACGTCGCCGGTGCCCAGATTGATCATCGGTTCGATCGCGAGCACCATGCCCGGAACGATCCGGGGGTTGGGGCCGCGTTCGGGAACATTCGGGATCTGCGGGTCTTCATGCACGCCAAGGCCGACTCCGTGTCCGCAGTATTCGTAGACGACGCCGTAACCGGCCTTTGTTGCAGTGTCGTAGACCGCGCGCGAGATGTCTCCGATGCGGTTGCCGGCGCGGCACGCGCCGATACCGGCGTCCAGGCATTCCCGCGTCGTATCGAGAAGTCGAAGCAACTTGTTCTCGACTGTTCCGACCGGCACTGTTATTGCCGAGTCGCTTATGTATCCGTCTAAATCAATTCCTATATCAAGAGACACGAGATCGCCGTTGTGGATGATTCGATTTTTTGAAGGGATTCCGTGGATGACTTCTTCGTTTATGGATATGCACGCGGCGCCGGGAAAATGTTCGGCATACCAGGCAGGCTTTCCTCCGGCCTTGCGGATAAAATCGACGCAAAAATCGTCGAGGTCGGCGGTTGAGACGCCTTCCCTGACGAGCGGAACCAGTGCGCGGTAGAGCCGGGCCAGGGCCTTGCAGGATGCGCGTATGCCGTCAATCTGCTTTTCGTTTTTAATTCTGATCATGTTATACCTCCAGCGCCTTTTTAAGGTCGCGTATTCCGGTTAATGCCGGATCGAATTTGAGAGCCTGCAGAAGGCACAGCCGCGCGGTTTCGCGGTCCCCGATGCGAAGATAGCAGCCGCTCATCAACTTCAGGATGAACGCGTCGTCTTTTTTACCGAACCGGAGTTCGAGTGCCGTTTCGAAGCAGTCGAGCGCCAGTTCGTCCGGTATCTGAAGCGCAATCTTCGTGCGGACTATGTCCCGGGTAAAGGCAACGGCTTCGGGAAAGAAATGCCTGAAATACGGTTTCTTCCATTCCATGTGGATGACCTCGGAAAGGAGGAGAAACGCTTCGTAGAATTCGTTCCTGAACGAGAGCTCTTCCGCAAGTATAAAACCGCAATCCATGAAGTCTTCACGGTCGAAATACCGCGAAAGAGTGAAACCTCCGGGACTTGTACGCCGTTCAAGATACTCGGCAACGGCTGCGTCTTCGAATCCGTGCAACAGATCGAAAAATATCAGTTTTGCCCGGCTTTCGGTGTCGTTTCGGGCGAGCAGCCACATGCGATAATCGAAGCCGGTGGACTCGCGGACAGTATCGCCGGTGTACCCGCGGGAGGCTGCCCATACGGTGTCGTACTGGGAGCGCAGCGATATATCGGAAAGAACTTCCCAGGCACGAAGAAGTTCGCGCATCTGTTCTTCGCTTCGGGTTCGATCCGCAGCGTTTGCGGGGATATCGGGATGCAGGGCTTTGGCGCGCAAGCGGAACGCACGCTTTATCTCGGCTGCGGACGCAGAGGGTTTGACGCCGAGAATTCTGTACCAGTCTTCCACGGAGAAGGAAGGTCAGCCGATTTTCTTACCGACGGCGGAAGCATGTTCCTCGTCGCGTACAATGTCGAAATAGTCGAGCATCAGGCCTTCAGCTTCCAGAATTTTCATGAGGCTTCGACACTGTTTTGCGCCGGAAAATCCGTGTTTCAGTACCAGTGCGCAGCCTTTCTTGCCTGCGACAGTACCCGATGTTGCAAGAAATTCGGCTATGCGAGACGGGAGTTTTCCGCCAAAAAAACCCGAAGGTTTGTAGAGAACTGCGATGTAGTCGAAAATAGTCAGCCGGGTATTTAAAAGATCCTTGAAGCCGTCGAACACTTCAACCTGGTTGCCCCGGGATGCGGAACCGTTTTCCAGTTTTGACAAAATGCCGCGTGAGCCGGATTGGTCTCCCTGTATGAATGTGACAAGTGCGACTCGCATATATGGTACTCCTAGAATAAAGAATTATTGGCCCCGGGAGTTGGCCCGTGGATTGGCCCGCGGGCATCCCGAGAGTGGCCCTCAGGCCAGCTTGTACAGCTGCTCGATCATAGCTTCCTTTACCGCAATGACCGAACACCGGGCATTCAGCAGTATCGAGCGGAATGTAGACGATTGGATTTCCTTCTGATCGGATCCCGAAGAATCTGATGCGCCGAGCAGAATAGCGTCGACGCGGCGGGCTTCGGCAAGCGAAACGATTTCCGACCAGACAGCTCCCCTGCGGAGCTCGCACTCGATCTTGACGCCTTTGGATTTGCCGATTTCATCGACCCAGGCAAGATAGCGCTTGCCGTTTTCTTCGAGGCTGTGCTCGTATTCAGCGCTTTCTTCCTCGATAAAAACGCGGCTCAGCATAAGCTGCTTGATGGTCGCCGTATCGACGACGTAACAGGCGAACACCTTGCAGCGGTACAGTTTTGCCATCAGAACCGCGTAGCGCACCGCATTAATCGACGCTTCGGTTCCGTTCACCATCACCAGGATATTCTGGAAAAGCGGTTTGATCACAGTTCGCTTCCTCCGTTGCGGGATTTGAGCGCCTTCAGGACGAACACATTTTCACGTTCGCGTTCTTCGAGTACGCTCTCGATATATACCTTGGTCTCTCTGGTTTGCGGGATTACCTGCTTGTCGAGCGCGTTTACCCGCCGCTGGGTTTTCTTGACCTCGCGTGCCAGGCGCCATACGATAGTTCTGATCGAAGCCATGTCGGTCAGCAGTTTGACCAGCTCAAAGAAGTCTATCATAACACGGTCGCTGTCGGCAAACGAATTCAGATAGGAATATGCAAGACGTCGCTTTGGAAGGTCGACAGACAGGGTCGAAAAGGTCATGCCGGCAAGAGTGACCCGCTTTTCTGCAAGATTGTAGTCGTAGGATACCGTTCGGGAAAGACGTTCCGCACGATCCCGGCCGATCGCCATGAACATGCTCTTGAGCGAAGGATAGGCACGGTTGAGCTGCTTTTCGATGTCGTTTTCCAGCAGTTTGACCCGTTCAACCATCTGCATGAGCTCCATAACGAGAATTTCCCGTTTCTGTTCGAGCAGCTCGTAGCCGTCCCGGGCGATTGTCAGCTGCTCTTTGACGGCGAGAAGGTTCGATTTGGTAGGCGCTATGGCAAGGCGAGCCATCCTTACGCCTCTTTAACCGGTTTGCCGTCGATCGCAGCCTGCATATACGTGTCGATCAGCTCCGGTTTGATGCGGTACAGCTCGCTTCGGGGGAGTATGGACAGCAGCCTCCAGCCGATATCGAGCGTTTCTTCGATAGAACGGTTTTCAAACTCTCCCTGGGAGAGGAATTTCTGTTCGAATTTGTCGCCGAATTTGAGATACAGCTTGTCCGCATCGGACAGTTCTTCTTCGCCGATAATCGCTGCAAGGTTGCGTATGCTTTTTACTTTCGAGTATGCGGCGAACAGCTGGCTCGACACGTCCTTGTGGTCCTCGCGTGTCATGCCTGATCCGATTCCGTCCTTCATTAACCGGGACAGGCTCGGAAGACCGGCGACCGGCGGGTAGACGCCTTTTTGGGATAATTCGCGGTCGAGGACGATCTGGCCTTCGGTTATATAACCGGTCAGGTCGGGAATCGGATGACTGATGTCGTCGTTCGGCATCGTCAGAATGGGTATCTGGGTAATGGAACCGGAAGAACCCTTGATTTTTCCGGCGCGCTCGTAAATCTCGGCAAGGTCGGAATACAGGTATCCGGGATACCCCTTGCGTCCGGGAACCTCTCCGCGGGTGGTGGAAATTTCACGTAGGGCTTCGCAGTAGTTGGTCATATCGGTCAGCACGACCAGTACGTGCTTGCCTTTTTCGTACGCCAGGTATTCCGCTGCAGTAAGCGCGCAGCGCGGTGTTATGATGCGCTCGATAGACGGCGCGTCGGCCAGGGACAGGAACATGACGACGCGAGAAAGAACTCCCGACTTTTCGAAGGTGTCGATAAAAAAACGGGCGACGTCGTACTTGATGCCCATACCGGCAAAAACCATGACGAATTCTTCGTCTGCAGAAAGAATTTTTGCCTGCCTGATAATCTGTGCGGTCAGGCGGTTGTGCGGCAGTCCGTTTCCTGAAAACACCGGCAGCTTCTGGCCGCGGATCAGGGTATTCATCCCGTCAATGGCCGAAATGCCAGTCTGGATAAAGTCGCGGGGATACACCCGGGCGTAGGGGTTGATCGGATACCCGTTTACATTCATCTTTTTGGAGGAATACAGCTCCGGGTATCCGTCTATGGGTTTTCCGAGGCCGTTAAAAATGCGGCCCATCAGCTGCTGGGAAACCCGGAGTTCCATGGGCGATTCGAGGAATTCGACACTGGTATTGTCCAAACCAAGACCCGATGTGGAGCCGAAAATCTGGACAACACAGTATTCGGCGGAAATATCGATAATCCGGCCGGTACGTACCTCCCCCGAGGGATCGCGAACCGAGGCGATTTCCCCGTAAAATACGTTTTCCCGCCGTTTGACAATGATGATCGGACCATCGACCGAGACGACTCCACGGTATTCTATGCCTCTCATAGTGCTTCCACCCTCCGGTACAGCCGATCCAGTTCGTCGAGCTGATTATTCATTCCGGACTGGACAGACCGGATGCCTGCAGTATCCTCGTTCGAGAATGTCGTCTTGAGACGAATAATCTCCTCCCGGCACGGCAAGGCAACGATTTTTGCAAGCGGGGCTCCGTTTCGAATGATCTTTTCGGCTCTCCGGTAGAATTCCATAATAATCGACAGAATAAGAATCTGTTTTTCCGGAACGGAAAACATATCGATTTCGTCGAAAGCGTTCTGCTGGAGAAAACCGTTTTTGATCATATCGGCGATCACCAGAATAATACGTTCCGTGTCCGGAAGAGCGTCCGGGCCGATGAGCCGGACAATCTGCTGAAGGCGCTGTTCGCGCTTGAGCAGCTCCAGCGCTTCGATGCGCACGGAATTCCACCGGGGATCGAGCGTATCCCACCAGGAGCGGATTTCTTCGACATATTCGGAATAGGATTCAATCCAGCCGATTGCCGGGTAATGACGCGCGTTCGCCAGATCGCGATCCAGAGCCCAGAAACAGCGGATAAACCGCTTTGTGTGCTGGGTTACGGGTTCGGAAAAGTCTCCGCCGGGAGGCGAAACCGCGCCGATAATCGAAATGGAGCCCGCTCCGCCGGAAAGAGAGGTTACCCTCCCCGCCCGTTCGTAAAACTCTGCAAGACGCGTTGGCAAATACGCAGGAAAGCCTTCTTCTGCCGGCATTTCTTCCATGCGTCCGGAAAGCTCGCGCAAAGCCTCCGCCCAGCGGCTGGTCGAGTCGGCCATGATGGCGACGTCCATACCCATGTCGCGGTAGTATTCCGCAAGCGTTATTCCCGAATACAGGGAAACTTCGCGCGCGGCTACCGGCATATTCGAGGTATTGGCAATAAGGATTGTCCGCTCCATCAGCGATCGTCCGGTGCGCGGGTCGATGAGCTCCGGAAATTCCGAAAGAACGTCGGTCATTTCGTTGCCGCGCTCTCCGCAACCGATGTAGACGATAATGTCGGCATCGCACCATTTGGCGATCGCATGCTGGGTCATTGTCTTGCCGGTACCGAAGCCGCCGGGGATCGCCGCAGTTCCGCCCTTGGCAAGCGGAAAGAACACATCTATAACACGCTGGCCGGTAATCAAGGGCTCGGCAACAGTCATTTTGGAGGCAACCGGACGCGCTTTTCGCACCGGCCAGTAATGGGCAAGGCAAATAACCTCGTCGAGTTCGGTTTTTGCTATCGGATCGTTTATTGTATACTCCCCTTCGCCGGCAAACCACACCAGTGACCTGCCCCGAACAGACGGCGGAACCATGACGGAATGCAGAACAGACTGCGTTTCCTGGACGGTACCGAGCGTCATGCCCGGCTTGACGGGAGTTCCTTCGCCGACGGGAGTGCCATCCGCTGCGTTCGACGGCACAAAATGCCACAAACGGCTTTCGTTCAGGGGACTCGAACGGACACCGGGATACAGGAACGCACCGGATTCAGCGTACAAATGCTCCAGGGGGCGTTGTATGCCGTCATAAATCGTTCCGACAAGCCCCGGTCCCAGCCGTACCGACAGGGGACGGCGATACGAAACGACTTTTTCGCCGATGCGCATACCCGTACCGTCTTCGTACACCTGAATTGTTGCGATACCGTTCTTCAGCCTGATGATTTCTCCGATCAGAGCCGCGTCTCCGACATCAACAACGTCGTAAAGGCCGCATGCACCCAAACCTTCGGCGAATACAATAGGCCCGGATATCCGCGTTACCTTGCCTTCTACCACTGCTGTTCCACTCATTCAGGCAACCTCCCGGCCAGAAGACAGTCGGCCAGTTCCTGACGCTTGTCAGAAAGTATCATATCCCTGACTTCTTCCAGGGAAACGCGGCATGCAATGGATGCATCTTCTGTCTCGATATAAAAACCATCGGAAAAACCGGCCCGTTCTGCTTCCGAAGCAGACAGGGTTCTGACCGATGCGATATTTCCTGATCCAAAAAGACCGGCCGCCAGAGAGGCGACTTCTTTTTCACCATACCCACACACCGAAATAACCAGCGGTTTTCCGGCAAGCGCAGTACGATAGCGCTCGGCATGCCTGGACAACAATGCAAGCCGTTTTTCAGCAGACAAAGAAGAAAACCAGTCCAGTATAGCCTCGCGAACCTGCCGATCTACATACGAAACAAGCCGCCGCTGCTTTTCAAGAGGAATTGCCGCACTGGAGTCCCGGCGGACAGCTTCGAGACGCGAAGCATATTCGGCAGTTTTTTCTGCTTTTACGCGTTCAATCCTGAACGTGACCTGGGCAAGGATTTCTGCGCACTCGGCATCGGCGGTCTTCAGGATTTTTTCCGCCTTTTTACGGGCATCTTCCTGAATTTCGCGGTCGAGTATTTCTGTCGATCTAAGTTCTTCCATCTGTCTGATCCTAAAGAGCCCACCGGATACCCATCAGCGTACCCGGGCACTCTTATACATGAATTCCAATCGCTTCCCTGATAGAATCAGTAAGCGTTTTTCTGCCGGCCAAATGGCCGTGCAAGCCCGGGATTTCCACGACAAGCGGGTACTCGCCGTTCATTTGCCAGTCCCGGACCTCTTCTTCGAGCATTGCGGACACTTCTTCCGTCAAAATCAGCACCATGGCGCGCTCGCCTTCGACCGGAACGCCTCCAGCAAGAAGATTTCCGCGGCCGGTTACCCGCATGAAAGCGTCGAAAGCTTCTTCGCGGGTGGAGGCGACAGTGCCATTAATGCCGACAAGCGCAAAACCGAGAACCAGCTCGCGCTCGCCGATAACATGGTATTTCACTTCCGTTCAGACCGCAATCAGAAGAGAATAATCAGAAGGGCAACAAGAAAACCCCACAAACAGATACCTTCGGCAAGTCCGACAAACGGCAGCGCCTTTCCGGAAAGCTCCGGGTTTTCGCTCATAGCACCCATCGCGGCCGCTCCGATTCGTCCGACCGCCATTCCGCCTGCGATACAGGCAATACCGACGGCAAGCGCTGCAGCGAGGTACTTG
>SHOL01000235.1 GCA_004294945.1 Treponema sp.
GAGTTCACATTGTTGAGCGCAGAATCAAGATTTCCCTGGGCTTCCATGAGGTCTCCGTACGCCGAAATCTCTTTTGATTTTCGATCCTTGCCCAGTTCAACCAGATACCCGATTCTCGAAAGCTCGTTCTCCGCTGTTCGTACGGACGACTTCCGGTATTCATATTCGCTGCGAGCGGTAACGAGCGCGCGGTATTCTTTCCGAACTGCAAGAATGGTAGTCCTGACTGCGCTCTGAGCTTCTATCATTGCCTTCTTCCAGGCGGTATCGGCGCTCGTATCGGTTTGAGCGAACGGGTTCACTGAAAGAGAAACAGTCCCGGATACCGACGAAAGATCGGTAGTTCCTTCGGCGGCAAGCGAAATCCATTTTGCCAGCGGTATCGAAAGGTTTGCGCCGACGCTGGTTCGGACAGCATCGCCTGCAACGCCCCCCCCGGATGATGAACTCGGAGCCGGCGTCGACGAGGAGCCGGTATTGCCGGACACTGATCCGGAAAGCCCCAGAGAGGATCCATAGAGGGGAGCCGAACGAGCTCGCGCGTTTTCGGCAATTTTCAGGCGGCTCCGGGCATCGGCAAGAGAAGCATCGTTCGCCAACGCCGCTTCCATCACCGTATCCAAAGTCAGCGCAGAAGCGTTCCCTGCGTCAGATGCATCAGATGCGGCAACTGCCGCAGGTACGTCAGCTGCCGCAGGCCAGGCACACACGGCAATAAACCCGACAGCCGCCGCAACTTGAAAGGGGCGGATCACGCTTCTCATGCACTTTGAAGCATCGATTCTCATTGTTTTAACCCCTCTACGATGGATGATGAGGCAGCTCGAGCCGCAGGCAAGAGGCTGAACACAAACGCGAGCGAAAGCGCCGCGACCGGAGCAAGCAACGTACGGATTTCGAAAAGTCTCGAAGTCAGATCGCCCGATGTTATACCGAGTGCCTCAAGATACGGAATCAGAATATCACGCATCGGAGCGGAAAGGATCGTCGCTATCACGAGCCCTATAAAGCCGCCGGCCCCTGCCAGCGCCATGCTTCGGGTGCTCAGATCGACAGTTCCTCGAACGATTGTCATACCGATCGCCCGTTTCAGCGCTATCTCCTTGGCACGATCGGCAGCGTCCACCAGAAGGCCCGAAACAATGCCAAAAGCTGCGATTATCAGAATTAAAAAACCGAGGCCTGAGGTTACAAGCGAAAGATCGTTCAAAGACTGGCGCGCCTTTTCGATAGTCGAAACACCCGGATTCGATGGAGAACCTTCCCATACTGCAACCTTTACCTGTTCGCCGGATTCTTCATCAAGGCGGGTGCGAACAGCGGACTCGATATTCTCGATCGAAACGGACGACACACGGGCTGCAAACATCCGGACTGGCATGTTGAAATTCATACCGCTGGGCAGCATGGACGTATACGGCGTAATATAATCGGATATGCCGTAATTTTCCGCCTCAAAGCGGGTTGGGTCTGCATAGACCCCCACTACTGTATAGTTGGACCAGGGCGACATTTGCTGTACCGCATTCGCACCACGGCCGCCGGCCATTCCGCCGCCCATCATGCGAAATCCATTGTCGACCGCGATTGTTTTACCGTTTGCTTCGGCAGCACTTCCGAACAGCATGACAGCTGCGCGTTCAGAAAGAACCATCACTTTATCCCGGGCTTTCAGGTTCGCCTGAGAAAAAAAACTTCCCTCGACAAAATCGAGTCCCATAACCGCCGCGTAGTGTTCGTCGGTGCCGATCACACCGGACGGTTTCCAATAGGTATTGTTAACTTGAATCTGTTGCATCGGTAGCTGATTCACCACCGAGACGCTTTTAACTCCCTTCACTTCCGAGGCGATCAGATCACGCCAGGATTCATTGAACTGGAACGGCATTTTCCAGGCAAGTTCGCCGTCTGCGCCGATCTCGGCATTCGCAATTACAACGCGCTTATCGGCACCACCGGTGGTCTCCTCGACAAGCCTGTCCAGCCGGGCGGTTGTCTGAAAAGACAATGCAAGAGCACCAGTACCTATAGCCGTCGTCAAAATGAGCAGAATATTTCTCAGGGGATGAGACCTGATAACTCGAAACCAAGTCCGCAAAAAATGTACAGTCATTGATATACTCCTATTCCGAGCGAAGAGCATCGGTTATCACGAGATTCGAACCGCTCCGTGCAGGGATTGCGGCGAACACAAGCGATACTGCGAGCGCCCCGAGACCGACTGCCGCAAGAACCGGTACGCTGATTGAAACAGGAATGCTTTGTCCGGACGCACTGTTCTCCAGCATGCGAGCGAGAATGCCGACAACGATCGGCGAACACGCCATACCGAGCACCGCTCCAGACGTGCCGATGACAGCTGCCTCGATCATGATCTGGCCAAAAACTCTCCGGTTCCAGGCACCAATAGCCCGCATAATCGCAATAGGCCTGCGCCGGCGCATTACGCGGCTCGTCATCAGATTGAACAAATTAACTGCCGCAGTGAGCGCACTTGCAGAAGCAAGAATTGCTATCAACGTCAAAATGCGCTGCCGTTTTGTCACTTCGTTGGAAAACATTTCCAGATTGGCTTCTGCAACTACAGCACCTTCGCCATGTATCGAGTTAAAATAATTCTCGAGCTGGACAGCCGCAGCAGCAGGACTTCCGTTTATCTTGGTATAGAACAGTACATTCCGGAACATCGCGCGCGCAGCCGATCCAGACCGCATCTCCATAGTCGGAACAAAAGCCATATCATC
>SHOL01000047.1:0-2461 GCA_004294945.1 Treponema sp.
GTTGAGCGCCCTGGCGGGAACCGGGAGCGGCGACCTTTCGACTTCCGATTCCGCGATACTGAAGAAAATTCTCGAGCTGCTGGAAAACCAGGCAGTGCAAGCGAATTCTGCAGGGCGCGAAAGTCAGGGAGCGGCGGCCGCGCCGGCGGCGAAAGCCGTACAGTCCGAAGGCGCTGAGCTGGTGCGGTTTTCCGTCAACGGATACAGCATTCTTGGAACGGTGACTGCTCTGGTTTCGTCTGTCCAGGCTGTGGACGGTTCTTTTCTGATTACCGGAGACCGTTCGTTTACTGCCTCCGGAAACGTACTTACGGAAACCTTCTACCTGTTATGCCGACCGGCACCGGAGGGCCGCTGGTTGTTAACTGCCGAGGTTACCCAGAATCCTGAAAACCCCAACTCGTTTCTGTTTCGGCTGGCCGACCGTTCTCCGGTGTATGGCGAACAAACCGGCAATCTGATTGTGTTCCGTTCAGCAACCGAGAAATGGCTCCTTGATCTGGTCATTCGCCTTGCGGACGCTACAGTCCGTTGAGTAAGCGGCCGATAACAAAACCAGGAGCTGATATGACAACTCACGTACATCACCGGCTGGCGTGCGCCGGGATGGTGATTCTATTTGCGATATGGTCCGGAACCGCAGAAAGTATTGTTCCCTTGATGAATCCTCTTGGTAAAACTGCGTCGGCATCGCGATTTTCGCCCTTGTTTCCGTATGCGCTGACGCAGTCGGGAGCACAGGCTTTTACCGAGCTTCACGCGGCTTCGGTGGCGTATGTTCCGTCCAGGGCCGAAATGCCGGTTCCGGCGCGGGAGTCCCCCCGCTTGCAGTCTGTTTTGCTCAATAATGATGTATTCGCGTTATACGGCAAGCCGGGAGCACGTTCGATGGGTATTCTGGGTCAGTACGGTCTTGCGGAGATCGGGCCGGTCATGGACGAGTTTGTTTCGATGTACGACGATGCGAACGGGGACCGGGGCATTATACCGGCGTTCTACATAATTTACGGGACTTGTTGGCCGGAAGGCGAAATCGGCATTCTGTCCGAGTTGGTCGTCAGGCAATACGTTGAGTACGCGCTTGAGCGCGGTTGGTACGTGTATCTGGACCATCAGATTGGAAAATATTCCGTGGAAAGCGCAGTAAAAAAACTGCTTCCCTGGCTGAAGTATCCGAATGTGCATTTGGCGCTCGATCCGGAGTGGCGTACTACGAAGCCGATGCAGGAAATCGGTTCGGTAACCGGAGTGGAGATTAATACGGCGCAGCAGATGATGCAGGATTATTTGACGGAGCACAGTCTTCCGGGCAGGCGTATGCTGGTGGTGCATCAGTTCAAGCCGAAGATGATTATGAACCGGAATGCAGTGCGCAGTGATTTTGACCTGGTGCAGTTGATTCATTGCGCGGACGGTTTTGGTTCTCCGGCGCTCAAGAAGAATACGTATGCGATCAATGCGCAGGCTACGAATATTCCGCTGAAGTCGTTCAAGCTTTTTCTGAAGCCGACGATTCCGAATGCGGGATACGATTCGCCGCTGATGAGTCCGGCCGAGGTGTTCAGTCTGGATCCCCGTCCGTATCTGATAATGTATCAATGAGTGTGCCCAAAACGGGTTGCGCTTGTGTTTGCCGGCCGATACAATAGACTGTTATGCCTTACGACCCTTCGAATCCTCTGATTATCCAGGGAGACCGGACTATTCTCCTTGACGTGCACACTCCGCGCGCCGCGGAAGCCCGTTCTGCCCTGATTCCTTTTGCGGAGCTGGAAAAGTCTCCGGAACATTTGCATACGTATCGCATTACGCCGCTGTCCTTGTGGAATGCGGCGAGCGCCGGTTTTACGCCCGGGCGTATTGCCGGAATACTCGAAGACTTGGCCCGGTTTCCTGTTGCGCAGTCTGTGACCAAATGGATTCTGGAAACCATGGGGCGGTTCGGCAAGATTCGGCTGGTGTGCGCAGAGCCGGTCCCGGCTGCGGATTCCGGCGCTGTGAACGGGAACGCCGGTGCTGTCGATTCCCCCGCCGGGGCTTCTGACGCCGCGTCCGGCGAAGCTGAGGCCGCTCCCCGGCCCGATGTGCACAACGAATTCCTTTTGCTGGTTACCGAATCTCCGCTTATTTACCGCGAGCTTGCAGCATCCAAGATCATGGCGAAGTACCTGGTTCCCGAACCCGGCGAAGGCTTCAGATTCAGGCTGGGAGTGCTTCACCGCGGGACGGTCAAGCAGGAGCTTCTGAAGCTTGGGTGGCCGGTAAAGGATGAAGCGCCGCTGCGCGACGGAGATCCGCTCGAAGTCGATCTGCTTGACGGGTGCCGAAGCGGGAAGCCGCTGGTGATACGCGATTACCAGATGCAGGCGGCGCAGGCGCTGGTCGGCGATAAAGGGCCGGGAACCGGTTTCGGAACGATCGTGCTGCCGTGCGGGGCCGGGAAGACTGTGGTGGGCATGAC
>SHOL01000047.1:2471-15474 GCA_004294945.1 Treponema sp.
GGGTATGACGGTGATGTCGATGCTCAAGACGAATACGCTTATTCTTACAACCAACGTTGCGGCGGTGCATCAGTGGATTGCCGAATTGCTGGACAAGACCAATCTTGATCCCGCCGATATCGGCGAGTACACCGGCGACAACAAGACCGTGCGCCCGGTAACTGTGGCGACGTATCAAATTATTACCTGGCGGCCGTCGAAAGAGGGGCCGTTCCCCCATTTCCAGCTGTTCCGCGACCGCGCTTGGGGGCTGATTATCTACGACGAAGTACATTTGCTTCCGGCGCCGGTGTTCCGCGTAACGGCTGAACTGCAGACGGTCAGGCGGCTTGGCCTTACGGCGACCCTGGTGCGTGAGGACGGCTGCGAGGGAGACGTGTTCAGTCTTGTCGGGCCGAAGCGCTACGATGTGCCCTGGAAAGACCTTGAAACGCAGGGATGGATTGCGACGGCGCGCTGTACTGAAATACGCGTTGAAATTGATCCCGAAGTAGAGATTGAATATGCGGTGTCGAATCAGCGGCAGAAATACCGGATTGCGAGCGAGAATCCGGCCAAGACTGCGGTGATTCATGCGCTTCTGGAAAAACATGCGGACGACGCAAAGCTGGTGATCGGGCAATACATCGATCAGCTTGAAACGCTTGCGGAAGCAACCGGTGCGCCGCTGATTACCGGAAAGACGCCGAATGCGGAGCGTGACCGGCTGTATGGCGCATTCCGTGCCGGCGAGATTCGGACGATCATCGTGTCCAAGGTGGCCAACTTTGCGATCGATCTTCCGGATGCTTCCGTAGCAATCCAGATTTCCGGAAGCTTCGGCAGCCGCCAGGAGGAAGCCCAGCGTTTGGGCCGTATCCTGAGGCCGAAAGAAAAGGATTCTCATTTCTATACGATAGTAACCTCCCAGACCGTGGAGGAAGAATTCGCGGCGAACCGGCAGAAGTTTCTTGCCGAACAGGGCTATGAATACTCGATTATCCGCTGGGAGGAAGACTCTTCCCTGGTGCTCGATTCGGGCGCGGGGTGCCTGGCATGAATCCTGAAAAAGTGCTGGACTGGCGCGAGGCACTGATACGGCTTTCGGACCAGTATTTTTTCGATCTGGTCAGGCTGTATCTTGGTGCTATCAAAACTCCGTTCAACAAACAGAAACTGATCGCCGAGCTTTCCGCATTTTTGCGGAAGAAGGAAAACCGCGAGCGGATTTTTCTTGCGCTCGACGACGTAGACAAGCTGGTGCTTTCTGCGGTGAGCGAAATGCCTTCGCCGACTCAGCAGAAAATTGTTGCGCTGTTTTCCGGTTTTCTTTCGTTTCCCGAAATTTACGACCGCATTCTCAACCTTGAAGAACGATTGCTGATGTACCGAAAGGGAGACAGCGGCAACCGCGAATACGCGCTCAATCCGCTGCTCGAAGACGATCTTGCGCCGCTGCTCGGCGTTGCAATTCTTGCAAAACCTGAAATAAGCGGCGATCCGGTTTCTGCGCCGGTCCGGGTTGACGACCTGACCCTGGCTGCATTGTACGGTTTTTTTATACAGAATGAAGAAGCAGTAAAAAACGACGGAACGCTTCGAAAGAAAACGTTGAGCGATCTTGAAGCTGCGTTCCCGCAGTTCGGCGGTTCGTCCGGGGCAATTCCGCTTTTAATTTCCGCGTTTATGAATCTTGGTTTGCTGGTTCGCGAAAATGGCTTGTTAAAGCCTGAACGCGGACGCTGGGAGGCGTTCGCCCGGCAGGAGAATGCAGCGCGGCTGGCATGGCTTGTGGCCGCTGCCGGAGGACATGCAATCAGGGAAATACTGCTTGCCCGAGCCCAGACGTTTACCGATTTTTTCTTTGCCCTTGATCCTCGGGCCCGGTATTCGCGGCATTCTGTGCACCGTATGTCGGTCCTTTTTTCCGAGAAGTCGGGCAAGAGCCGGACGACACGCTCTCATGGCAGGTTTGCGGCAATGCTGCTCGAACAGAGCGAGGAAATTGCACAACAGACGCACGGAGCACATCCCGTCGAAGCGGCGCTGTGCTTCGGGGCGCTCGTCGAGACTGAAGGATTTCTCTGCCGGAATTCTTCCTTGTCGGAACGTCCGCAAGGTTCTGCCGCCCAACCGTTTTTGGTCGTTTCACCATCCCTGTCCGTAACCCTCATGCCCGGTTTTACACTTGCATCGCTGCTTCAGCTCGTGTCTTTTATGGAAGTGCGCGATGTGCAGATAGCGGGACAGTTCGAGATTACCCGAAAAAGCTGTATGGCGGCTTTTTCACGGGGTCAGAGTGCGCAGGAAATGATCGCATTGCTGGAGGCGCACTCTTCCCGCCCGATTCCGCAAAATGTCGTATTTTCGATTAACGACTGGTTTCGTTCGTATTCTGCGTTTTCTTTGTACCGCGGGTTTGTCATGTATGTTGAAAAATCGCGCCGGGTTGCCTTTGAAAAAAATTCGTCTCTTTCATCCTTGATCCGGAAAGAGCTTGCCCCCGGGGTCTATCTTCTTGACGCGGAGGAGTATGAGGACATAGCGGCGGCCTTCAGCGATGCAGGGTACGAGGCTGCTCCGGCAGTTTCTGCGGTTCCGGTTGTTCGGGATTCGATTCCTTTGCCCACACTCAGGCTCCCTCCGGCCTTGGCCGGAGCGGGTGGTTCCGGAGCTGGTGATGCTGGAGCTGGTGATGTGGCGCAGGCCTCGAACGAAAATGCTCTTACCGGCGCTGGCTGGCAGGAGCTACGCGCCGCTTTGTTCGCGTCCCTGGATGCCCTTGCGCTCCCCCACGACATCCATGAAGTGCTCGCTTCCCGGATAGACCGAAAAATTATTATTACCGAATCGCAGCTTGTCGCCGAGTCGATCAGGATAGAAAAGGTTGAAGCCCGCGGAATGGATTTTTTGGGAAAAGTTCGTATTGCAGAATATGCGATCAGCGCAGGATCGCTTCTGGAAATTGAGCTCGAAGAAGGAGAGGGCAGCCGTTACGTGCTGGGAAAGCCGCTGTCGACTGAAAAAAAGACTGGCGACGTCCTTCTTCGCCTGATTACAGAACCCGATGGCTTGTCGCTACAGATTTCGCTCGGCAAGGCGCTGCTGGTGCGCAGGATCAGGGGTTCGATCTTTTCCGAACTACCAGCCGGCAGAATATAATACCCACCTTATACACACTCAGGAGATAGTATGAAAGACCCAAGACTCGCAAAACTCGCAGATATTCTGGTCAACTTTTCGTGCAAGGTGAAGCCCGGCGAAAAGGTTTTGATCAGCAATGCGAATCCGGAGCCCGCCTTCGTGCAGGAGCTGGTAAACGCTGTGTACGATGCTGGTGGAATTCCCTTTGTGAACTTAACCAGCCGCGAAATTGAGCGCGCCGTGCTCATGCGCTGCACGGAAGAGCAGATGAAGCTGCGCGCTGAGCATGAACTCGCCCAGATGAAGGATATGGACTGCTACATCGGTTTTTCCTCGCTGCGCAACTTGAGCGCGCACAAGGATGTTCCCCAAGATAAAATAGACTTGTACAATCGGACCGTTTTTGAAAAGGTGCACATCCGGCGGCGACTGACCGATACCCGTTGGGTCGTGCTGCGCTATCCTTCGGCGGCGATGGCTCAGCTTGCCGACATGAGCGAAGAGGCGTTCGAGGATTTTTATTTCGATGTATGCACGATGAACTATACTGCAATGTCCGCGGCGATGGATCCGCTGGTCGAGCTGATGGAAAAGACCGACAGGGTTCGCATCACGGCCCCGGGAACTGATATTTCGTTTTCGATCAAGGGTCTTCCCGCAATCAAGTGCGACGGCGGACGCAATATTCCGGACGGCGAGGTGTATACCGCTCCGGTCCGCGATTCGGTGCAGGGGTCGATTCGGTACAACACGCCGAGCCTGCACGACGGATTTGTCCACGAAGGTGTTGTGCTGGAATTTAAGGATGGCAGGATAATTCGGGCGGAATCGAACGATACCGTGCGCATTAACCAGGTGCTCGATACCGACGACGGAGCGCGCTATATCGGAGAATTTGCGCTCGGAGTCAATCCGTATATCCTTCATCCCATGAAAGAAACACTGTTCGATGAAAAGATCGCCGGCTCCCTGCATGTTACGCCCGGAAATTCATACTCGTTGTGCGATAACGGCAATCATTCCGCAGTACATTGGGATCTTGTGCTTATTCAGAGGACGGAGTGGGGCGGCGGAGAAATCTGGTTCGACAACCGCCTGGTCAGAAAAGATGGACTGTTTGTGATTCCCGAACTTGAGGCACTGAATCCCGACCGGCTGAAAAGCTGATTCTGTGCGCCCGCGGGGTTGCATGCCCGCGCGCGCTGAGACCCGCGCGAGCTGAGACCCGCGCGAGCTGAGACCCGCGCGAGCTGAGACCCGCGCGAGCTGGTGCGCCTGCGGGGTGAGGGATTGCGCACGCCAACACCCGCCTGCCACCTGTGCGCCCGCGGGGTTGCGCGCACCGCCACCTGTGCGCCCGCGGGGTTGCATGCCCGCGCCACTGCGTGTGCTGGTGCGCCCGCGGGGTTGCATGCCCGCGCGCGCGCGATCAAACCTAGTCTGTCTTGAACTGGCTGATTGAATCCTGCATCATTTTGATAGCGTCGAGTGTTCCCTGTGCAAGATTGGTTACGCCCTGCGCCGAGGTATGTATCCCGGCCGCTCCGCTTCGCATTTCGTCCATCCGGGCAAGTACCGATTCCGCAATCCGGGCAAGCGTTTCCATTTCGGACAGGACAATCCGCACGCTGTCGTTCAGCAGCTTCGACTTGTCCTGAACGTCGCTGGTCATATTGTTCATGTCCCGCAACGCTTCCAGAATTTGCCGGGATGCTTCCTTTTGCTCCGCCATCGCGTTCGCAATTTCCTGTACCAGCTTGTCCGTTCCGGACACCTGCGACACAATTTCTCCGAAGGCTCTCTGCGACTCTTGCGAAGCGTCAACAACTTCGCTGATCGCCGCAGAAATTTGCTTGAGTTCTGTATTGATCGCTTTGGACTGTTTGCTCGACGTTTCCGCAAGCGTGCGAATCTCGTCAGCGACAACCGAGAAGCCCGCTCCGGCATCCCCGGCATGCGCCGCTTCGATTGCCGCATTCATTGCAAGCAAATTGGTCTGCGCCGCGATTTTTGCGATAATCGCATTTGCTTCGATCAGGAGCCGCGACTGTTCCGAAATTTTTGTCACTTTAGCGTCGACTTCGCCCTGGCGCAGTTTCCCCGTTTCCGTTGTGGCAATGAGTTCCTTGAACTGAGCATTCATCTTCTGAATGGAAGCGGTAACCGCTCCAATATTTCCGACCATTTCTTCGATCGAGGCGGAAGATTCGGTAATCCCGGCGCTCTGGCTCTGGATCAGGCTGTCCAGCATGGTAACACTTTCAACCGCTTTTTCCAGAATTCCGCTGGTCTTTTTAACACTATCGTTCTGATGCGCCGACTCCTGCTGCACATCGCCGATATTCGAAAGTATCTGGCCAATCGCCGCCGCGGAGTTCTGCGCATTCGTTCCAAGATCCGCACCTATAGCCGTCAGCGTATTGTGGGCTATCTTCAGTTCTTCAAGAATTTTCTGCAGTGTCTCGACAAACGTATTGATGTCGTTTCCGAGCTGCCCAAGTTCATCGTTCCGCCCTGTCTGAATCCGGTACGTAAGATCGGCATTTCCGGATGCCAGATTATGAATCGCTTCGCTGACAGTCCTGAACGGCTTCATGATCAGCATCTGCAAGGAATAAAAATAAAACAGGAGCAGGACAATGCTGAGTATCACAACTCCGGGGCCAACGATCCGGAACACCGATGATGCGACCTGGGCAACTGCGTCGAGCGGCTGTCCGACAAACAGAATGCCGATTGTCTGGCCATAGCTGTTCTTCAGGGGCTGATACGAACTGACATATTTTTTATTAAAAATAGTAGTTATGCCCATGAACGTATCCCCGTTTTCAAGTACGGCTTCCACAATTTCCGGCCGGTCGAGTTTTGAACCGGTAAGCCGTGTTCCTTCGGCATCCCTGAGCGTGGTCTGCACGCGTGTGTCGCCGATAAAGAAAGATACGTCGCAATCGAGCATCTGCTTGTAGCGGTCGACAGTCTGTTCATCGCTTAGCCGATGCACAAGCAAAATTGCCCCCACCGTGTCGCCGTTGGCAATTACCGGAATGCCGCCGACGATGGCTACCTGGTTCTTGTGCTGAACCAGCTCAAGGACCTTCGAGCCGTTCAGTATTCTGTCGGTTACCTCTCCGGCCCCGGCTGCTTCATTGTTGTAAAGGCACATTCCGTCGGCGTCCAGAAACAACAGCTCCTCAAGCGACAGTGCATCGCGGAACAGATTCTGCTTTTTGAGCGCAGCGCTTCCGTTGCGGGTTTGAATAATCCGGAGGGTATCCGGATCTTCCGAAAGAAGCGCGAGCGCCGAATTCAGCTCCATCCGCCGCAAGGAAATATCCTGATCGATAATCGAAGCTTTTTTAGCAAAAACACTTTCAAAATATCGAGTCATTCCAGTTCGCAGCAAATTTATCGTCAACAGCGAAAGAATAAGGCAGAAGAGCATAAAACCGGCCAGAAAAAGGATAAAAACCCTTGCCTTTATAGAAGACCGTTTTGTTTGTGTATTCACATATCAGAGAATAATGCTTTCGGCATACCCCGTCAAATTGAAAGGGTACTGTCCGGGAAGTCAAAAAAACATCGGGCGAGCCAATTTACCGTTCCTGTCAGCCAGGGAACTCCGCCTTCGCCTTTTTTTTCCGGGTAGTAGCCGCCGTTATAGAAATTGACCAGCACGAACGGTTCTGCCTTGGTCGTTCGCCAGTCTTTAGTAAATGGAAGAATTTTGCCTACAATGCGTTCGGCGTCCGTCTTCCGGCCGGCGCACAAAAGCGCATACACCGCGAACGCTGCTGAATGGTTGTACACCGCGAAATTTTCCGCCATACCCGGCGTCAGCGCAGAAAGGTTTCCGGCCTTCGGATCAAAGGAGTGATATCCCGGATCGCACTTGAGCAAACCTTCCGGACGTTCAAGCCGGGCAAGCGCCGTGTCCAGCGCAGTGTGTGCGACAGACGCAGCTTCAGGGCAATGACGATCCATTCCGCTCAGGGTAAACCAAATTTGGGGAAGCAAAAACACGCGCCCGCGGGTCCGCTCATCGCCTTCAGCGCCTGACGAATCACGTTCATCCCCGACGATTTCACCGGTTTCTGTAACGGCCCGCGCGAACCACGAGCCGTTCCAGTAACGCATGACTCCGTCATACAGTTTCTGCTGTTCTGCCGCACAATCGAAGCCGTGAACAAAGCCGTGCTTCCTGGCGACGGAGTCGGCGGTTGCGAGCGCAAGATATGCAAGCTGGTTTAAAAACGTTGTCCCGCCGTTGGTACCCGGCCCGGAGAGCGCGTCGTTCCAGTCTCCCGCTCCCATGAGCACCAGTCCGTGATCGCCGTATCGGAGCGCGTAGGCTATACCGGTCAGCGCATGATCCCACAGTGTTGCATCCGCATCCGGCGAGTCGAGGTACGGCACCCGTTCGGAATATATCGAAGAATCTCCTGTGTATCTTTCATAGGTTTCCAGCGCAAGAATAAGCCAGAACGGCAGATCCCTAAAATCCCGTTCGTCGTTGGCTCCTCCTTCGGTGTTCCACTGCCTCAGGCACTGTCCGTTGTGCTTCATCCGTGTGCCCAGGTCCAAAAGCAGCGCGCGGGCAGCCTTCGCATCGTATCTGCTGATTCCCATTACATCCTGCGCGACATCGCGGAACCCGCGGTACGTGCCGCGGACCATTCCGGTGGATTGCTGGTAAATCTGGCAGGCAAAGAAGGTGTCGAGCCAGTTGCGGAAGTCGCCTTCCGGTATGCCGGGGAAAAAGCCCCGGGCTGTCTTTTTTTTCCATTCGGTGCGAGTCTGTTCAAGGGCGTTCCCGACTGCTCCGGGATCGGGAAACCTCGTGCGCAGCTGTTCAAGCGTGTCCGGACCGCAGCCTGCAGCAAAGGCAAGCTCGGCTTTTTGTCCCGCTTCCAGCGTCAGCACATAGCGGAATGCGCCGATGTACGGGTCTCCGCCGCTCATCGCGCCGGAAAGCGTGCCGTTCGCTACAGATTCGGGCCTTGATATGTCCGAGTTGCCCACAAATCGTTTCAGGCTGGTTTCAAGGCCTTCCTGCCTAATCTTACCCTGTGCACTATCCGTACCGGTCTGCCCCAAATTTCCTGAACCGTTTCCCAGCGGTGCAAAAAAGCCGACGGCCGGATCTCCGATGCGGCGCTCAAAAAGAATAGCTCCCCGGTTGTCTATTCTGGTGTCCGAATACCAGCTGTAGTAGACCGGATCGACACCAAAGGAATTGTATAAAAGAAACTCCATCTCGGGATACAGTTCAACTGTTTTGGCCGCAGATCCGGTGTTTTCGGCAGTTATATACCACAGTTCGGCTGTACCGGCATCCGGCACGAAGATCGAAAACGAAACGCTGAGACCGTTGAGTTCTCCGGTAAATTGCGTAACCCCGCATTCGTGGCGGCATGCATACCGGTCAAGTTCTGTCTTGCACGGCCAATACGACGGAGACCAGACAGCTTCCTCGTCCCGGACAAACACAAACCTGCCTTTGGACGGATGAAAAAAATCATAGTTGGACACCGCTATCCGTGGCTGGGCAAGCGTTGTCGAGTACGCATCGCCGAGGTGCGAAATCTTGATACCGTATTCCTGGTTGCAGATATAGTTGTACCAGGGTCTGTACAGCTGCGGAGTCCGCAGTTCAAACCCGTTTTCGTCCAAAATCCAGTCCCTGTTTCCCCCGGAATTCATTGCCCACCTCCGTCAGAATGCATTGTTGGTACAAGCATAGTACCAACCGTTCAAAATGACAAGTACCCGGCACGCAATCCATTGCAGTGCGCCCGGCGTCCAGAGCCCAGCGCCCGGAACCTGGCGCCCGCGTATTGCGCACTCAGGAAAGCGGTCCCCGGAACTGATTCACATCCAGCTCGTCGAGCTTTTTCCGATGCGCGGGAAGCCTTCGGGCAAAGGAGTCGAGGCTCCGCACGTCTTTTGGGCTCCACAACGCTTCGGCGATTGCGCACAGCCGGGGAAAAAGCATGTATTCGGCAATCCGGCTTGCATAGATAACTTCGGACCAGAGATTGCATTGCCCGCCCAGAACAAGGGCCGCCTGTTCAGCCGTCATCTCTGGCGTTACCGGATCCATCCGGTACGACTGGCTCACGGTGCACACCTCAAGGTGTCCCGGCTCATCGCGACTGTCAAGCGGCTTGAAATTAAGATAGCACCCGTCGGTCAGCGGGGTCATGATGACCCGGTGCCCCTTGGAGCTCGCTTCGATACCGCCTTCCTGTCCGCGCCAGGACATAACGACAAGGTCCTGCGGAAGACCGAGTTTTTCGGTGCCCTCCAGAACTTCATCCCAGCCGATTGCAGTCTTTCCGCGCTCCCGGAGCATCTGAACCAGACGGACCGTAATCCAGCTTTGCAGCTGCGGCACCTTTTCGAGCCCGAGCTTCTGCATTCGCGCATGACACTTCGGACATACCTCCCACCTCCCGAATTTTACCTCGTCGCCGCCGATATGCACGTACGAAGACGGGAAAAGCTCGGCGAGGGTGTCGAAAATCGCTTCAAACAGATCAAAAATCCGGTCATTGCCGGCGCACAGCACATCGTCAAAAATACCGAAACGGTCTTCGACCCGGTACGGCCCGCCGGTACAGCCAAGCTCCGGGTACGAGGCGAGAATCGCGCTCGAGTGTCCGGGAAGATCGACTTCCGGTACCACTTCTACATGGCGCGAGGCGGCAAAATCAACAATTTCCCGAATTTCTTCTTTTGAATAGAACCCGCCCACCAGCCTGTCGTTTCCCCAGGTTGTTCGCCGATCTTCGCGCCATGCCCCGATTTCGGTAAGGGCGGGATACCCGTTTACGGGGAGCCGCCAGCCCTGATCGTCGGTCAAGTGCCAGTGAAACACATTCAAATGATGCAGTGCCGCCAGGTCGATCATTTTTTTTATAAACGATACCGAATAAAAGTGGCGTGACGTATCAAGCATACACCCCCGCCAGACAAATCGGGGTTCATCGCGGATTTCGGCGCAGGGAATGCAAAACGTATTTCCTTCCCGGCCTGCAAGTATCAGCTGTCTAACCGTCTGAAGCCCGTTGAACATTCCCTTCCGCGCACTGGCACTCACGGCAACCCGGTCGTGCACAATCGACACTGCGTATCCTTCCTCTTCGGATATGGACGTATCGAGCACGCACACCACTCCTGTCTGGCCAAACCCTCCCTGGCTCATCGGGAGCGCCGAAAGCTGTTCCGACACAACCTGCATCTCCTCCGCAAAAGCAGCATCCCCCGAAACTGCAGGCACACCCCGGTGCCGGAAAAAACCGCCGGTTTCCCGCACGCTCACCGGCTGCGGAATCAACTGTATCTGTTCCATACATCACCTCGATACGGAGAGTTGAATAAAACACATGAAAAAGCAAGACACCTGAGCCGATTTCAAAAGTCGGTTGCTTTTGAAATCGGCTTTTGGAGAAAAATCACAAGTCTCTCTATTATAACTTGTGATTTTTCTCCATGTACATCTAAGGTTGCTCTCTCAAAACTTTCCGAGTTTTGAAAGAGCCTCACCTGGATTTTATACAAGAGGCCAAAAAACAATGCTACTTCCAGAAACATTCCTCGCAGCCGCTCGAAGCAGGAATCAACAGGGGCGAAGACGATTTCGCATACTGCATGCTTCTCCGGTTTTTTCAAGCCAGACCCGCTGATAGGGAGAAATTGCCGGAAAGTGAAAAAAAAAGTTGACAACTGGAATAAAAGGTGCAAGAATCAAGTATGTACAGTGGACGAACTAACGTAAGCGAAGGATTTCGCGGGTCAGTTCGTGTCTGTCACGCGTATCCGGACGCGGAAACGCAGAAGGGCATCTTTAATAAACTTCAGTTTTTCAAAGTGCCCATAAGACTGGTATTTCATTATGGAGGAGAGAAAATGAAAGCTGGAAAGAAAATTCTGACCGTAGCGCTGACTGCTGTTCTGGCAAGCAGCATGGCCTTTGCCGGCGGCGGAAAAGAAAAAGCACCCGCCGGGACTGCCGGGGGCGAAAAAGTAACCCTGAAAGTTCTCAACTATCTGGACATGACCTCGGCGAACAGCGCCGATGAACTGGTTACCGTATGGGAAGCGTTTGAAAAAGCCAATCCCGATATTATCATTGAACGTGAAGATCTCTTCAACGAGCCGTTCCACCAAAAGACAGAAGCGTATGCTGCTGCCGGACAGCTTCCCGACGTATTGTACTGCTGGCCGAGCGGACGCTCCACGACCCTTCACGCTAAAAAGCTGCTCAAGGATCTTACTCCTTTGATGAAACGCGACGGCCTGATGGACAAATACTCGGCGCTCTCCATCGATCCTAAAGTCCAGAGCGGCGGCTATCTTGCCGAACTCCCGATCGGTGTAACCCAAACCCATGTACTGTATGTAAATACCGCTGTCCTGAAAGAATGCGGCCTTTCCATCCCGAAAACCTACGACGAGCTCAAGGCCCAGGTTCCCGTTCTTAAAGCCAAGGGCTACGAAACCATTCTCATGGCCAATGCTGAATCCTGGGTGATGCAGTCCTGCCTGTTTTCGGACATCGCCGGACGGTTCGGCGGTTCGGGATGGGACCAGAAGATTCTCAACGGACAGGCTAAATTCACCGACGCAGATTTCCTGAATGCACTCAAGTTTGTCAAGACGCTCTACGCTGACGGCGTGCTGTCCAAAAACACCCTTGCCACCAACTACGGCGACGTTATCGGCCAGTTTGCAACTCGCAAGGGCGCCTATCTGATCGACGGGGACTGGAGAAACGGCGCCTTCATTACCGACAAGTCTACGGGACAGGCGTTGATTGCTCCCGAGGTCCAGAAAACTGACCTTGCGCTTATGGTGTTCCCGGCTATCGCTTCCGCAAAGGTTAACAACTCCACCTCCGTTATTGTCGGAACCGGTTGGGCTATGAGCGCAGCTATCCCGGCAGGATCTGCGCGTGAAGAAGCGGCATGGCGGCTGATCAAGTGGATGCAGGGAAAAGAAATACAGACCTGGCGCGTTTCTACCGGCGGATCTCCGACTCCGAGCCGCACCGATATCGATATGAGTGCCCTCAAGCTGGAGCCCATCCAGCAGATGGTTGGATCTTTTGCAAAGCAGTACAGCAATTCGACAGTCGTTATCGACGGCGTCTTTGCAGCTTCTGTCTGCGAACCGTTAAATACAGGTCTCCAGGAAATCGGTATGGGATCCAAGACACCTGAACAGGTTGCCGCTGAAGTTCAAAAAGCATTTGAAGCCTGGAAAGCAGAACAGAAAAAATAAGCTTTCCATTTGCTGACGTTCTGCCTTTTTGCGGCGGACATCAGAGTGCCCGTTTCCGGCCTCCCTGCACACGCTCTTGCAGGGGGGCTTTTTTTTGCTGCGAAACCCAATCAGTTGAAATACGCCCGGACGTCCCGCGGATACAACCCGATGCCCCCGATACCCCCGATACCTCCCCACGATGCACTTGCTATGTACCTGTGTGCCGGGATAACTGAAAAGCTTGGCAAAAATGGAAAAATAAACCGGTTTAGCCGATTTATTTTTGTTGCAAAAGTAAGGAACTGGGGTATACTAAAGTTGGTTGAAGTAAGAAACCAACGAACTGGACCAGTCTATGTGACGCACCAGTGACGGATCTGGCCGGCTAAGGTTCCTTATTTTTTCTGGAATCGGGAATCCGGTTCCTGGCCGGTTTATCTGACAGACCCGGTACGTTTTTCAGACAAGCCGGTGCGCAGCCCGTTGGATTGGGCGCTAAAAAGAAAGGTTGGTTCCGGACAGATCAAGTATCCGGAGTCTCCAATGTTATGTGATCTCTTGAAGGAGGAGATGAATGAAACTTTCCAAAAAAGTTATCGTTGCAGCGGTCGTTGCG
>SHOL01000048.1 GCA_004294945.1 Treponema sp.
CCCGACCGGCAGGCCCACGGCCGGAGATTCCCCGCCCGCCCATCATACCGGCGCCACAGTCTGCGCAGGCATCGGCAAAACGGCCGCCGCCCATCCTGCCCGCCCCCATTGCGCCGGGACCCGTTGCGTAGGATGAAAGATCAACCTCTTTCCCGTTTACCCACAACTTTGAAGGCATCAGCACAATTCGGTCCGCCGCATCTGAAGAATCAGCGGAAGTCCCTGATGGTGCGTTTCCGGAAACCGCAGCAGGCGCTCGCCGGCCCGGATTCTCGACAGCAACACCTTCTACCTTCAGCGTGTCACCGGCTTTTACCGACTTTTCCCAGGCGATCCGGTAAAAGGGACCGACGGGAAGCTCATAGATTTTTCCGCCCGAGGCAATCGTCGGAACAGAATCCGTAACAGAAAGTTTACCCTCTACCGTAACCGTCTCTCGGCTTCCGGCCGCAAACGCACAGGTTGCACCGGCAACCAGCAACACCGCAATAATTCCTGTCTTCTTCATACAAAACTCCTTACAAGCCTGGTTGATACCGCAGCTCCTTAACCAGCGCGGCCTATTGATATATAGCAGGAATCGTGCCAACTATAAAATACGATCAAAATAATTCCAAAACCTTCCACAACAGCCCAAAAAACCCACAAAACAGCCCGTACGGATCGAAAATCACCTCCACATACCAGACCCCTGTGCTTCAAGCCCGAACAAAACGGGTAGTATTTTCTCATTAAAACGAGTAATTTTTTCCCATTCAGGCGTCATTTGACAACATGCGGTTTGCCCCGGATAATACACAACTAGCGACACACTATGAAAAGAACAATCAATTACGATTACATCAAGCTATCCGCCGGGGCCTTGGTCATCATCCTTGCATTCCTGCTCGCCTATATCCCCCGCCCTCCGGAAACACCTGCGGAAAGCGGCATCCGGAATCTTGCCGTCCTCGAAGACAAAAGCGGATTGCTTACCTACGCCGAAGTTCAAGAGCGGGATCGACCGTTCAGAGCCCAACCGACATCCCGAATGTTCGAAAAGCATTCCGCCTCTGCCTTCTGGATGCGCTTCACGATCAGTCCAAGCCACCTGGGACCGAATTTTTATCTGGAAACAGAAGCCGGAAACCTCGAAAACTTCGTAGTCTACTTTCCGGACCACCCGCCCGTGTTTTCCGGTAAAAAAATCCCGGCCCGGGAAGTTCCGGTCAAGGCCAGGATATGGTACACACCGATACCGGACAACCTGAGCGAATCAAAACCGGTGTACATCCGGCTGCAATCAAATACAATCCTGCGAATCCCGCTCAGAGTTATCCCCGACACCCGGGTAATAAGCAAAGTCTCGGGAGAGTTCTTCTTTTTCGGCATTTTCTTTGGTGCAATCATTGCCGTGTTCTTTATAAATCTGTTTTCGTACGCCATAGTAAAAAACCGCATTTTTCTTTTCTATGTGCTGTATCTGCTCTCCTTGCTTGCATACCACTTCAGGGTACATGGCTTTCTCTACTATTTTGGCCTGCCGTTTTCAGTATACGAAGCCATACTGTGGCTGTCGCTCGCCGGCCTCGGCATATTCATGATTCTGTTTGCCCAGGCGTTTCTCGGGCTGCCGGCGCGCTATCCACGCATTCATCTCATATTGAACGTCTTTATCGGCCTGTTCCTTGTACAAACCCTACTGGGCGTCGCCGGCAACAGTCTTGCGGCAAACAAGATTGCCTATGTCACCGGCATGATTGTCCCAATTATCATCATTGCAACCACCGCATACGATTATTTCCGCGGCAACAGGGAAGCACGCTACTACCTCCTTGCCTGGTGCGCCCTGTTCGCAGGCACGCTCATCTGGTCGCTTACCGCATACGTCGATTCCTTCGTTCCGACAAGCTACATATTCGTCGTCGGAAGCACCATAGACTCACTTCTTTTTACCCTGGCAATCTTCGACCTCATCAAGCGCGAACTCAGAGAAAAAGAAATGCTTGTTGCCCGCGAACAATACTACATCGAACTTGCCAGTACCGACCCGCTCACAAACCTCTACAACCGCAGATTCCTGGAAGAAGAAGTCCGCCGCATCGATCAGGATCAGGAACCATTCACACAGAACTCCATGATCATGATCGACCTCGACAATTTCCGGGAAGTCAACGAACGGTTCGGTCACATGGCCGGCGACGCCATCCTTATCAGAATAAGCGAAGCCATACAAAAACGGATCAAAAAGAGCGACATTGCCTGCAGATACGGCGGCGATGAATTTCTGTTGCTCCTGTACAACACATTGTTGCCCGGCGCCCGCGACATTGCCGAACAAGTCCGCCAGGATATTGCCCGGATGGATCTGGCTTCCGAAACCGGAGAAAAGTTCACAATCACGGCAAGCATCGGCGTTTCCGAATGCCGCGCGGAAGACTCCTTCGAAGGACTGTTCCTCAGAGCAGACCACGCCCTCCTCAAGGCAAAACGTTCCGGGCGAAACAGCATCGCAAGTCTCTAACATACACCAGCCCTGAGGCCGAACGCAGGTTCAGGGGCGCGCGCCCCCTGCTCGCAGCCGCTCGAACAAAGCCTCTGCACGGGCGAACGCTCCATTCACCGCATCTGCAGTCCAGTACGCTGCAGTGCGACTGAAAAAAATGTTAGCAGCCACAAACAACGATTGACTTCTTGACCATTTCACGCTATATATAGCGTAAGGTGGACTACAATGACTCAATGGATATGGGAACAGCAGATAAGTAAAGAAATATTTGAACAAAAATACTGCCTGAACGGAGAGACCTCGCCGGAAGAAGTATTCCGCGGCGTCGCAAGCGAAATCGCTTCGGCAGAAGCAACACCTGCCCTGCGCGAACAGTGGGAAGCAGTCTTTTACCAGGAACTGCTCGAAGGCAGGCTCCAGCCCGCAGGCCGCATACTGGCAAACGCACGGCCTTCAAGCGCCATGAAAAACTACAACAACTGTTTTACCATCGATATCGAAGACTCCCTCGAATCAATCTACGATTCGCTCAAGGAAGACGCAACCATCAGCAAGATGGGTGGCGGCGTCGGGTTTGACGTTTCAAAACTCCGGCCCAAGGGAGCCCGATTGTCGAACGGCGGCGAATCTTCCGGCGTCATTTCGTTTCTCCGCATTTTCGACCAGTCGGCAAAAACAATCATGACCGGCGGACAGCGCCGTTCAGCTCATATTGCCCTTCTGGACATCTCCCACCCGGAAATCGAAGATTTTATCACCGCGAAAAAAGGCGAGCAGAACAAGGAACTCACCCAGTTCAATATTTCGGTCAAGATAACCGACGCTTTTATCGACGCAGTGGAAAAAGACGCCAACTGGAACCTCACCTTTGGCGGCACAGTCTACAAAACCGTAAAAGCGCGATACCTCTACGACCTGCTCGCGCAGAATGCATTTATGCACAACGAGCCGGGTATTTTCAATGCCGATACCGTCGAGCGCTTCAACAACGGCTGGTGGGCGTTCAAGATGGACCGGGTAAACCCCTGCGGCGAGCTCGTGATGCCGCCGTACTCGCTGTGCTGTCTAAGTTCGATTAACCTCGTCATGTTTGTGCGCGATCCGTTCACCGAGCGGGCCCGCTTCGACTTTAACGGATTCGCCCGCACCGCCGGTATAGGCGTCAGGTTTCTCGACGACGTTCTGGATGCGACAGACTACCCCCTCGACAAAATAAAAATCTTTTCCCGTCAGTGGCGCAGAATCGGACTCGGCTTTACCGGTCTTGGAGACGTATTTGCCATGCTGGGAATGAAATACGGCGATCCTGATTCGCTGGAACTTGGCGCGCAGATTGCCCGGACGCTCAGGGACGCTTCCTATTCGGCCTCAAGCGATCTCGCACTCGAAAAGGGCTCTTTTCCGGCCTTCGATGCGGAAAAGTACCTTGCGGCCAATTTTGTCAAAACGCTGCCCGACGAGATCCGGGAAAAAATCGCACAACAGGGCATGCGAAACGTGCAGCTCAACACGGTTGCACCGACAGGAACGACGTCGCTGTCGATGGGACAGAATTGTTCATCCGGTATTGAACCCATTTTTGCGCTCTCGTTCAAGCGCACTATCAGGACCGGAACCGGAGACAACACCCGGACAGAAGAGGTAAGCGATTATGCCTGGAAGCTCTGGAAGGATACGCATCCGGCAGAAGCCGCTTCCGGAGCTGTTCCGCCCGCCTTTATTACGACTGCGCAGATTGATCCGTACAAGTCCATCGATATGCAGGCGGTGTTCCAAACCTATATCGACCACAGTATTTCAAAAACGCTCAACCTGCCGCCGGGTACGTCCTTCGACGAATACAAGAACCTGTTCATGTACGGATACCGGAAAGGACTGAAAGGTTTCACAACGTTCAACCCCGACGGCAGCATGAAAGGCATCCTTGAGTACTCGGAAAAAAAGGAAAGCGCGCTCAAGCGGCGGGTAGCCCCGGTACGCCCGAAGGACCTTCCCTGCGACATCCACCGTGTTCAGGCAGAGGGGAAGAGTTTTGTCATCATCACCGGCTTTCTCGACGGGCTCCTGTACGAAATCTTCGTTATCGAAGATTCGGAAAAGAAAATTACACTGGAAACCACCAAGAAATCGATCGTCCGCAAGGCGGAAAAAGGCCGCTACGATCTGATTTTTGTCAACGGGAAAGAAGAAGTCAGGCTGGAGAACTTCACCAAGTCGTTCGATTCGCCGGATGCATCGCTCGCACGGTTCATTTCCATGTCGCTCAGGCATGGAACCCCGCTGCAGTTCATCGTGACGCAGCTGCAGAAAGACACGAACTTTACTGCGGTAGAACGGAGTATTGCGCGGGTGCTCAAGCAGTACATCAAAAACGGCGAGGAAGTGATCACCAGCGACAGCAGCTGCCCGGAATGCGGGGAAAAGCTTTCGTTTCGCGACGGATGCATTTCGTGCTTTAACTGCGGCTACAGCAAGTGCACATGAGCTTCACCGGGCGGGCGGGTTCGAGAACGCACGCCCGGTTTGCCTTTCCAGCTCCAACAGGGCGTGTTTGAGCGGCAGCCCTCCCGAGTATCCGGTAAGGCTGCCGTTTTTGCCCACAACCCGATGGCAGGGTACGATGAAAGGCAGCGGATTGTTCCTGCATGCCAACGCAGCGGCGCGCACGGCTTTCGGATACCCCGCCATGCAGGCCAGCTCGGAATACGAGACTGTCGAGCCGTACGGTATGGAGCACAGGGCATCGCGAACAGCCGAAAGAAACGGGGTTCGCGCCGGAGCGAGCGGAAGGTCGAATGTCTGGAGATTTCCCGAAAAATACTGATCCAGCTGCCGCACCGCCTTTTGGGCAAGTTCGTTGGCGGTTTCGCAAGTGCTTCCGAAACATGATTTTTCAGGGATTTCCGCTTCCTGCATAACACGGATACCCGTCACACAGTCTTCCGATGCACGGATTTCGAGTACGCCGCCATGTAACGCGGCGGTATATGCAATACCAGCTAAACCGGTACTGATCATTCTGTTTTTTGTTCCTGCTCGCGTCTGCGATGCTGCTGTTTTACCAAGTACATAGCATTGTCAGCCTCGCTGATCAGCGAATCGGCTGTAGACTCCGGCCGTACAGACAGTGCATACCCGATACTTGAACGCACTTCCACCGAAACATCGCCAATCGCAAAAGGATCGCGCAGCGCAAGCTCGATCTTTCGTGCAACAAGTTCAAGCTCGCTTCTGGATGACACCAGTGGAACCATAACCACAAATTCGTCGCCGCCCATCCGGGCAAACGTATCCGACACGCGCAGAACACCGGAAATTCTGTCTGCAAAAACTTTGAGTACCTCGTCGCCGAACAAATGGCCATAGGTATCGTTCAGGTCCTTGAAGTGGTCAATATCCATAAAAAGCAGACCAACATATTGATTTCCGTAACGCCGCGACACAGACAGCGCATTTGTGAGCCGGTCGTGCAGGACTGCCCTGTTCACCAGTCCCGTCATTGAATCCTTGAGTGCCATCGATTCGAGCGCCAGCTGTTTTTCCGTCAGATCTTCGTTCACCTCCCGCAAGCGGTCGAACTGCCTGACAACAATAACCGTTAAAAAGGCTACAAGAAGGAGCAGAAGGAACAGAAAGGCGCAATAAACAAGCGTATATTTTCGCCAGGAAGCTGCAGCTTCCTCGATGGTATATTCGTTTACCAGTACCGCAGGATACGTGTCGAGATGCCGGAACGAGTAACAGCGGGCCGGTGTATCAGAAGCAGGATGCGGTTCCGTCAAGAAGCCCGACGATTCTGAAAGAATGTCGAAGATGACCGTTCCGGAAAAGGGTGTATTGTCTCGATATATCGAGTCGTCATGAGGAATATGCACCAGAGGAATACCGTCTGCAGTCAGCAGGGATACAGAACCTCCAGCTTCGGGAGCAGCCGCCTGGTACACCTGCTCAAAATAGGCACAATCGATCTCTGCAAGCACGACTCCCGCAAACGAACCGTCAGAATTCGAGATACTCCTCGAAACAGTAAATGCCCAGCGGTTCGACACAAGAGAAAATGCGGGAGGGCCGACAAATACCTGGTCAGTAAAGGAATTCTGGTGGAACAGAAAAAAGGCCTGTTCCGAATAATCCGGGGGATTGTCGGACATAGACCCGGACGATTCAAACAGCAGGCCGTCGTGATCCAGAAGAAAAATGAGGCCGATTCCGGAAAAATCGAAGTGTGCATTATCAACAAAAGCCCGCTTGCCCGCAACGGAAACCTTGTCGAATCCTCCTGAGGAGGCAGAATTTCGCTGTACAAAGCGAAGTATCTGATCTGCCTCCGAGAAGACCCGCTCGGCATGCTCTTTCAGCGCCTGAACGCGGCTTATGGACACAGACTGCTTTGCGGCAAGCGCTTCCTTATAGGTAAAATAAAAAAACCCGGTCGAAAGACCTACGAGCACTGTAAACATTAAAATAGTACCGGACACCGTTGCAACCAGAAAATTAACCGACATGGTTTGCTTCATTCTTGCTTTCTCCGATGTGCGCTGCTACTTCAGACAAAATGCTTCATGCAGTTCAGCTTTCGCTGTATGCAGCAGACACACTGTTCGCAAAGAAAAATGATAACGTCATCCGCACAATAAATCAAATACTGTCTCGGGAAAGGTATATTCGTACCGTTTTTTTCCCGCCAGCCGCAAAGAAAGAACTCAGATTACACCCTGGGCAATCATGGCGTTGGCAACCTTGAGGAAACCTGCGATATTCGCACCCATCATGTAGTCGCCTTCATGGCCAAACTGTTTTGCTGCTCCGTAGGCATTGTCATGAATGTTCTTCATGATGCCCTTGAGCTTGGCGTCGACTTCCTCGCGGTTCCAGGAAAGGCGCATGGAGTTCTGGCTCATTTCAAGACCGCTTGTCGCAACGCCGCCCGCATTCGATGCTTTTCCGGGCGCATACATCAGCTTGTTCTGTTGGAAAACTTCTATTGCTTCCGGAGTCGAAGGCATGTTGGCGCCCTCCGCAACGAGAATGCATCCGTTTTTTACCAGGGCTTTTGCATCGTCTCCATTGAGTTCGTTCTGCGTTGCGCTCGGGAATGCACAATCGCAGGCAACGTTCCAGGGGCGCTGTCCAGCGGAGTAAGTCGCCTTGGAATATTTCTGGACGTATTCGCTGATGCGTCCGCGCTTGATATTCTTGAGTTCCATGACGAATGCAAGTTTTTCTTCGTTGATTCCGTCCGGATCGTAGATACATCCGTCGGAGTCGGACAGGGTTACAACTTTAGCCCCGAGCTGATTGAGCTTCTGGACGGTGAACTGGGCAACGTTTCCTGACCCGGAAACGGCGCACACCTTGCCCGTAAAGGTTTCTCCCCTGACTGCAAGCATGTTCTCCGCAAAATAGACGCACCCATAGCCGGTCGCTTCGGGACGAACGAGCGAACCGCCCCAGGTAAGGCCCTTTCCGGTGAACACACCGGTAAATTCGTTCGAAAGGCGCTTGTACTGCCCGAACATAAAGCCGACTTCGCGAGCTCCGACGCCGATATCACCGGCGGGTACGTCCGTATCAGGGCCGATATGCCGATACAATTCGTTCATGAAGCTCTGGCAAAAGCGCATTACTTCTCCGTCGGATTTACCCTTCGGGTCGAAATCGCAGCCGCCCTTTCCGCCGCCCATGGGAAGAGTTGTGAGGCTATTCTTGAAAACTTGTTCGAAGCCGAGAAATTTGAGGATGGAAAGATTGACGGAGGGATGAAACCTGATTCCACCCTTGTAGGGGCCGATCGCGCTGTTGAACTGAACGCGATATCCGCGGTTCACGCACACCTTGCCTGCATCATTTACCCAGGGTACCCTGAACATAATAACGCGTTCAGGCTCTACCATCCGCTCGAGAATCGCGTGTTTCCGGATTTCAGGCATCTGCGTAACGACAGGTTCAAGAGAATACAGGACTTCCTCTACTGCCTGAAGAAATTCCGCCTCGTGCCCGTTGCGGGCCTGTACCTGTGCAAGCACTTCCTGAATGTACGTATTGGCCATATACTTACTCCTCATTGAGCGAAAACCATTGCGCCTTTGCAATGTGCATACCATGTATGGCATTTACAGCTCGTTTTGCATAATTATACCTGAAAATGCATATTTATGTACATACACAGAGAGGGGTTTTGCCAGCAGGGAAATAAACGGTTACTCGTCAGAAACGATTGCAGCCAGCGCTTCCAGATCGTCCGCGATCAATGCAAGATCTGCTTGATGAATTTCAGATTTCAGAACCTGGATTTCTTGAAGCGCCTGTTCAAGCGATGCCGCTACTTCCGGCATTGATGCATACAGAGACACCTGCTCCTTCAGACCTTTTTCGAGGTACAGGACTCCAATGCCGTACGAAATCACCATATATTTCGTAAAAGAGGGAGCGCTTATACCATTTTTCTGCAGGATCCGCTCAACCTCGACAGGTGCGGTAATTGACGCCAGCGCAGCCAAGCCTTCGGAGTTTGTATCACCCGAAAAATCTAACAGAGAGTCGTAGGATACGTCCAAATTGTCGAAATCTTCTTCGATTCGGGAAAAATTTTCCTTAAATGCTTTTAGATCGGAGCGGCTCAGATATTTCTTTGGCGGTTCAGCCGCCTGAAGAACAGCCAGACAGAACACCAGCCCGAAAAAGATAGAGACAATCACTTTTTTACTCATACATACCTCCCGAATTTCCGCGTGATACGTAAAAAAAAACTGTCCGGCTGCGTATGCCGCCGGACAGTCTGCAACAAGCTCTATTTTACCACAACTTTCTTCAGTTTCCATATATCGCGGACATAATCCTCGATAGTCCGGTCGGAACTGAATTTTCCTGAACGGGCAACGTTCAACAGGGCCATTTTCGCCCACTTTCGCTTGTCTGTGTACGCGTGTGCCAGTTTTGCCTGGGCTTCCGCATAAGCGTCAAAATCTGCAAGTACGTAGAAGACGTCAGGCCGTTGACCCTCTACGCCATACACCAACGATTCGTATAATTCGCGGAACATGGCGTCGCCGGCAGTTCCATACGTGCCATCTATCAGCTGGTTGAGCACTTCCTGCAATCCGGGATTTGCGGCCAGGTATTCCTGCGGATTGTAGCTGTGTTCAGCTTCAATCTTCTGAATCTGCTCAGTCGTAAGCCCGAAGATAAATGCGTTTTCTTCGCCGGCTTCTTCGACAATTTCAATATTTGCGCCATCCAACGTACCGATTGTCAACGCACCGTTCATCATAAATTTCATATTGCCGGTTCCGGAGGCTTCTTTTCCGGCCGTAGAAATCTGCTCGGACACATCCGATGCGGGGAAGAGCTTCTCTGCAAGCGAAACCCGGTAATTTTCTACAAATACAACCCGAATTTTCCCTTTTACGCGGTGGTCGTTGTTAACCCGGTCTGCGACTGTGTTGATCAGCTTGATTATGCTCTTTGCACGGCGGTATCCGGAAGCGGCTTTAGCGCCAAAAATAAACGTGTGAGGCACAACCACATACGACGGATCTTCTATTATCCTGTTGTACAGATACATGACATGGAAAATGTTGAGCAGCTGCCGTTTGTATTCATGAAGTCGCTTGATTTGCACGTCATAGATCGAATCCGGATCGATGAAGATGTTCTGCGTATCCTTGAGATACTTGGCAAGGGAAACCTTGTTGGTATGCTTGATTTTCATAAACTCGTCGAGTACAGCCGGATCGTCGGCATACTTTTCGAGCTTTTTCAGGAGCGACAGGTCTTTTTCCCATCCGTGTCCGATCTTTGAAGTGATAAAGGCAGCCAGATCCGGATTTGCCGAAAGAAGCCAACGGCGTTGCGTAACGCCATTCGTCTTGTTGTTGAACTTGGACGGATAGAGTGCATACCAGTCGGCCAGTTCGACATTTTTCAACAGCTCTGTATGCAGGGCGGCAACGCCGTTCACGGAGAAGCAGGCATGTATTGCAAGCCAGGCCATGTGAATCATGCTGTCGCTGATAATCGCCATGCTGTTCTGTTTTTTCCAGTTCGACGGATACTTTTCGCGCAAGTCGGCCATAAACCGGCGGTTGATTTCCTCAACAATCTGGTATACGCGGGGAAGCAGGCTCTGGAAAATATCGATCGGCCACTTTTCAAGCGCTTCGGCAAGAATCGTGTGGTTGGTATATGCGAAGGTCCTGGTAACGATGTCCCAGGAATCTTCCCATCCGAGACCGTTCTCGTCCATCAAAAGCCTCATCAGCTCGGGTATCGCAACAACCGGATGGGTGTCGTTGAGCTGAATAACATTGTAATCGGGGAACTTCTTGAAGTCATGCCCATGATCCCGCTTGAATTTTGCAAGGAGATCCTGAAGGCTCGCAGACGAGAAAAAATACTGCTGCTTCAGGCGAAGCGCCTTGCCGGAAGGGCCGGAGTCGTTCGGATACAGGACGCGGGAAATATTTTCCGCACTGTTTTGCCGCTCGACAGCCCTGTTGTAGTGCATATCGTTAAACAGCTGAAGGTCGAAGCCGTCATCGCTCGAAGCCTCCCAGAGCCTGAGGCGGTTTACGGTGCGGGTTGCGTATCCGAGTATCGGTGTGTCGTACGGCGTTGCGGTTACTTCTTCGGCGCCGACCAGCTTGAACCGGACATAGCCGTTCGGACCCTTTTCGACAACCGGAGTGCCGCCGAACTGAACCTTAACCGCAAGATCGGAGCGTTTTACTGCCCAAGGATCGCGGTGCTTGAGCCAGTTGTCCGGATACTCTACCTGGTGTCCGTCCTCGATGTGCTGTTCGAACATTCCATACTGATAGCGAATTCCGTAGCCGTGTCCCGGGTAATCGAGAGTGGCAAGGGAGTCAAGAAAACAGGCGGCAAGCCGTCCAAGACCGCCGTTGCCAAGACCTGCGTCGGGTTCCTGATCCTCGATAGTCGTATAGTCGAATTTTAGCTCGGCAAGGACTTCCTTAACGCTGTCCATAATGCCGAAGTTGATCAGATTGTTGCTCAGCGCGCGGCCCATGAGAAATTCGGCTGAAAGGTAGTACATCTGGCGAACCTGGCCGTCCTCGTACTCCTTACGGGTTGCCATCCAGTTCGTTTGGATGTGATCCATCACTGCGGTGGAAACAGCGTCATAAATATCATGCGCGTTCGCTTCGTCAAGATTCTTTCCATAGTGTCTTTTCAGACGGGTTCGTATCGAATTCTTGAACTTCTCTTTATCAAACTCAATCAAGATGAAACTCCTTTGGTAAACCGGTTTACAAGATGATTCTGGTCATTCTACACATTTCTGGAGATGAGAACAACACTGCTGCGGGCCAAAATGACATATTTTTTCTGGTCAAACAGGACGTCTTCGCTTCCATCTTCGAGAATATCAAGAGGTGAATCATACGAAGTGTCGACAGCACGGAACCAGCGGGTGCCTTTCGGCGGGGGACACAATCGAACGGTAATATCTTTCGTCGAGGAATTGAACATGATAAAAAAGTCAGCGGAATCCTGATCGGTACGCACCGACGCATGGCTTCCGAACAGGCGGTAGGCAATAAACGGCCCGGGATTCGACCAATCGGGTGTTTCGCCCCGCTCGTTGAACCAGCTGATATCCGGGCTTGAATGCGATGATTCGGCGCGTCCGGTCAGGAATTCCGGGCGCAGGAAAGCCGGATGATCTTTTCTGAATCGGATCAAAAGGCGCACGAATCGGAAAAGCCCTTCATTTTTCCGCCTGAACGTCCAGTTCATCCAGGAAATTTCGTTATCCTGGCAATAGGCGTTGTTGTTTCCGCCCTGGGTTCTCCGTATTTCATCGCCCATCAGGAGCATGGGAGTACCCAGAGAGACCAACAGCGAGACGAACATGTTCTTGATTTGGCGATTGCGGATTGCCTCAATCTTGGGATTGACGGTTGAACCTTCAAAGCCATAGTTGAAGCTGATGTTGTGGTCGCTCCCGTCGCGGTTTGATTCCCCGTTTTCATCATTATGTTTCCCATTGTAGGAAACCAAATCATTCAGAGTAAAACCGTCATGGCTGGTAATAAAGTTGATTGAATGGAAGGGTTTGCGTCCGTCGCGAAGATACAGATCGGAAGAACCGGTTACGCGGGTGGCAAAATTAAGCACAGACCCCTTATCTCCACGCCAAAAGGAGCGCATATCGTCCCGGAACCGGTCATTCCACTCGGCCCAGCGGCCACCAGGGAACCAGCCAACCTGGTACGCCCCTCCGGCATCCCAGGCTTCGGCGATAATTTTGGTATGGCGCAGGATCGGATCTTCGGCAATACGCTCAAGCATGGGCGGATTTTCCAGGATACGGCCCTTCTGGTCGCGGCCAAGAATAGAACCGAGATCGAAGCGGAAACCGTCGACGTGCATTTCGGTCACCCAGTACCGCAGACAGTCGATTATCAGCGTCCTGACAACAGGGTGGTTGCAGTTGACCGTATTGCCGCATCCGGAGTAATTGCGGTAGTACCGCTTGTTGTCTTCGAGCATATAGTAGATGGGGTTGTCCCACCCTTTAAAACTGAATGTCAGGCCGCGCTCGTTCCCCTCTGCGGTATGATTGAATACAATATCAAGAATTATCTCGATTCCTGCCTTGTGCAGCTCGCGAACCATTTCCTTGAATTCCCGCGTCGGGCCTCCCCGGGAAAGATCCGACGAAAACGTCGCTTTCGGGGCGAAAAAGGCGATAGTACTGTAGCCCCAGTAATTCTTGAGCCGTTCACCAGTACGCGGATTAACGCGGGTATTCTCGTTTTCATCGAATTCATTGATCGGAAGCAGCTCAAGACTGGTAATGCCCAGTTCCTTCAGATACGGAATGGATTCAATCACCCCCCGATAGGTTCCCGGATGTTTTTTGCCCGACGAATGATGCATGGTCAAGCCTTTAACGTGCGCCTCGTACAGCACACTGTAGCGGAGCGGATAATTGAGCGGACGGTCGCCTTCCCAGTCGAAATCGGTGTCGTCGACAACCACGCATTTCGGAAAGCCGGCGGCAGAAATCACCGTGTTGTAATTCAGATCGACATCAACGGATATTCCGTTCTGCGAAGACTTCTCGTGCGAACTGAAAATCGAGGTCGGGGTGATCTCTTTTGCATACGGATCAAGAAGGTACTTATTCGGATTAAACCGAAGGCCTTCATTCGGCCGGAACGGGCCGTCGACACGATACAGATACAAGTATCCCGGCTTGAGGTTCTGCACAAATACGTGCCAAATATCTCCGGTGCGGTGGATACGGGGATCGAGCCGGAAAGAACAGCAGGGAGTACTGTCCTCATCATGTTCAAAGAATTCAAGAATGACGCTGGTTCCATTACGGGTAAAGACGCTGAAGTTTACTCCTCCTGCTTCTGCAGTTGCTCCCTGAGGAATCGGCTTGCCCGGTAAAAGTTTTAGATTATCCATTGTTGGACTTAGTATAGTGTGTTGGTAGAATTTGTGCTAGAATTGAACGGGTGGAGCTCACATGAAAAGCATACCCATTTTTAGCAAGAATCAGCCGACCATCCAGGCATTCAAGGCTGCCTGCGCAAAGTTTTCCAGCGAGTTTATTCCGGTCGTAGTTCAGGATCAGGAGGAAATAATTTCCTACCTTAATTACGAACTGCCGGAAATCAAGATATTCGATTTTGGAGACGACTCGCTGGATACCGAAAGCCTGATGGAAGTCATCCATGCGGATCCCTGGCTCCTGTTCGGCGGCATAATCGCTATCGCACAGAACCACCAGCAGAAAATACAGCTCGAAAAAAGGCGGGATCCGAATATTCTGCTTATTCTGACTCGGTCGAACTTTCAGGACAACGCCGGACGAATTCTCCGGATAATTACCCAGAATTCCCAGTTCCTCTTTAACCGGGGCATGCAGCAGCAAATGAAAACGAACGAAACCGGTTCGTTTATCAGCGACAATGATCCAACTGACATTCTATTTTACTGCAACCTGATTACCGGCTACCTGTATAACACAAACAGGATCAACGACGACGGACGCTCGGCTATTCAGGGCGCCTTGATGGAGCTGCTTCTGAACGCGGTCGAGCATGGCAACTGTAAAATAAGCTTCGACGAAAAAACGGCATGGCTGTCCCAAGGCAAAAATATGCTTGACCTGATCGCCGAAAAAAGCAAGGCACCGGATGTAGCTCACAAAAAAGTATACATTTCATACGAAATTTCTAACCTTCGCACCCGCATTTCGGTACGGGACGACGGGGACGGCTTCGACTGGAAAAAACGTCTTGCCGGCGAACTGACGGCCGGGCTTCACGGAATGGGAATTAAACTTGCCGAATCCTTTGTTTCGTCGATTTCCTATAATTCCAGGGGAAACGAAGCCTCGTTCGAAATTACGAACCAACGGGATGCCACAAACTCCATCCCGGTTATCATGCAGGAACAGCAGATTCTTGATTTCGGTGACAAACAGCTGGTCTGCCGCGAAAACGAGCCTTCAAACGATCTGTACTATATACGTTCCGGAAAATACGCCGTCTACGTCCAGCGGAAACTTGTTTCGGTACTGACCCCGAAAGATATTTTTATCGGGGAAATGTCGTTCCTGCTGAACGACCGCCGTTCTGCCACAATAATCTCGATCGGGAACGGATCTCTCGTAAAAATACCAAAAATGGAGTTTATCTCGCTGATTCGCAGCCATCCCCATTACGGTATATTTCTGTCCCGCTTGCTGGCCCAGCGCCTGGCGCGGCAGTCTACCCAGACCGTTCAGATTCGGGAAGAGTTCAATAAGGTCAAACTGGAACTGGACACCATCAAAACGCCAGGCTTGTGATGCTTAACCCTGTCGAAGAGCTGCTGAAAGCAGAAGGAACTAAAGACGACTCGGTACTGGTTTTTCCTTCGGACATAGCGGCGGCGCTGTGGCTCGAAGAAGCGTTGGACATCACCGGAAAAACAAC
>SHOL01000236.1 GCA_004294945.1 Treponema sp.
GCCAGCGCATCCGGGAGGCTGCCATCACTTGCTGCTCAGGGGTCAGTTCCGCCGGCTTGTGCTTCTGAATCCTCGAGTATCTGCAGTTTCCGTATTTCCTGCTGAATTTGTATCGTATACAGCGCTGTACGCACGCCCTCGATTGCCGGATCAAACCGCTTGTCCAGATCGAGCGCGGCATTCCAGACTTCGACTGCTTCATCAAGTTCTCCGAGCGCATACAGCCGCAATCCTTCGATATACAGTTTTTCGATCCGCTTTTGCCTGTCGGCACGGCCTCTGTCTCCAAGGTTCAGCTTTGCGGCAAGGCTGATCCGGTTGAACACTGCCGCCTGTGTTGTCATATCCAGGGTATAATTGATATTGAACTGAATATCGTTCACATTCATTTCGCCCCCCAGGCTGATTCTCGGATTCGCACCCTTTAACTGAAGTCCTCCGAGCAGCGTAAAAAAAGAGGCGAATTCCACCGAAAAACCCGCTCCGAATACAGTTCGTCCGGAGTTTTTGAGGTTCATAAAGTTCAGGGGCTGCTGAATTTCTCCGGAAAAAGTTATGGGATTCGCCATTTTCCAGGCAACACCTGCAGCGGCGACCGTCGGCAGCGCTTCTCCGGAAACCGGTGGACCTGCATTCCGCAGTGTCGCGCCGACATGAAAATTGGGATCCCGCGAGCTGTAGAGCTTGAGCAGGTTGAATCTCGTCTGAGCGCCGATATCAACCATAAAGGTCGCCGCGGATTGCCCGGCGCCGGATCCTTGCTGCAGATTTCCGTAATTGTCGCTGTAGTCCGGCATGCTCCGGAAACCCGCCTTCAGGTTTGCTCCAACGGCGATTCCCTTAAAGTAATAGCCTGCCAGAAAATTATACGACGCATTCAGTGTTGCGACTGTTTCGGTATAATACCCGCGCGAAACCCGTTCTCCGAATGTATTGTATTCTGTAAACGGAACGTAAAAACACCGGGCCGACGCTCCCATCCCAAGATTGTCCAGTCGCACTGTATATGATACTGTTTCCAGTCTGGAGTCGGCTATCCAGCTGTTGTGGAGAACTGCCAGTTCAGTGTTTTTCATTGTGGAACTGCCGGAAGGGTTGGTGTCAAAAAAACTGATATCGTCAGCCAGCGCCGTAAAAGCCGATCCCATTGCCTCCGATCTTCCGCCGCCGGGAATCAGCAGCGATCGGAAGGTCGTTTCTCCTTCGTTCGGATCGATCAGCGGATCGATGATCCCGGACACATACATGTAGGGATCGGACAGATCAAGCGCGGCTGTCTGCAGGATAGGGTATAGTAAAAGTATAAAAATATACGATAACCGTCGTATTTTCATAATCACTTTGAGTATATTGTATAATCGGCCTTTATTCTGCTCTTTTTACACTCCAAATCTCCACTTTTCATGCCGAAATACTGAATGGGGCTATAGTTGTTTTTAGGAAGAAAGTGCGTATAACGTGTGTTCGAGCAGTACTAATTCTAGTTTTTCTCTTTGTTCCGACGCTGGCAAGCGCCGGGGGAAATCCCGAAGTTGGACTCCCAAAAGTTGATCGTCTCATCAAGGACAGAAACTATAATGAAGCGCTGCTTGCGCTTGCAGAATATATGGATGAGCATCCCGAAGATTTCGACGGAGCGCAGCGCCGCATTCGCAGAATAATTGAACTTCGGGAAAGCTATAATACAAAAGCCGAAGACCTCCTGAAAGTCTTAACCGAAGAGCCGACAAACGACAAGAAAAAACTCGACATGATTACCGCAATGGAAGCGCTCGAAAAAAATCCGAATCCCTCGACACAGAACTTCATCAAGGATACCAAGGCCGCCGCACAATTTACTTTTTATCGGGCTAAATTCGATGAAATCATGCGCGACGGGAACGCTTATATCGATTCCTCGCTGTATGCCAACGCCGCACGCACCTTTGCTGAAGGGTACATTATCTACAAACAGGAGTTCGACGAGACATCGGAGCCGTCGCTTGTCGCTTCGGTAGACAGTGTGCTAGGCGAAACAGGAACGCTTATCGCCTCGTTCGAAGCTTCGGTTCCGAAGCTTTCAGAAGCCGCCCGGCTTTTTTCCGGGGTGCTTCGGGAAGGCTCAGACTCTTCTCTTCCTCCTGATATCGAACGGGCGGAAGCTGTCTGGAACAGTCTTGCTGTGGAACTGAAACGCATGAGCGAAATCCGAAACCGGATAGCCGAAATCGGCTGGTACTATGAAGATGTGTTTGCCCGGATGTCCGAAACCGATGAAATCGTGACAGAGAACTCCTTTCTTCCGTTTGCCTACCGTTTCACGCTGGGACGGAAAACAGGATTTCGCTACGAGGGTATTCTCGGGTCGATTGATGCGCTTATTAATCCCGTGCTTGCAGAAGTCGACGCACTGTGTGCCGCTGCCCTCGACCGGAGCTGGCAATCGGCGGTTCGCGATCTCGAATCCGGAGCTCTTTCCTCAGGTACCGCCCGCATTGCAGAAACTGCACGATTCGCTGCTCTGGGGTCCGCTTTTGTCGACACAGCCAGTTTGTCGGTGTATCGGGACGATACCTGGGGCAGAACCGACCGGACGGGTTCCTCGGCTCTATACGTCCATGCCGCCGCCTGTTCGGGTATCCTCAACGAACTGGCTGAACTTGCCGCCCGGAAAAACGACCTGGATTCGCGTGTTCCGCTTCTCCCCGAAGATTCCCCCAATTCCGC
>SHOL01000237.1 GCA_004294945.1 Treponema sp.
ACCGGCTGCTGAACCGGCTGCTCGACACTGGTTCCCCTCAGGCGCTTCTTGCAGAAGTCGACAGCCTGCTTGAACAGATTGCAGTCCATTTTTCGGATGAAGAAGCAATCCTTCGGGATGCAGGGTATCCCGGCTGCGATGCGCACTGTATGGTTCACAAAGGGTTAATGGCTGCGGGGGGCCTGTTCCGCGACAGTATCTGCCAGGGCACGGGAAACGCGGAATCCTGGTTTCATTTGCTTGTGGACAAGATTGTCCATGAGCACATGCTCAAGGAAGATACCAAGTTTTTCCCCTACCTGAAAAAATGACCATCGATATTCTGTGCCGGGTAGTGGACAATTTCGGTGATATCGGGTTTGTGTATCGTCTGGCCCGTGCCCTGACTGCTGAACGCGATGCACCGTCACTGCGGCTTGTCGTGGACGACCTGGCCTCTTTTTCCCGCCTCTGCCCTGAAGTTGATGAGCGTGCTTCCTGCCAAACGGTGGGGCTCTGGCGGCTTGTGAGCTGGGACAATCCCGGCCCGCAGGGACGTGCAGAATTCCGCTTGCAGCCGCCTTCGCACGTGATCGAGTGCTATGCGTGCGGACGGCCCGACTGGTTCGAGGACCTTCTGTTCGATACCCGCAGGAGCGACACGGCGTTTGTCGTCAATCTGGAGTATTTTACCTGCGAAACCTGGGCTCGGGATTTTCACCTTTTGCCGTCGCCAACCCGCTCCGCGTGGGTGAAAAAATGGATGTTCATGCCTGGAATCGAAGAAGGAACCGGCGGTCTTGTGCATGATGCGGCCTTCGATGCTCTCCTCGATTCGTGCGCGGATGCGGAACGCAGGCAGGGCATCAGGAACCTTTTTTTGCGCGAATGCGGGGCTTGCGGCATCTTTTTTTCCGTTGCCGAAAGTCAGGTTGCGTCCCGGTTTTGGGTAACGGTATTCAGCTATGAGCATGACTTTTCATCGGTAATTGCCGATCTTGCCTTGTTCAGCCGGGAACGGCCGATTGCGGTGTTTCTGGCTGCGGGACGAAGCGCTCCCGGTTTCCGCAGCTTTTGGGAGAAGGCGGGAAAGCCGTTCCCGCTTGTCGAACTGCCGTTTCTTGCACAGGAGGATTGGGACCGGCTGCAATGCGCGTCCGATTTTTGCATTGTTCGGGGCGAAGAATCCTTTGCGCGGGCGATTCTTGCCGGAAAACCGTTTTTGTGGGAATGCTACCCGTTTTCATCCGGCGGGCAGCTGCCCAAGGTACATGCGTTTCTTGCGGTCATGGAACGCTCTCTTCCCCGGCACGCGTTCGGCCCGTACCGCGACATGACACTCTTGTTTAATCGTGCGGGATCGAGAATCGGAGTGGAAGATTCCGGCCCCGAAGTCCTGGAGCTTCCGGAAGGCGTGCTGCTTGAGGTTTTGCGCAGCAATTTGAACGACAGTTTTGAAAAACTGGCACGAAAGGCCCTGAAACAGGGAAATCTGGCGTCCAAGGTGCTGACACTCATGCGCAATATGCGTTAATATGTCAGGGACGGGGTTTTTGGTGAACAGTTGTTGACCGTAATACCCGGGGCCGCCGGTTGAGCGGAGAACCAATCCCTGCTTTGTGAGAGAAGAAATTATGTTAGCAGCTTCAGAACTCAAGGTCGGTGTCTGTTTCATGAACGGAAACGACCCGATGATCGTACAGCGCCTGCTCGGCAACAAGAGCGGCCGCGGATCCATGGTGTTCCGCATGAGAATTAAAAATATTGTCACCGGACAGACTATGGACGCCGGTTTCGATTCGAGCGAAAAATTCCAGGAAGTTGATCTGGATATCCATAAGGCAAAGCTTTCCTACATTGACGGTGACAACTATGTGTTCATGGACGAAGAAACCTACGAACAGTTCGAAATCAACAAGGAAGATCTTGGCGACAACGTGAACTATATTGCGCTCGGCGACGAATTCACCGTGGAACTGACTTTTTACGACGGCAAGCCGGTTGGCGTAAAAACGCCGATCCAGGTTGTCCGCGAGATCACGTATTGCGAGCCCGGCGTCAAGGGCGACACTTCGGGCAAGGCAACCAAGGCTGCGACGCTCGACACCGGCTTTGTGGTCCAGGTTCCCCTGTTCTGCGACATCGGCACCAAGATTATGCTCGACACGCGCGACGGCACCTTTACCGAGCGCGCTAAATAAAAAAGCTGTGTGATTTTGGGTACAAAAACCGCCGGACTGCGAGGTCCTGCGGTTTTTTTGTTTGCCCAGCGAAGCTGGCCAGCCTTTCAGGCTGCGGGAGGTTCTGATGACAAACGTGTGTACAGCCCTTATGGTCGGTTTTTTGATGTCGGCCACGGCGATATCGGCTTTTGCGCTCGATGTGCAAAAGGACATTGTGGAAAAATCCCTGAAATACGTTGGCACTCCGTATAAGACCGGAGGAACGGCTCCGCCCGTGTTCGACTGTTCGGGGTTTGTGGGTTTTATCCTGAAGCCCCATGTGCCGGGTATACCCCGCGTTTCCCGCGATATGGCGAAAACGTATCCCGCTGTGGAAAAATCCCGGCTTGTTCCCGGCGACCTCGTTTTTTTCTCGACCGGTATGGTGCAGGGGGCGGTGACGCATGTTGCCCTCTATATCGGGGATGGCAAGATTGTTCATGCGATCTCGGACGGTCCGGAGACCGGAGTGGTTGTCACCGATCTGGAACGCCGATACTGGAA
>SHOL01000049.1:0-460 GCA_004294945.1 Treponema sp.
GCATTTACTATACCGCACTCGTCACGCGCGCATACCGGAAGCGTATCGACGAAGTCGAAGGCCGAATATCAGCTGACGAGGCTGCGCCCTTTGTTGCGGAGCTCGACAATGTCGCGCACCGGCAATTCGCAACCGGATTCTACTTTGACAAGAATGAAGCGAATAAAACAACGAAGGGAGAAACCTCGTCGCCCTGGATTCTTGCCGGCACAATCGGGAAAAAAGTACCGGGAACAGACGGGGACTGGGAGTTTGTGTCGATGAACAAAATTACTGCCGGGATTCCGCTTGAATTTGTTGGGCCGGACGAGATTTCGATACCGGACACAGACTACGTGCTTATAGATCCCGAAACCGGTACACCTCGCGACTGGGTGTGCCATGGACATCCCTGCATTATCCGAACCTCGCGCCCGGTACAGGAACGGTTCATCGTCAGGGCGCCGGCGGGCTAACCACA
>SHOL01000049.1:560-15141 GCA_004294945.1 Treponema sp.
CCCCGGCGGGCTAACCACACCCCGGCGGGCTAACCACACCCCGGCGGGCTAACCACACCCCGGCGGGCTAACCAGGCCTTACGGGTTGATTTTTTTCAGTACAGACCAGGTAAAGGTGAGCGCAAGAATTACTGTGAGCATCGTCATGGAACCTTGAATGCCGAAGGCGTCGGCCGCAAGTCCGGAAAGCGGCGCAATAACGGCGACACCGACCGCCTTCGCCTGGGAAGCCACCGATAAAATCGTCGCCTGGTCGGTTTCGTCAGAATACGCGTCGTACTGCGCGACATTCACCGGCACCCAGAGATTTTGCAGAATAAAGAGCGCAATGAACACGGCCAGCGCAATATAAATCTGACCTGCGCACAGCCCCACCGAAGAAATAGCGAACAGCGCAGCACCTACGGCAAGCAGAATGAGCGCAGCGCGGTTTTCACCTTTTGCTTTCTTGACAAACGAATGCGCCCGTCGAGATGTCCATGCCGAAACCATGTGCAGAATAAAGTACACAATGCCCACGCCCAGCGCGGTCGCCCGGTCTTCGCTCAAGGCAATCCAGGCAGTCAGGGCAAGCGCCTGAGCCTTCAGGAGCGGCTGCACAAAATCCTTGGACACCACAAAGCAGCCCTCGAATGCCATATTCTGGACAACGAGCGTCCTGATCCTCGGATGCGTCAGCGCCTTCTTCACACCGGAAAACGTATGCGCCAGAATTCCCGAAAGAGACACCGAACCGGCCTTTTTTCGATTCAGCTCGTCGGGATAGCAGAACATGTTCCATACACCGACCAGACCCGGAACAACCGAAAGCCAGAACACCAGCCGGTAGTCGCGGAACGCGATCATAATGAGCGCGGCAATCAGCACAGAAAAGGCGCTACCGTAGTTCGACCATGAACGGGTGTACCCGTACACCTTTGTGCGTTCGTCGAGCCGGTTGTTAATCTTGAGCCAGTCGAAAATCATCGCCTTGTGGGTGCCGGTACGGAACGCATCGCCGACAGCGTAGAACACGAGCGGAACAAAAAGGAACGCAAAAGAATCGGCGACGGCAAACAGAAGAAAAGCGATCACATAGCTGATCAAGGACACCAGCATACTGGTCTTTCGTCCCGCCAGATCCGCAAACGCGCCCGAGGGAATCTCCATCACATTAATCAGCACATTCTGGAATGCCACAAGAATACCGATCTGGAAAAAGTTTAACCCCAGCGACAGCCAGAACAGAATCAGAAACGGCTCGGAAAAATCGAAATTCTTCAGAAAACCGTAGAGCGAAAACCGCGTAATCATCTTCATACTGCGATCCTTCATACTGCGATCCTTCACCCTTATTCCACGAACAGCCGCTTCGAAGCGAACAGCGTGTCTGCAGTCAGATTGATACCGAGCTTCCGCAAGCCCGCCTCGTCGCCCGGAGTCGGCACATGCGTCAAGTGCATCTTGCAGCCGCGAAGCTCCGGCAGACAGTCGACACACGACTGCACCATGGGCGTAAGCGCCGCGCCGATCGCAAGCGCAATCAGCATCTCGTCTACATCCAGACTTGCGTTGCGCCCGCGGAGCACCTCGCGTTTCAGACGGGAAATAGACTCGATAACAAGCGGTGAAAGAAGCGGAATATCGTCAGGAATCCCGGCAAGTCGCTTGGCACCGTTCAGGACAGCGGCAGTGGCCGCATGCAACAGCGTAGAGTTCTTGCCGGTCACAATCTCGCCGGACGGTAGCTCGAGCGCCGCCCCGCAATACACCTTGAGCCCCAAATGCGCGCCGGGAAGATTCTGCTCGGCAGCAAGCTTCGACTGCTCGGCCGCATTCCGCGCCGCCGGCACCACCTTGCGATACTCGGGCGTCAAAGCAAGCTCCTTCATCAACAGGTCCGCTTTTTCGAACGAAGCCTTGTCGGCAATACCAAGCGCGTACTCGCTGACGCAGCGGAGATACCGCCGCACCACCTCCTGCTTCGACGCCTCGCGGCACGCCTCGTCGTCAATAATCGCAAAGCCCGCACGATTCACGCCCATCTCGGTGGGCGAACGGTAAATAACAGAATCCGGACTGATGCGCTGTAAAATGGCACGAAGAATCGGGAACGACTCGACGTCCCGGTTATAGTTCACAGCAGTTTCACCCGTCGCTTCCAGATGGAACGGATCGATCAGATTGGAATCCTTCAAATCCAGCGTCGCCGCCTCGTAGGCTATATTGACCGGATGCTTGAGCGGCAGGCTCCAAATGGGAAAAGTCTCGAATTTCGCATACGTCGCCCGCTGGCCAACCAGATTATCGTGATAAATCTGGGAAAGACAAGTTGCCATTTTTCCGGAGCCCGGACCGGGGCCGGTCACAACCACGAGCGGCTTGGTAATGTCGATGCGGGGATTTGCGCCGTAGCCCTCCTCGGACACAATCAAATCAAGATCGGTCGGATACCCGCGGGTCGGTTCGTGCTGATACACCCGAATACCGCGGTTTTCGAGCTTGGTCATAAAACTCTTGGCCGCCTGCTGTCCCTGCCACCGTGTAATCACAACACCCGCCACCGACAAGCCCCATTCGTTCAGATCGTCGATCAGCTTCATCGCATCAGCGTCGTAGGTAATACCGTAATCGGCCCGCATCTTGCGCTGCTCGATCGCCCCGGCGTGAATACACACAATAATCTCGGCATCGCGCTCAAGTTCCTTCAGGAGCCTGATTTTAACATTCGGATCATAGCCGGGAAGCACCCGCGCCGCATGAAAATCGGCCAGCAGCTTCCCGCCGAATTCCAGATACATACGGCCGTCAAACCGCTTCATCCGTTCCCGAATGAACGAAGCCTGCTCCGCAATATACATCTCGTTGTCAAAACCCCTGTTCTGCATCAATCCGCCCTCCAAAACCGCAATAGCCTACACCAAAAACCACCCCTTGGGCTACCAGTGTTCATACATTTACAAAACTGAAGGTCATGCACAACGCCCATCGGAATCTCAAAGCGCGGGAAGAAATCTTTGACAAAATTGAAAGCCGATTATCAGTACGCGTGTGCTTGCCCGGGACGCGCAACAGATTTACACTGGTAACAACGGAGGCGAGGCTATGAGCGTGTATTCGGACGATTTTTTGAGGCGATTCCCAAGACCGATTTGCATGTGCATTTGGACGGGTCGCTGCGGCTTTCGACGCTGATCGAGCTTGCCCGGGCGAAAGGTCTGGAGCTTCCTGCATGGACCGAAGAAGGGCTGCGCCGGACGGTGTTCAAGGATTCGTACACTTCGCTCGACGAGTACCTGAAGGGCTTTTCGCTTACCGGTGCGGTGATGGACGACGCGTCTTCGGTCGAACGGATTGCATACGAGCTTGCGTCGGACAGTTTTGCGGAAGGCGTGCGGTACATCGAGGTCCGTCTTGCCCCGCAGCTGCATATACGGGAGAATTTTCAGTTTGAACAGGTGATGGCGGCGGTCGATTCTGGCCTTGCGCGTGCCAGGGCGGAATGGAATACGCATCTTGAAGATGGGGAGCCTGCGTATGAATACGGGATTATCGTGTGCGCAATGCGCTTTTGCAACGCGCATTTTTCGCCCTGGTACCGGTCTTTTTTCGAGATGCACCGCTACTCGGACCCGGACGAAGTGATCAGGCTTGCGTCGCTGGAGCTGGTTCGGGCGGCGGTAGCGTTCCGGGACGCAGGCGGCGCGCGGATCGTAGGCTTCGATATTGCGGGCAGCGAACGCGGCTATCCCGCGTCGAACCATCGGGAAGCCTATGAATACGCGCACCGGAACTTTCTGCACAAGACGGTGCATGCAGGAGAAGCGTACGGCGCGGAATCCATTTTTACGGCAATCACCAAATGCCATGCCGACCGGATCGGCCACGGGCTTTTGTTGTTCAGCGAGACCGATATTGCCGATCCGGATATCGTCGACCGCTCAAAGTACGTGAGCGACCTTGCAAACTACATTGCCGACCGGCGGATTACAGTTGAAGTGTGCCTGACGAGCAATATGCAGACGAATCCCCGTTTTGCGGACATCAGAAACCACTCGCTCGCGCTGATGCTGGAACATGGGCTTTCAGTCACGTTTTGCACGGACAACCGGCTTGTCTCGAATACGAGCGTTTGCGCAGAACTCCGCCTTGCGCTCGACAATTTCAGGATCAGTGCGAGCCGGTTCAAGGACATTGTCATTTACGGGTTCAAACGTTCGTTCCGCTACGGATCCTACGCCGACAAGCGCACCTATGTGCGCTCGTGCATCGACTGGTACGAAAAAGTCGCACGCGAACATGGTGTGGAATATTGAACGGGCTTCCGCGTTTTTACGCCGACCGTCCGCGAAAAACTAGGCGCAGTCCTGCCAGTTCCGAAAACACGGTAAACGCAGCCGATACGGGCAGATTACCATGAGTGCAAATCAGCGACGAACCGCCGACACACACCGCAATGACCAAAAAGAGCGAGACGCATGAAAAAACTGGTTTTCGGTCCATAAACTGACGGGAGACGGCTACTGCAGCTCCCAGAAAAAAGGCCACAACTGAACCGATAGCTGCGCCGCCAAGCACGCTCGTAAACCAGGGATCGCCGCGGGCCTTGTTTCCGAACAGCGAAAGAACTATTCCGGCGCAGACAGAAACAATCGGGAGTACTACCCCGAACGGCTTTGAATGTTTCATACCAAAGTATCCATCGCGCTCGCATTGGGTGTCAATTGCAAAAATCTTGCAGTGTATTTTTCTTGCAACCGCACAAAAACCGTGATACCGTTTCTTACGGAGGAATTGTATGAAGAAAAGTATGTTCGCCTTGGCTGCGGCAATCACCGCAGTGCTCAGCGTTTCCTGCGCGATGAACATGCGAGAGGAACCAGCCCTAGCTATTCCCGGAATGGACGGAGAACCCGCCGACAAGACCGCGTGGGAAGCGGAAGTAAGTGCCGACTTCAACCGGGTTGTTGCCTCGCTCGGCACTCCAGAGGCAGCCCGCGCAATGGCCGACTACGATGCAAAATACAACACACACTTATCAGGCGACTTTGCCCGCCAGCTTTCAACAGCAGCCCGATCCTCGGGCTCAGGTTCCTCCAACTACCCGCCTCTTACCGACATGCCGTTCGCAGTCGACGGTGCAGTCTATCTTTCTGGCGGAGCTGCGGATCTCGTCGGCGGCGTGATCGGCTGGGTAGCCCCAAAAAACTTTCCCGGCGGATACTACCACGGCGCAGTACTGGACAAGGACAAGCTCGATGCCAACAATCCAGACGCTCCAAGCCTGCAAACCGCGATTCCCAAAGGAGCCGGCTATGAATCCAAAACCGACTGGCAAACCAAAATCAACGCAGCCGTCCTCAATCCCAAGACCAGCCTCGAAAAAGCAAAACTCGACTCGGCCCAGAGCGCCCTGCACTACTACTGCAAACCCGAAAATACCAACATGGAATACGGTTTCTTCAAAAATTACGTGAACATTTTCAACGTCGTTACAAAAGAAGACATGTACACCTGGTACTGCACCAAAGTTGTCTGGCACGTATACAACAAGTACGGTCTCAACATCGACTCGAACGACACCCGGGTCGACTTCACAAAATCGGGACTGTACAGCCTTGTAAATGCCTACTACAAAACCATCTACTTCTACAGCTCGTCGAAAGCAAATACTGCGATCAACACCTACATTGCGGATGCACGCACAAAAATCGTTCTTGCGGAAGAAATCCTGCTTTCTCCCAATCTCGCAAAAGTCTACGAAAGAATCCGCGAATGATGCGCGTCCCTTCACGGGGACCTGCACAGAAAGCCGCCGCCGTTCTGGCGGCTTTTTTTCTGTGTACCGTCACCCTCTGTGCCGACTCGGCCCCCGCAGCCGATGCAGAAACGCTCAAGACCCGTGCGCCCGTCTTCCTGCACGGCGGAGCAGTGTGGTCCGCGGCCTCATCCGTCCCCAAAAAGCTGTTTACTACCAGCCAGGCTGTCCGCTCGCGCGGCGTATCGGCGCATCCGTCCGGTATACTCCTCTTTGATTCCGCAGCCCGCCGCCTCGCCCTGAAGGACACCTCCGGCGCAGAACTGAGCTCTGTTGCACTCGATGGAGCCTACGCATGGCTTACAGAAAACCGCGTGCTCGTACGGAGCGACCTCTACGACGAAAAAAGCGGATTCGAGTTCGCGCTGTACGGCGTCTCCGAAACCCTTCCACTCAAACTCAAAAAAATGTGGACCGCGCGCCTCGACTGCTTCGTCTCCGACCTCGCCTTTTCGCAAGACGGAGCGCTGTACCTCGCCGGAGGCAACGGAGCCGACAGCGCCCACTGCGTCTATAAAATAGATGCAACAGGCATTATTACAACACCACTCCGCCTCCCCTGGCAGGGATTTTTCCTCAGAGTAATCGCCTCGGGCAACACCATCTTCGTCTTCGGCAGCGGTGCCGACAAAAGCGCAAGACCCTTGAAGATTTGGACGGGCAAGACCGATAGTCGAGTGCTAACAGAGACGAACGTCGAAGGCCTCCCGGAGAAATCATCCACATGGTTCGGATACGGATTTCCCTTTCCGTCAGTTTACCGATCAAGCGGCAGCATTCCGCCCGCCGGAGCCGTTGATTCGGCAAAGACCTCCGATAGCGCAGTTCTGCCCCTTGCGAGGGTCGACGGGTCCGTGTCTCTTGTGCGCATATCGCTTACCGAGAACGGAAGGGCAAAGGCGGCTGGTGCACCAGCTGCAGGTGTTGTGGCGGTTGCAGAACAGTCGGGCGGCTGTTTCCTGCCGGTAGGCACAGCAGGCGCGTCCGGGGTGCCAGTCGCCGCTGGTAAAGGCGCACCGTCATTCCGATACATCGCGCACGATCCCCTCGCAGATCCCGGTTCATTCTCGCTTGCAACCTACGACGGAAAGCGTATCAACTTTTCTCCGCTGCCCTGACAAACCGGCTCGGGCTCTATGTCTGTTCAGCTGAAACGCTAAGCCTGTTCTACCGAAACGACGCCGGGGACGGTATCGAGCAGGAACTTCTCCACTGTCCATTTCATGGTCATGGCGGACATCGGGCACGAACCGCAGGCGCCGGTGAGGGCAACGACGACCTTGCCGTCTTCGGAGACGGAAACAAGATCGATTCCGCCGCCGTCGGCTTCGAGGTTCGGCCTGATCTTTTCGAGCGCGTTTCGTACTGATTGTTCAAGCATTTTTTACAGCTCCTGCGACTTCGACGCAATTTTTTCCGACGCGAAGGCGATAAACTCGTCGACGCCCATGGCGGGAACCTGCGTATTGTTCCGGGTGCGCGGCGCCACTTGTACCGCATCCATTTCCTTTTGCCCGACAACCAGCATGTAGGGAACCTTGCGGGTCTGGGCATCGCGGATTTTGGCGTTCATGCGGTCGTCCCGGACGTCGGCACTCGCGCGGAGGCCGGCAGCTTTGAGCTTGTCCACCACTTCCTGCGCGTACGCGTCGAAGGTGTGCGCGACCGGCACGACGACAGCCTGCTCGGGCGCGAGCCACAGCGGGAAGGCCCCGGCGTAGTGCTCGATCAGGATGCCGATGAAGCGCTCGAGCGAGCCGAGCGCGGCGCGGTGCAGCATAACCGGATTGTGCTTGGAGTTGTCCTCGCCGATGTACTCGGCATTAAGCCGCTCCTTCGAGGGCAGCTGGTAGTCGACCTGGATGGTGCCGCACTGCCACTGGCGGCCGAGCGCGTCGACCAGCGTGAACTCGAGCTTGGGCCCGTAGAAGGCGCCTTCGCCGGGCGCGATCTCGTAGGAAAGGTTCGCCTTCTTGCAGGCGTCCGCGAGAGCCGCTTCGGCGCGGTCCCAGGTAGCGTCGTCCCCGACGCGCTTTTCGGGCCGCGTGGAGAATTTGACCAGGATGGTATCCGGATCGAAGCCGAAGTCGCGGTACATGCTCTTGAGCAGTTCGCAGAATTTGGACACTTCGCCGGGAATCTGCTCCTCGGTGCAGAATATGTGGCCGTCGTCCTGGACGAAGCCGCGCACGCGCATGATACCGTGCAGTGATCCGGACGGCTCGTTTCGGGTGCAGGAGCCGAATTCGGAAATCCGCAAGGGAAGATCGCGATAGCTCTTGATGCCCTGGCGGAAAATCTCGATATGGCCGGGGCAGTTCATCGGCTTGAGCGCGAACAGGCGTTTTTCGCTTTCGGTGATGAACATGTTTTCGCGGTACTTCGCCCAGTGACCGGAGCGTTCCCAGAGACTCTGCGGCATGACGAAGGGCGTGTTTACTTCCTGATAGCCGTCGGCCCGGATTCTCTGGCGGACATAGTTCTGGATGGTGAGATACACGAGCCAGCCGTTGTTGTGCCAGAAGATTTCTCCGGGGTTCTCGTCGTCGATGTGCAACAGATCAAGCTCGCGGGCGATCTTGCGGTGGTCGCGCCGTTCCGCTTCCTCAAGCATCTTGAGATGGGCGTCAAGCTCGGCGGGCTTGCGGAATCCGTAGCCGTATACGCGGGTGAGCATCGGCCGCTTTTCGTCGCCGCGCCAGTATGCGCCGGCGATCTTGACCAGCTTGAACGCCTGCGCGTTGAGCTCCTTGGACGAGCCGACGTGGGGACCTCTGCAAAGATCGGCGAACGCACCCTGCCGGTACACGGAGAGGATCTCTCCGTCGGGGAGATCGTCGATCAGTTCGAGTTTGTACGGCTGGTCGGCAAAGATAGTGCGCGCCTCGGCCTTGCTCACTTCCTTCCTCTCGAAATTTCTTCCTTCGTTGATGATCTTGCGCATGGTGCTTTCGATCGCGGGAAGATCGTCGTCGGTGAGGGGGCGCGGCAGTTCCATGTCGTAGTAGAAACCGTCGTCGATGGCGGGGCCGATGCCGAATTTGGTGCCCGGAAACAGGGTAACGACGGCTTCGGCCATCACGTGGGAAAGGGAATGTCTGACGGTCTGAAGACCTTCATCCAGCGTTTTGCTCATACAGAACCTCCTGGGCGCCTTAAAAAAGCAGTCGTTTTTCAGGCGCCTTAAAAATAAAAAACCTTCGGGCTTTGCGTCATCGCCAGAGAACGGGACGCAAGTCCGCTGTTCCGGCAAGGACGAAAGGCCCGAAGGTTCGGTTCTTCCGCGGTTCCACCCTGCTTCGGTCCGCCATGACGGCGGCCGCGCTCATCGCCCGTAACGTGGGTCATTCGGCGCCGGATACTTGAGTTCGGGCGATCCGTGCATGCAGCGCGCGCTGTGCATAGTGCGCGCTGTGCGATCCAGATCAGCCCGGGACTGTTCCCCTGCGCGGCTCCGGAGTGGTTTTTGCCGGGTCCTGCACCCCGCGCGCTTTCAGTCGCGGCGCGCGGTCCCTCGAGATGCGGTTATCCCGGCTACTTGTCTCCATCAAAGCCTGTACGCACAAGATACGGCCGACGCTACGAAAATGTCAAGAGTACACGCCGCTGAGCGGCTCCGCGTAGAAGTCCGTGCCGCACGTTGCGTAAATGCAATTCACTCTTGCATCAAAGCAAGCCGACGCGGTATGGTTGGCCCATGGCGCAGAATGATTTTACCTCGAACATTCTCGAAAGCATCTCCGACGGCGTATTCACCGTCGACGATGACTGGAAGATAACCTCGTTCAATCGTGCTGCCGAGCGAATCACCGGCGTGTCCCGCGCCGAGGCAATCGGCAAAAACTGCTTTGAAGTATTCAAGTCGAACATGTGCGAATCGTCGTGCCCCCTCCGCCGAACCCTCGAAACCGGGAAGCCGCTCGTCGACCGCAAGGGCTTTTGCATAACCGGGACAGGGAAGCGCAAGCCGATCAGTGTATCGACCGCCCTGCTTGTCGATTCCTCCGGCGCGCAAATAGGCGGCGCGGAAACGTTCCGGGACTTGAGCGAACTGGAAGAACTCAAGAAGGAGCTGGAAACGCGCGGACCGGTTTCGGTTATGCACAGCCGGAGTCCAGCGATGGAAGGCATCCTTGCGACGCTTCCGGTCGCAGCAGATTCGACCGCTTCCATTTTGCTGCTCGGCGAAACCGGTACCGGAAAAGAAGTATTTGCGCGGGAGATCCATAGACTGTCGCCCCGGAAAAAAGGCCCGTTCCTGGCAGTGAACTGCGCAGCAATTCCGGAGAACCTGCTGGAATCGGAACTTTTCGGCTATAAAAAGGGCGCTTTTACCGGAGCAGACCGGGACAAGCCCGGCAGAATAGCGCTTGCAGAGGGCGGAACCCTCTTTCTGGACGAAATCGGTGAAATGCCCGCCGCCTTGCAGGTAAAACTCCTGCGGGTGCTGCAGGAGCACGAATACGAACCGCTCGGGAGCGTCAAACCGGTGCAGGCAGATTTCCGCCTGGTATCGGCGACGAACGCCGATCTTGGCGAGCTGTGCGCTGCCGGGAAATTCCGCAAAGACTTGCTGTACCGGCTGAACGTGATTACCCTCCGCCTCCCGCCCCTGCGCGAACGAACCGAAGATATACCGGACCTCGCCTCCGCGTTTTTACGTACGTTTGCCGTTCGGATGAACCGGACAATCGACGGCTTTTCGCCGGAAGTCTATTCGCGTTTTTTCGCCTACGGCTGGCCGGGAAACATCCGCGAACTGGAAAACGTTGTGGAGCGCATGGTTGTGCTCGCAGACGAAAGCATCATCGGGAAGCACCTCCTGCCCGAGGAGCTGCGCTCCCCCGCCCTTGCGGCAAAGGACGCCATCGGCTCGGATCGGTCGGCAACCGTTGCGTCGGTTCGGGAGCAGGCTGAAAAAGAATGCATTGAACAGGCGCTTTGCGAACACAGCTGGAAACGAGGCGAAACAGCAGCCGCGCTCGGCATGGACAAGGCGACGCTCTGGCGAAAAATAAAAAAATACGGGATTATGCCCCGAACGCCAGACTCAGCGCCATGACGGCGATCCCTCCGGCAAGGCCTGCCATCGCAAGGTGGCTTTCGCCGAATTCGCGGGCGGACGGCAAAAGCTCGTCGAGCGAAATATAGATCATGATGCCGGCGACGGCAGCAAGAATAAAGCCGAACGCCGGCCCGCCCAAGAAAGGCTGCAGCACCAAAAATCCCAAAAGCGCGCCGACGGGCTCGGAAAGACCGGATGCGAACGACAGCCAGAATGCTTTTTTGCGCGATCCGGTTGCGTAGTACACCGGCACCGACACGGAAATACCTTCCGGGATGTTGTGGATCGCAATTGCAAACGCAATTGTTCCTCCAAGGCTCAAATCCTTCATCGACGCAAAAAAAGTGGCGATTCCTTCGGGAAAGTTGTGCAGCGCGATTACGATGGCCGTAAGAACGCCCGTCCGCAGCAGCGCACTGGAAGAAGACTGCGGCCTGCCGCGGCGACCGCGGTGGCGGCCCCTGCCAGACGCGCCATGTCTGCCGCGACCAATCCCATCGCCGGTCACGTCGCAAGCCCCGTCTCCACACCGCTCTTCCCTGGATGGCACCGCGCAGGCAAGGGCCCCGGTCGCCTCGTAGGCGGCGGCTTCCTCGGAGCGGGCTTCGTGGGGGTTAATCTCGGTCGGCACAAAATGGTCGATCAGGGCAATCAGCCCCATACCGGCAAAAAAGCCCCCCGTCGCCGCAAGATACCCCATCCGGTCTCCCCAGAGCGCCGAAAGTTCCGCCCGCGCATCATTAAAGAGCTCCACCAAAGACACGAAAATCATAACGCCGGCGGAAAAACCAAGCGACACCGACAAAAAACGGGGAGTCGTTTTTTTGGAAAGCAGCGCAATCAGACTCCCTGCCCCGGTGGCAAGACCGGCGAACAGCGTCAAAAGCAGCGCAGCTCCGAACTGACCATTATTCATACCTGCTTCTCCATATCTCGAATACAGTATTCCGCGCAATCTGCGGCAAAACGGACAAAATGTGCGCAAGGCCGCTTCGCGTAATACTCGGCGTTTCGCACCGACGGGTCGGGCTTTGGTAAACACCCTGCCGACAGCAATAAATCCCTGCAACAGGTCGTGCCAAACTCGGCCTTGAACTCATCAATAGCCGCACGCACGATTTTATACAGCCGAGTTTTTGCCTCGTTGTCCTGGGGATCGTACTCGCCAAATCCGGCGCCGATAGCCCAAACCATCCCGGAAACCGCCCCGCAGAGTTCGCGCGTGCCCCCAATACCACCGCCAAATCCGGCCATCATGGAAAGAACGCGCTCCACTTCAAGTCCCGCAATCCCGGCAAATGCCACTGACGCAGATTGCCCACAGTTATACCCTTTACAAAAATAATCGACCGCAACATCTCCAGCACTCATATATTACCCTTTTCTAACATTTTAACGGGAAGCGTTCTGCAGTGCAATGGGGGATCGAGAATCGCCCTTGTCAATTCGTTCGCCCGCGGCTCTCCGCGCAGAGTTCGTTCACGCTACCCCTGGCGTTCTGATTCAATATTGAACCCTCTTACCCAAGAACTTATATTGCATATTTGCAATCTATTGCACAGCATACGTGCAAATTTGCAACATTGACCGGCGCCAGGAGCATACTCCATCCCGCACACCGCGAAACGGGAAGCCTCGCACACCGCGCAACACTGATTCCTGCGACTCTTTTTTTTAATTGGCACAGATATTGCTTCTAAACATATATGAAAGCGGCACTCTCAATCTGGAATGGCAGAATTGCCCCCGTGTTCGACGTCTCGGCCCGGTGCCTGATCGTCGACACCGCCAACGCAACAGCCGAAAACGCATCAATCCCGTTCCCCGAAACCCCCGTCGACGAACCCCTGGACCAGGCACCCGACGCGCGCGCGGAATTTCTTGCATCGAACGGCGTGGAGTTGCTTGTGTGCGGCGCAATCTCGGCCGAATACGAAAACGCACTCATACACCGAGGCATCGAACTCGTGTCGTTCATCGCAGGCCCGGTTCAACAAGTCCGTGCGGCACTGCTGGAAGGAACACTCGAACGGAAAGAATTCTCTATGCCGGGCTGCAGCTGTCCAAGGCGAAGGTGCAGAAACAGGGGCAGACATTCGCTTTCATTCGGACTTTCAAATCCGGACACTAAAAATTGATACAGGAGGACTTTACGTATGAAGATAGCACTAACCTCAAGCGGAAAAACACTTGATTCGATTCTCGATCTCCGTTTCGGACGGGCGGCAGGGTTCATCCTGCTCGACACCGATTCGGGCAATTTTTCGTTCATCGACAACACGCAGAATCTTGAAGCGGCGCAAGGTGCCGGCATACAGGCCGCGCAGCATGTCGTGAATGCAGGCGCACAGGCAATCATCACCGGACACACCGGGCCAAAAGCGTTTAAAGTGCTGCAGGCGGCGAAGATTCCCGTGTTTCTGGCGAAGGGGGGAACCGTTGCCGAGGCGGCAGAAGCATGGAAACAGGGAGCGCTTGCCGAAATTACCGAAGCCGACGTTGAGGGGCACTGGGTATGATTATTTCCGTAGCCTCGGGCAAGGGTGGCACCGGCAAGACAACGGTTGCCGTCTCCCTGGCACTGTCGCAAAAAGTCCCCGTTACGCTCCTCGACTGCGACGTCGAAGAGCCGAACGCGGCGCTGTTTTTGCAGCTTGTCGACCGGAGCGAACGGGCAGTTACCGTTCCGGTGCCGGTGATCGACGAATCGAAATGCATCGCGTGCGGGGGGTGCGCGCGCTTTTGCGAGTTCAACGCAATCGTGCATATCGGAACGAGCGTTATGGCTTTCCACGAGCTCTGCCATTCCTGCGGCGGATGCGCTCTGGTGTGCCCGACACAGGCAATCAGCGAAGTACAATCCCCGATCGGCACGCTCCTGACCGCGCGCGTCGCGAACCGGCCGGAGAAGCGCAGCATTACGTTCGCCCAGGGAACGCTGGAAGTCGGCAAGGCGCTTTCGCCGCCGGTTATCCGCGAAGTTCGCTCGCTGGCTGCCCCGGACGGACTGACGATCATCGACTGTCCACCGGGCACTTCGTGCCCAATGTCCACAGCGGTATCCGGCACCGACTATGTCGTGCTGGTCACCGAACCGACACCCTTCGGCCTGCACGACCTGAGGCTCGCCGTCGAGACCGTGCGCAAAATGGGCATTCCGTGCGGGGTGATAATCAACCGGAGCACGAACGGCGACGGACGCGTGCAGAAGTACTGTGCGAAGCAGGGCATTCCCGTCCTGATGGAAATTCCCGAAGACCGAAAAATCGCCGAGGGGTATTCACGCGGGCTTCCGCTGGTCGAATGCGCGAGCGAATACCGCAGCGACTTCGCTCAGCTGCCCGAGCGTATTACACGGAGTATGCCATGAAAGAAGTAGTCCTTATAAGCGGCAAGGGCGGTACCGGAAAGACAAGCCTCGCCGCGTCGCTAATCTGCCTCGCCTCCAGAAGCGGCGAGGTCGTCATCGCGGACTGCGACGTCGATGCAGCCGACATGCACCTGCTGCTCAAGCCTGTCGTGCACGAAAAGCGGGAGTTTATCAGCGGAAAGCTTGCGCACGTCGATCCGAAAAAGTGCATCTCGACCGGAGAACAGGCAAGCTGCGCAATTTGCATGAGCGGCTGCAGGTTCGGAGCGATTTCTCACTCGTTTACCAGCGGCTGTACCGTAGACCCGCTCGCCTGCGAAGGCTGCGGCGTGTGCGTCCGGCTGTGCAC
>SHOL01000050.1 GCA_004294945.1 Treponema sp.
ACCTTGTTGCCCAAATTGTCGCTTTTGCGAAGGGCAAAAAGGACGCAAACCCGAACAAGAATTTCCCCGGGGAACGCCCCTCGAGCCTGATCCGCGGCGCCCGCCTTACCCCGGAAGCTCTCGGTTCCCTGCTTGCGCACTATGAAAACAAAATCATGTTCCAGGGCTTTGCATGGAATCTCAACAGCTTCGACCAGGAAGGCGTACAACTCGGAAAAATATTGACGAAGCACGTCCTTTCGGGCCAGATGGACGAAACGCTCAAAGCCTACGCTTCGATGTTCGACATCTGATCACCGGTTTTCCTGCATGCGCATAATGCGCCTGCCTGAAGCGGCGTTAAAAAAAACGCGCACCGCTCGTGATTTGCCTCCTGCACTGTGTGCATTATTGGGGCTTTTCAAGTGCCGTGCGCGTTTTTTTTTCAGGCGCTTTTTATAGCGCAGGTTCGATCTTCTCCGTCAAACGGGATAAAAACCGCCAGATCAGCGGCTCAGCTTCAGCGGTGAGGCTTTCCGCGTTGTCGCCTATGGTATGCATCAGTTTCCAGGTATGCGGAATGGAATCCGTCCATTTTTCTGCCTGTTCGGAGCGGCGGCCGAGCTCCAACGCGCTCCGGAAGTTTTTTCCGCTTACGTCCGCGAGCGACGCGCCAAGCACCATAGAGGCTTCTTCATGCGGCAGCACCGTGATTACCTGACTGGCGATTCCTGCCGCCAAAAGCCCTGCATTGTCGCTGAAGGGTGTCGGTATCCGAATCCAGCTGTGTGGAGAGGCTTCGGCTGCAATCACCGACGCCCGCTTATGCAATGCAGCGAGTTTTTTGCCGAGTTTTGTATCTGCATCATATTCCATGCCCGAAGTAGAAACGATGAGGGTGTCGCCCCGGCCGCATGCGTCGAATACATAGATGTCGTCGTCTCGCATATTCAGTTTCCGCAAACCTTCTCCCAGGGCGTATGCGCCCTGCGCAGCTATTCCGCCGGACACTGCGGCTTCTTCCCCGTCGGTAAAAATAATCCGTATATTGTGCAGTCTCCGGCCGAATTCGCCCGAAGCAAGCAGGCGGGAAAAATGCATCAGCATAAAGCATGCTGTGCTGTTGTCGTTCGCTCCGGGAGTGTTGTCCGCCCGGTCGTAATGAGCGATCAGGGTTTTCATCCGGAAACGGGGATCATACGAGAGTGCCTCAAATCGCACGACAATATGCCGGCGTTTGGCAAGCTCGACTGTCTGGGCGGGAACACTGTTCGAGCGGAGCCAGGCCAGGATGAATTCCAGCCGGTCAACTCCCGGGGCCAGAAAAGAACGGAACAGTGCTGAATCGATGCCGTTTTCGTACATGGAGTCAGTATACCATCGAATCATCGGCTTGCGTCTATGCACGCAGCGTAGCGGGGATCTGCCGTGACGCGACGTGACCAGTTGTGGTCTGCCCAAAAAAAAAGACGGCTCCGTTCGGAACCGTCCTTATAAAACGTTTTATCCTGCCTAAAGGCAAAAACGATTAATAGCGATCGTTATATCCGCCGCGATCGTTGTTAAAGCGGGGGCGAGATTCGCGCGGCTTGTTTTCGGCAACGTTGACGCGGAGGCGGCGGCCTTCGAATTCCTGGTTGTTGAGGGTCGCGATAGCGGCCTCGGCAGCCTGGGCATCAGCCATTTCCACGAATCCAAAACCCTTGGACTGCTGGGTATAGCGATCCTTGATGATCGAGGAAGATACCACTTCGCCATACTGGGAGAAGAGGTTGGAGAGCGCCTGCTCGGTGGTCTGGTAATTCATGTTACCTACGTAGATTTTCTGAGACATACAAATCCTTTTACCGGTTTCCGGTAATCATTAAGTGCTACCGCACTAACAGCGGTACATCAACGGTCTAACTTTTTTGTCATGTAATGGGAAACCGGATAGGCGAGGTATGCTGAATCAAGCACAGGCAGGATACGCAAGCAAACTACAGGCAATCGGACACATTCAATAACAGTAAAGAAAGATCTCGTTCGATATAAAAACTCTAGCACGCCTTTTCTGCCCCGTCAATAGTGGATATACTCGAAACAGTTGAAAGGGGGGCAATTTCATGCGATTTTCAGAAATTCCGGCTGTTTCCGGCCTTGTATCGGCACGGGAAGCTCTTGATTGGCCTTTTCCCGGATATCAGGGAGTCGCTGCGCCTACCAGGTTCTGTTTTGAAGGGACCGAATCCGGTTTTATTCTGCATATCGAAGCAGTTTTTTTTAAACCACTGGTATATACTGCGCGGCCTCCAAAAGGAAGAGTGTTCGAATCCGACTGTCTTGAACTGTTTCTCAGACCGGCACGAACGGTCCCTGCGGAGCAGTCTGGCTGGAATCCGAAAAGCGGTACGGAACACTGCGCCTGTTCGGCATTGCTGCAGCATGCTCCATTCTATTTCGGCTGGGAGATTGCGCCGGACGGCTGCGTGCTGGATTACCGGGCAGGAATCGGCGAGGAAGGACGCCGGTGCATTGCATCCGGCTCCGGTACAGGGCCTCTGGACGGTTCCGGAGCCCGTAGCGGTGTCGAGCCCGTATGCGGCGTGCTGCATGAAATCGTCGGAGACACCCTCATTTCCTTCGACTACGACTGGAAGTCGGGAGCAGTCGCTTCGTCGCGCATCCTTCAAGATGAAAACCTCTGGAAGCTTGATCTTGCGGTTCCCTGGTCGGATTTTGGGCTCGAAAAGCGGCCTTCAGGTGAAACCTGGTATTTTACCGTGAACCGGATCGATGTTTCGTCGGATCCCGGCGGTAATCCCGGACTTGGATGCCTCCACCGCGACTGTACCGCACCCCGATTTCATCAGCCGGATCTGTTCAGAGAACTGCGTATCTGCTGAGACGCCATACAAGAGACTCCGCTTACTGAATCGCCTTGGTTTGCCACCGTTTGCTCTTCCATCGGAACAGCATGATAATGCCGCGGACTGTTTCATCGGTACCAATAGCAAACCAGATGCCGGGAAGTCCCAGACCGAGCTTGATGCCCAGTACCCAGCTCAAGGGAACACTAATGCCCCACATGCAGATCATGCCGACAAAAACCGGGAACCGGACGTCGCCTGCGCCTTTGAGCGCCGGAATGGTTACCAGATTGATCGACCGTCCGGTTTCGACATAAATAGATACCAGAAGAATGGCCGACGTAAGCGCCGCAATTTCGGGTGTACGGGTAAAAAATCCGATTATCGGCCCTTTCAGCAGATTGATGGCAAGGATCATGCCGACAGAGATCAGCGTCCCGATCAGTTGATACCGGTACAGCCGCTTGTATGCCTGCTCGGGCTGCTTTGCGCCAACATAGTAGCCGGTTTTGATCTGGACTGCATTGCCGATCGACATAGCCGCGACAAATACAAAGCGGACGATGGTTTGCGTGTACACCTGCGCCGACATCGCCCAGGTCCCGAGTGTCGTGACCATTGCAGTTATGACGATTTGCGAAATATTATACGCGAGGTTTTCTCCCGCCGTCGGGATTCCGATCGACAGAATTTTCTTGTATATGGTTCCGGGCACGGATTTCCATCCCCGAACTGCGAACAGAACATCCGGATGGGCTTTCATTCGCCATCCCAAAAGAATAGTCGCTGCGAATTGCGAAAATACCGAGGAAAAGGCGACACCGACGACGCCAAGGACAGGCAGTCCGAAAAAACCGTACAAAGAGAGCGCATTTCCGGCGACATTCAGGATGTTCGCGGTAAAGGATATGTACATCGCATCTCTGGTATGTCCGTAGGACCGGAGTATCGCTCCCTGCATCAGGTTGAACGCTGTGAAGATCGAGCCGAAGCCTCCGAAAATAACGAGATACTGCCAGGCGTAGGTTCTGACGGACTCTTCGATCGAATAGGCAGACAGAAGGGGTTTTGCACCGAAGATTACGAGCGTGCTCAGGACCAGAGCAACGATCAGCACCATAACCGCGCTTGCCTGGGCAACCTGTTTCGATTCTTCGTGCCTGTTCGCGCCGAGGTACTGGGACAGAACAATGCTCGTTCCAATACAGATCACATTGAACAATATCTGTATAAAGAAAATATACTGCGAGGCCATACCGACCGCCGCAACCGACTCCTGGTTCCATGAGCTGAGCATTATCGTATCGGCTGAAGAAACCAGTATTCTGAAAAAAGCTTCCAGGACCATGGGGAGCGCCAATGCCGAAAGAGGCAGCGCAGCCCGATTTATTTTCGCATTTGTTGCTGTCGTCATAATTTTCAAAAGTGTAAACTTTTTACGTGCTTGCGTCCAGCGACCCGAACCGGGTATACTGACTTCCCTATGATTTCAGTTCCGTTTAACGACCCGGTGCTCGAAGCCCGGCTTTCTTCAATGCATCCAGACGGCATGAGCGTTTTTTTGCTTGGCGGCGGCCAGCTCAGAGGCGCATTTTTCCATGGCACGCGCTTCGTAAGCCGCATGCGTGCCCAGCACCGGCTGGGGCTGCTTGAAACAATGGTGCTGGGGCAGGCCAGCCTCTGCGGCGCCCTGCTCATCCCCACCATGAAAGGCCGCGACCGAGCCGTTTTCCGCTACGACACGCAGGGGCCGGCGGCCGGCTTCAGCGTGGAAGCCAACAGCGAAGGCTATGTCCGCGGCTTCCTGCTGCAGGATCCGATTCCCCTGCAAAAACCGCTTGAAAGCTGGGATCTCGCTCCTTTCTTCGGCCCCGGACTGGTCTCGGTTATCCGCTTTCCGGAAGGCGTTCGCGAACCGGTAACCGGCAGCGTCGAAATTAAGCACCGCAATATCGCCCGCGACCTTACCGAATACTTCCTCGTGTCCGAGCAGACGGAGACGGCTTTTAATACCGGCATCCAGTTCGACCATGAAGGCCGGTTAGCCGGAGCAGGCGGACTGTATCTGCAGGTAATGCCCGGAGCCGATCCCGAGCTCGTCGAAGCCGCCTCTCGCGCGTTCGCCGCCGCTCCCTCGCTTGGCCAGTGGTTTGCGGAAGGGGGCGACCGCGAAGATATAATCTTCGGCCTGTTCCGCGGTATGGAACCCGCTGTCGTGCTTGAACGCGATATTATATTCGATTGTCCCTGCAGCAGGGAAAACTTCGCGCAGCATCTCAAAAACCTCGGAAGGGATGAACTCCAGGACATGGTTTCGGACGGCAAGGATCCGGTAGAGATTGTATGCCACAACTGTTCGAGTGTTTACCAGTTTACCCTCGGGGAGATTTCCTCCTTTATAGAGGGGTAAGCCTGTCCGGTTGCTTGCAGTCCGGTACCGGACGGTCCGGAATCCGTTCGGCCCTGGCCTGTTCGTCCGGCAGGGGTCCGTCCTCGGCCGGATAGATGATCTTTTTTCGCTTCGGTTTGGGCGCCTTCAGACTGTCCGCGGTCGCACGGATCAGGCCCGCTATCCATTCCTTGTCTTCAAACTGGGTTCCCGTGTCGAACCAGAGCTTCGATCCCGGAAACAGCTCAGTTTCGTCCGGCGTGCCGATGTACTGCCGGCCTGCTTCCGTCGGTTTAACGAGAAGCCGGTCTCCCGAGAGGAATGCGACGGGTTTTTTGTTGCAATACAGGCACGCGGCGCCGAACATCCGTTTCCAGGTTATCCTGCCTGCATCTGCCATTTGTTCTGCGACGTATTCGATAAGCCATTCTTCAGTAGCCATAGAATTGCAGTATACCGCAGAAGCCGCATCCGGAACAGAATACGGAACAGAATACGGCCCGCGCAAGGCGCAATCCGCTTGTCGAAACCGTGCAAAAGGGGTAGTGTAGATTCAATTCTGGCGCATCAAGGTGGAACCGACCACCGGGAAGCTCCCGCTTTCAGCCGCGCGCCTGGGCTGTTCTTGCGGAAAAACACGTGCAAAGGGAGAACTCAATCCATGTCAAATTCGCCTCTCAAATCGTATCTTGCCTCGACTCCGGCCGACAAGATTAACACCGCCTTCGTTTCCTACATCGCCAATCTCGAGCAGGTCGCCGCTGTCGGCCCCGAAGTAGCCGCTTCCGTGGTCAAAGAACTCGAAGCCCAGCGGAGCCACCTCAAACTCATCGCCAGCGAGAACTACTGTTCGCTCAACACCCAAGCTGCGATGGGCAATCTTCTTACCGATAAATATGCCGAAGGATTTCCCGACCACCGCTACTACGGCGGCTGCGAAAACATCGACGACGTGGAAAACACCGCTGCGAACGAGGCAAAAGCCCTGTTCGGCGCCGAGCACGCCTACGTCCAGCCCCATTCCGGCTGCGACGCCAACCTTGTCGCCTACTGGGCGATCCTTTCTGCCAAAATCGAAGCGCCCGTTCTTGCAAAAACCGGCGAAACAAATCTTTCGCACATGGATGACGCGCAGTGGGAGTCTCTCCGCAGGGAGCTGGGCAACCAGAAGCTGCTCGGCCTCGACTACTACTCGGGCGGACACTTGACCCACGGCTACCGCCAGAATGTTTCGTCGCGCATGTTCGAGGCTCACTCGTACACCGTCGACAAGGAAACCGGACTCCTGGACTATGATGCAATCGAAAAGCAGGCGATGGAGCTCAAGCCGCTCATTCTTCTGACCGGCTACAGCGCGTATCCCCGCGCCATCAACTTCCGCCGCTTCCGCGAAATCGCCGACAAGTGCGGAGCCGTCCTGATGGTGGACATGGCGCACTTCGCCGGCCTCGTTGCGGGCAAAGTGTTCACCGGCGACGAAGATCCCGTCAAATGGGCCGACGTCGTCACCACAACTACCCATAAAACCCTTCGCGGTCCCCGCGGCGCTATCGTCCTGTGCAAGGCTCCCTTCGCTGAATACGTGAACAAGGGCTGCCCGCTCGTGCTCGGCGGTCCGCTTGCGCACATGATGGCCGCCAAGGCGATCGCCTTCAAGGAAGCCCGCAGCGAATCCTACCGGACGTACGCTAAAGCAGTTCGCGACAACGCCCGAACCCTCGCAGCGGAACTGGTCTCTCTCGGCATGACGCTCCAGACCGGCGGCACCGACAACCACCTGATGCTGATCAATGTATCCACCTTCGGTCTTACAGGCCGCCAGGCAGAAGCTGCGATGAGCGAATGCGGCATTACGCTCAACCGCAACAGTCTGCCCTTCGACCCGAACGGCGCCTGGTGGACAAGCGGCCTCCGCATTGGTACTCCCGCAGTCACCACGCTCGGCATGGGAGAGCCTGAAATGAAGGAAATCGCCCGCATCATCAAGCTCATTCTTGACGCTTCCAAACCTGGCGTTACCGACAAGGGCGCCCCGAGCAAGGGGAAAGTCATCGTCGATGCAGCTGCTAAAGCCGAAGCCGTCAAAGCTGTGAACGCGCTTCTCGGAAAGTTTGTACTCTATCCGGAGCTTGATCTCGACTTCCTCAGGAAAGCCTTTGTGAAGTAGTTCCCGGCTGATCCGAAACAGTATGAGTGCAACAAAAAGCCAGACAAAAGAGGCAATTACAAAAATCAGTGATTTTTGCAATTGCTACAAATAATGTATGTGGAGTTCAACAACAAGTCATTATATTATAAAGACTTGTTGTTGAACTCCAAGAGCTTCTTGCAAAAGTAACCGACTTTTGCAAGAAGCTCAAAAGTCTGGCTTTTTTTGGTTCAGAAATGTGCACTGGAGGGAAAAAAAACAATTTTTGGCAGGGTTTAATTTTCAGGGCGCCGAGGAAAAAACACGGTTGCTTTTCCTCGTCGCCCTTAGTAAATGCGACCCGTTCGGGCGTTTCTGATGCGTTATTTGATCCTCGGTTCTCCGTCTGTTCCCCAGGAAAGAAGTTCAATTAGTGTCGATCCATCGTCGGAAAGACTTTTTACCATACCGTTTATCGGTACCGCGCTGTGATACCAGGTTTTACTTTTTATAGACTTTCCAAGAACCTTTGTCTCGGTTTCTATCAGACTGGTACCGGCAAAACTGCCGGCAGGAACCTGGATGGTGCCTGCTTCGATGAATTCACCGACACTGGTGAGCATCGATTCATAGACCGGTTTTATGAACGAGGCGAAAAAGCGCATTTGCTCGGCATCGACTGTGTTCACTTCTCCTTTTTCATTCAGCTGCTTCATCCATCCTATGGTTATATTTCCGTAATTTCCTGAACTCATCGCTGCGTCCAGCCCTTTCAGGAGCATCTGGCTTCCCGTTGTAATTCCTTTTTTATCGGTACTGATTGATTCGATTACCCATCCGTCACCCTCTTTACCGACGATGAGCTGACGGGTTACCTGTTCGTATTTTCCCTTGGCGATAGTTCCGGTGACTATGTATTGGCCGGCCTCCCATGCAATCGGACCGGAGAACAGACCTGCTTCAGGATAGCTTTTTCCGCTTGCAATCCAATTTTTGGAAAGACCGCTTGTTTCCTTGCCGGGATCTGGAGCTCTTGCCGAGCCTGCATCTGGAGAGTTCGGACTGCTTGCACAAGAGGAGCAAACAGCTACTGTGATTGCCAATGCAATAAACGAATGTTTCATAAGATACTCCTATACATTATGAATTTCGCTAGAGTGTAGCACTGGAGTGAAAAAAAACAATTTTTGGCAGAGTCAATTGCAAAAATCAGTGATTTATGCAATTGCAAGAAGCTCGGCAGGATTTATTTTTTTAAGGGCCCAAGAAAAAATCGGTGTAGCTTTCCTCGATGCCCATCAGTTGAAGCGTTGGGGCGGCGTTACTACCCAAAGGGCTTTGAGCGGTTCGGTGCCAGTGTTTATGAGGGTGTGCGGAGCAGTGGCCGAGAACGAAATGCTGTCGCCCTTGCCGAGTTGGTAGACGCGGGTTTCGTAGTGGAGTTCGCATTTTCCTTCGGTGATAACGCCGAATTCCCGGCCGAGGTGTCCGTAGGAGCCGCGTTTTGTTGCGTCGCCGACGGGGAGATGCACATAGTAGGCTTCGATTGCATGCGAGCCGTCGTCTTCGACCGGGCGGACGATTTCTTCGTATGTGGTACCGTTTTCGCTCACCCGTCTGCGTTCATCGGCTCTGATTACCCTGACCGGCCGTTCCCGCTTGTATTCCTTAAAAAGGTAATCGAGGTCGATTTCCAGAGCGTCGGCGAGTGAAAGCAGGGTGTCGATGGCGGGCGAGACCCGGTTTCGCTCGATCTGGGAAACCAGGCTTTCACTTACTCCGGCGGCTTTTGCCACGACTTTCAGTGTGTAGCCTTTTCGTTCGCGTACTGCGCGCAGTTTTTCACCAAAGCGGAACGGTGTTTTATTGGTTGCCATGTTGTCTCTGCTCCCTTTCGCGTTCAAAAATAAATTGCAGATAATGATCTTCTATGGTTTTTTTCGGGCCGGTTGCCTGCAGCCGCTTTCGCGCGTTTGCATTGTTTCGTCTCTGGGTGTACGCCCGGTAGAAAATGCGCGGATCCTCGTTCGACATGGTTGCCTTGTGTCCGATGATATCGGCGACTTCGTCCCGTCCGACTGCCGACATGTTGCGCGTTCGCAATTCTTTGCGGATCAATGTGATGTCTTCGTAGGAAATGCCAAACAGGAATTCTTCCAGCGAATGACCGACGTCTTCGCGGGAAAGGCGCTGGGAGATGAATTTCTGCCAGGATTCGTCCAGGGCGATGGTCATCAGAAGCAGTTCGCTTGTGCCGATCATAGTGCCAAAATTCGGCGCGATTTTGTCGCGGACGGTCCAGACTGCGTCCAGAACGGGCGCTACGCTGGTAACGTGCTGATCGAGCCGGTGTTCCCACAGTTCTGCAAGCGATTCGGCAATGTCCCGTCTGACGTCGCTGTTGAGGTTGGGATCGTCCAGGAGCGACATATATACATCTTCCGCCATGATGGTGAACATGATATTGAGCGTTGCCTGTCGCAGTTCCTCTATGTCTTTATCCGAAAAACCGGAATTGGTGGCGACTTTTGTGATTGCCGAGAATGCATGGAACTTTGCCACAAGGAAGCCTTGTCCAAGCACTGCCTTTGTGGGGAGGGACAGCATGCGTTCGCCGTCGCCGATGCGGCACAGCGTTTCGATAAGGGTTTCTGTAGTGCGGGGCTGTCCGGCAAGAACACCCTGTTCGTGCATGCTCGGGTAGCGGGATATGGATACGGACAGACGCTCAAGGTCCATAACGCGGGTTGCGACGCCGACCATTGTTTCCGGCGAATAAATACGGAGGTTTTCGAATACGCGGTTGACGAGCATTCGTTCCTCCTGGTTGAGGACGACAATGTCCGTCGTGCCGGTTTTCTGGGGTTCGATATGATCGATGGTGCTTCGGGTATTGTTTAAAAACTGATCAATATCCATAATTACTTAAGTATAGCTTAAATACGCGTCCGGTGACTAGTGAAAAATGGTGAAGTCACTTTCCCGGACGTAAATTGACGGGTACCGAAGTATTGTATACACTGGGTGAAGGTAAACAAGGAGTTCTCATGGCGAGAAAAACGTATGCTTCACAAGGTGCTTCCGTTATCGGTCCGTATTCCCAGGCTGTTGAATCGGGCGGACTCGTATACCTTTCGGGTCAGACGCCGATCGATCCGGCTACTGGCGCACTTGTTCCCGGAGGCGTTGCAGAGCAGACTACGCAAGTCCTGAAAAATCTTTCAGCGGTTCTGGATGCTGCCGGTCTTTCTTTGGACCATGCGATAAAAACAACGGTTTTTCTGACCGATATGTCAAACTTCGCGGCTATGAATTTGGTGTATGAATCTTTTTTTGCTTCTCCGTACCCTGCGCGGAGCACTATCGGCGTACGGGAACTTCCAAAAGGCGCGCTTGTGGAAATCGAGCTGATTGCCAGCCGGGACGCATCCTGATTTCCGGACGGGATGTCTCATGCTAGCTGCGCTGAAGTCTGCTGTAGAGAAAACCGGCCGGTATTTTGCGTTTGTCGGAGAAGTTGTCGCATCCGGTTTCCGCAAGCCGGTTCGAGTGTTGCGGTACGTTGAAGAAATCGAACATATCGGCGTCAACTCTGTTCCTGTTATTTTTCTCTCCGGTCTTGCAATCGGCATGATTTTTGCCTTGCAGATGGTGTCTCTTCTGCAACCGTTCCAGGCAGAGATCGGTACCGGAGCGGCAGTTGCGGTTGCGCTTGCCCGTGAGTTTTCTCCTATTATAACTACGCTGATGCTTATTGCCAAAAACGGGTCTGCTATGGCGGCGGAGCTCGGAACCATGAAGGTTACCGAACAAATCGATGCGCTGGAGTCCATGTCGGTATCACCTGTCCAATACCTGGTGCTTCCCCGCGTTGTCGCCTCTGTTATTACGTTCCCGTGTCTGACCATGTTATCGAATATCGTCGGTGTTCTTGGTTCTTACATTATCTCGACCACTCTTTACGGCATAGACGCAGCCAGCTACAGTTCCTATATGTTCAATGTGCTCAAGCCCATCGATATCTATATCGGACTGGTAAAGTCGTCGATCATGGGTTTTATGGTGTCTACTATCTGCTGCTGGTACGGCCTCGGTGTATCCCAGGGCGCCAAAGGTGTCGGGGATGGTGCTACAAAGGCTGTCGTGCTTTCATCGGTTTCGATTCTTCTGGGCGATTATATTATGGGGTCCATCGTAATGATGAAGATTTTTCAATGACTCCGATAATCCGCATTCGCAATCTGAGAAAATCATTCGGGAAAAAGCATGTGTTATGCGGTGTCAATCTTGATATCATGGAAAAATCGATCACTGCGATTATCGGGCAAAGCGGTACCGGCAAAAGTGTGCTGTTCAGGTCTATTATGCGTATGATCGAACCTGATGCAGGCGAAGTATGGTTCCACGATACCGACCTGGCTCGGCTTCCCCGCGATGAAATGCTCAGGATCAGGAGCAAGTTCGGGTATTCGTTCCAGAACGCCGCTTTGTTCGATTCAATGTCTGTCGCCGAAAACATCGCGTTTCCTTTGCGCGAAGTTGTCGGTATAAAGAACAACAAGGAAATTCGAAAGCGCGTAGAAAAGCTGCTGGACTGGATTGAATTGCCCGGAATCGGTAAAATGCACCCGGACGAGCTTTCCGGGGGTATGCGCAAGCGCGTCGGCATTGCCCGTTCGCTCGCGATGGAGCCGGAAATACTTCTGTTTGACGAGCCGACAACCGGGCTTGATCCGGTTCTGGCCGAAACGATTCATGCGCTGGTGCAGCGGGTTAACCGGGAGCTCGGGATCACCTGCATTCTGATAACACACAACATTCCGGGCGCGTTTGCTATATCTGACCGGATAGCGTTTCTGGATCTTGGCGAAATTGTCGCGGAAGGCGATCCAAAAGAAATTACCCGTTCGAACCATCCTCTGGTCAGGGAGTTTTTGGTTCAGTCGTTCAGGGAGCTTGATGTATGAATGTAGGCAGATACCTTAAAATAGGTCTTTTTTTTATCGTCCTCGGGATCGGCGGTTTTGCATATATTACGATGTCCTCGGACGGTTTTAACAGTTTGAACACCCAGGTCTACGACGTCATTTTGGACGATGCGACGGGGCTTTCCACCAATTCCAAAGTATACATGGCCGGCGTACCGGTAGGAAAGATCCAGTCGATAGAACTGGACCGGAATCTTGCGATTCTGCGAATTGCCTTTTTGAAAGATATCGATATCAGGCAGAATGCGATGCTCTCCAGAAAGTCATCCTCGATTCTCGGTACATCCATTCTTGATCTGTCTCCGGGAACCGAGATCTCTCCGATTCTTCCCGCAGGTTCCCGTATCGATTCCCGTCCCGGCAGCGGCGATATGGCTGCTCTGATGGGGTCGGTTCAGTCGCTCGGGACGGATATTTCCTCCATGTTGCGGGAGTTCCAGGAAACCCAGCTGAAGCTGCTGTCGGTTTCCCTGGAAACTTTTAATTCCATCGCGCTCAAGCTTGACCAGCGTTCCGACGCCGAACTGGCGCGAATTTCGCGGATTCTCGAGTCCACCGCCGTTATTACCGAACGGCTTGAGCGCATTGTTGCGGGCAGCGAAGCCGATATCGAAGCGTCCGTGCGGGAGATCCGGCTTGCAGCAGAGAATATTCGCAGCGTCACCGAAGAACTCAAAACAGGCGGAACTCTCGACAGGATAGACGGTGCGATCGACGAGGTGACGCTCCTTGCGCAGAATGCCAGTGCACTGGCGCAAAACGCCGACAGGGTGGTTGCCGACGCGGGCGATATCGTCGCAAAAGCTTCAGGGCTCGGTGTCGAAGTAGATGCCCACTCGGATTATCAGATTTTATCAGGCTCTGTCGGTACATCTGCCGGAATCAGGCTGGAACCCCGGAGCAAGGACCGCTGGTACCGCGTTGGGGTTGGGCAGGCTCCGGGCGTAGAGGATGGAACCGGCAGCGGAACTTGGGAAGTTGCGGTTGATGCCGAAATTGCCCGCACATTCGGCTTGATGACGCTCCGCGGCGGCTTGTACTCCAGCCGGGCAGGATTGGGGCTCGATCTTGATCCTGCAGACTGGGTGTCCTTTTCCGGCGAAGTTTTCGACTTCCGCACCGGCGAGGCGCCGAATCTCAGGGGAACGGTTACGCTGTACCCCTTTTTCAATCCTGTTTCCGACAAGCCCTGGAACTGGGTGTATGTTCGCGGCGGCGTAAGCTCCGCCCTCCGGTCGGATCGGGATTTCTTTGTAGGGGCGGGAATCCGGTTCGCAGACGAAGAAATCCGCGGCCTCGTCGGTCTTATTCCTCTCGCAGGAAACTGATCACGGTATGCGTATCGATAAACTTTTCGCAGACAACGGATTCGGTTCGCGTCGCGATATAAAGAGGCTGCTTCACTCCCGCGCAGTCGAAGTTAACGGCGTTGTTTGCGCGGACGCGTCGTTCAGGGTAGATCCCGAACGGGACGTATTCACCGTAGAAGGAAAACCGTTCCGTCCGCGGACAACCGTGTACCTCATGTTGAACAAACCTGCAGGGGTCATTACTTCGACTGACGATCCGGCGCACCGGACGGTTATGGATCTGCTTGCTCCGCCCTGGTCGCTTATGGACCTGTTTCCGGTCGGCAGGCTCGATCTCGATACCGAAGGCCTGCTTGTGCTGACGAATGACGGTCCGCTCACGCATCGGCTGACGTCGCCGAAAACCGGTGTAAACAAAACATATCTGGCCGTTCTCCGCGATCCGGTCGACGAGGCAGCCTTTGCGCACTACGACGCGGCGCTTCGAACGGGTATCACCTTCCATGACGGCTATACGTGCCTTCCGGCAGTGCTCGCTCGAGCGGACAACACAGGTTGCCACACCGATTCCGATGCAAGCGCCGAGCACGTCCCGAGCACCCCGCACGTCCAGTCTAGCTTGCACGTCCCGAGCATTCCACTCAACGATCCCTACCGTACTGTTCTTCTGACAATCCGGGAAGGCAAATATCATCAGGTGAAGAAAATGTTCAAGGCGCTCGGAAATGAAGTTGTATATCTCAAGCGTGTTTCCATGGGATCTCTGGATCTCGATCCTGCGCTCGCTCCCGGTGCCTGGCGTGAATTGACCCAGGATGAAGCCTTGCTTTTGCGGGAAGGTGTGTAATGGCTGTAGCGATTGTAGAAATGGAACACGCCTTGCTGGGCGAAGCGCTGGACGTGTATCGGTACTATGTGGAAAACTCTACGGCAACTTTCCAGATTTCTAGGCCAACCAAAGCGGACATGGAGAAGCTTCTGTTTTTTCCGCAGGAAAAAACAGAACAATACCGTTCGTTTGCGCTTCTTGAAGACGGCGTGTTTGCCGGATACGGCCTCGTAACCCGGTTCAAAAGCAGGGAAGCCTACGATACCACGGCGGAAGTGACTGTATACCTACACCCAAGAGCGACTGGAAAAGGCTACGGAGCACTGATGTTGGCGCATCTTGAAACCTTTGCCCGCGAGCGAGGCATGCATTCTCTGGTCGCGCAGATTTCGGCCGAAAACGAAGCAAGCTGCAAGCTGTTTGCCCGTGCAGGCTATTCGCTGTGCGCCCGTTACCATGAGGTTGGCCACAAGTTTGACCGCTGGCTCGACTTGGTGTGTTACGAGAAGCAGCTGGATTGAACCGCACGCTGCGGCGCCCGCACAACACCACGCTGCGGCGCCCGCACAACACCACGCTGCGCCGATTACCAGCCGCCCGAGGCTCCGCCGCCGCCGAAGTGGCCGCCGCC
>SHOL01000051.1 GCA_004294945.1 Treponema sp.
TGCTCGTACTGCTGAAAGAATCCGGTGTCCGGATCGGAAAAATCGTCAACAACATGCTCAGTTTCGCGCGGAAGGGGTCCAGCCAGATGTCCACCCACAATCTGACCGAACTCGTTGATGCCGCGCTCGATCTTGCAGCAACCGACTACGACCTGAAAAAAGAATACGATTTCCGGAAAATTGTCATCGAACGCGATTACGAACCCGGCATCCCCCCGATCCCCTGCGATTCTGGCCAGATCGAACAGGTTGTCTTGAATCTGTTGCGGAACGGCTCCCAGGCCATGCATTATGCCGCCACGAACGAACCCCGCTTTACCGTTGGCGTCTATGCAGACTGGACTCGGCAAATGGCCTGCATAGAAATCGGCGACAACGGTCCGGGCATGGACGAAGCTGTCCGGCATCGCGTATTCGAACCCTTTTTTACCACAAAACCGGTTGGCGAAGGCACCGGACTGGGCTTAAGCGTTTCCTATTTTATCATCACGGAAAATCATCACGGGGAGATGGAGGTCGTAAGCAGCCCGGGCGAAGGGGCCACGTTCATTATCAGGATTCCCTTTGCTTCGACATCCAATTCCACCGCGACGCAGATTGTTCCGCAGTAATAGAGCACTCCCGAAACGGTTTAGCGTTCCGGACAGTCCGGGGTACTGTTTTCGCCGAGCAGCTCGATGCGGGTAAAAATACTTGCAAGCCGCGCCTTGTGCAATGTGTGCCGTTGACTGCGTTCGCCGGCCGCGATGCTTTCAAGCGCTTCCTTTTCTATATACGGATGCGAATGTTCCCGACTCGTCCAGTACATAAGCGCAATCGTTCCTTCGGTGATTTCCAGCACATTAAGGCCGTTTTTGCCGGTTGCGCAGCCCGAATTGAACAGACAGGGAATCAAAAAAGGACCGTCGTCGTACAGACTCTGCGTTTTCTTCTCTTTTTCCTTAGCATTCGCCAGCCGGTACAGCTCGTCCCGGTACAGACAAATTTCTTTTTGGAGCGCTTCTTTCCGGCCGTTTTCGGCATCCAGGAACTCATCCAGCAAGCGTTCAAGGGTAAAGCGAACGTTGTCGTATTTGGACAGGGACTCGAACAGAGGACGGTGGGTATGCCCGGTAATCGCCACCAGACCCAGAGCGCGGGCTGCCTGATAGATCCTTCGTTCTTTTGCAAAACGCTTGCGCGGGTTTTTTGAAAGCCCGCTGTTCCTGATATGCAACGGTTTAACAACCCAACGGATCAAAAACGACGAAATGCGCTTGTAGTTCACGTACAAGTTCGAAGCCTGATGCCCATGAAACACAAATATCCGGTTGTTCCCGTACCGGTACATAAGACCCTGCCGTACTTCCCAGGGATAATCCCGCTGAGCCATAAGCTCCAGATCATGATTTCCGCAAATTTTTCGCAGCCGCCCTGCGCGGTCGAACGCGTCGAACAATTCAAGCAAGTGCTTCCAGGCCTTGCGGATAGCAAACAGGGGAAACTTGTTCAAATCCTCAATATCGCCATTGAGTATCAGATAATATCCGTTCGGCAAGTACCAGTGTTCAAGCATATCCTCGACCAAATGACGGTTTATGGCCAGATCGTCCCGGCCTCCGCCGTTTCCCATGTGCATATCGCTTAAAAAAACATACTTCCTGTCGTCCTGGAGTTCCTCCTCCGGCGTATCCGCAACAAACTGTCTAAAGGAATCCAGAAAAATATCGTATTTCATCTCTTATCAGTATTGCCTTTTTTTCTCCGGGAAGGAAGTCTTTTCCAAAAAAACGTGCGCACTTTTCCCCGATCTCCAGTACATATCCGCAGTAACTTCAGTGAATTCAGTCTCACTTCATCTTGATTTCACCGAATAATCGAATTACTCTTGAATCCAACATGCATGTAAGAAAAATCCGGGTGCTTCGCATCCTGTGTACCTGTTTTCTCTGCGCCCATACCTTCTGCGAATCAAAGGCATCCCTTTCTTGTGCAGTTCCATGGATCGACTCTTCGGAGTATATCGGAGCTTCATCCCTGTGCTTTTCCGATCCTGAAATCGGGGTGTCTGTCAATACGCTGTTACTTGATTTTCCAGCCCTCTCTTCCGACTTGATTCAGGGTTTCTCCGTTCCTCCGGAAATTCTTGATCTGTCCGATATGACGGTTCCCTTTGTTCATACATCAATGAGACGAGCATGGGGACAATTCGGAATAAGCGTTCAAACCGGCGCTTTTTCCATACCGCTCCGAAAAACGGTGATCGAGAAGCAAACCCTGTCGGTTCGTCCTGAAACCGGTTGGGTGCTCGGAGCAGGTATCAGCTTCAGGTCTCTTTCAGTGCAATCTGTTTTTGCAGTGGATTCTGCGCGTCTGTTCGCCGAAAACACGCACGTTGGCTCGGCAGAATTTTCTTTCGTCGGTGCTGCGCTCTCCTGGTGCGGGGCGGCTGCATTTTGGGGGCAGGGTAAGGCTTCCGGCGAAGTTTCGGCCCACATGCGGGTCAATGATGCCTTCGGCTTTTCATTTGAAGGTGCTGCAGAAGGTGCAGTATCGGTTTTTGGGGCGGCGTACAGCGGGGCCTATGTTCTGGCAGGTGGGGTGTTTTCAGTTTTTGTCAGCGCCGGAATTCTGCATTCGGACGCTCTTTCTTTCCGGTATTTGTATGCCTACAATGCAGAATCGCTTGCCGGAGACTCTGCATTCGAATATGAGTACGCTCCCTGTTTGGCGGCGCGGTTCGGGTATGAACGGAAAATCGTCGGGTGCATGCGCCTTGAGGTATTCCGTATTCTTGGCTATGTGTCCGGTCCTCGCAAGGCAGGCGAATTGCCTGAAGAAGGCGCAGCGAGCCCGGGCAAACGCGGAAGTCTGTTCCAGGGTCTCGTTGATGCGGCAACTGAGGGGGTGGACGTTCTTGCCGGGCTTGATCCGGTAACGCTCCTTCTTGCGGGAGCAGGACTGACGATAACCTGCAGTTTCTGAAAACTGCGTTTTTTTATCAAATTGTTGTGATCCGGTGGTACCGGTGTTATAGTAAGTAGATGTGACCTGTATTGAAAAGTGTGCGAAATGAAAACGCACAAAATGGAGGAATTATGTGTAAAAAAAGTGGAGCGCGGTTTCTGGCCGCACTCGTCTGTACTGCGTTAATTGTGTTCTCCGGTTGTCCGAATGTGACAGATCCGGCGAAAAAACCTGACCCCGCGGCGGGACCGACGCTGGTTGATCAGGTTATCGAAGAACTCGGAACCGCTCTTTCCGGTTCGTCCGCATCTGCCCGATCGGCCCGGGTTGCGCTGTCTGCCGATACGGTTGACGCGATCAAGGCTGCCGCGCGGACAAAAATTGAGAAGGATGGGCTATCATCCTCGGTAGAGCTGGATAAAATCCTGCCTTCGATGATCGAAGGTGTCAAGGAGGCGGTTGACGCCGACACCAATCTTGGAACCAAAGCGAGTTTTGTGTTCGAAACCACTGCCAGGAGCGCGCTTTCGTCTCTTGGCAAGGACGACCGCAAAACGAAGCTGTCCTCCGGCATCAAGCTCGAAGCTGCTGTCGGCACGATTGCTTCTGTAACGGTGAAGGTCTCGGTAGAAAGCGTCAGCTCAGAAGATGATAAGGCTGCAATCGTGCTCGCTGTATCGAGAGTCTCGGTACAGGTTGTCGCAGCCAATCCGGTATACGCTCCGGTTGCCGACGTTGCGGTAAAAGCAGTCGTGACAAAGTCTGTGGAAAAAGCTCCCGGCTTTACAGCTGCGATCGTCAAAGGGGCGGTTGAAGGTGCGCTTGCAACCGGTTCTACACTTTCAGACGACGGAAAAAAATCGATAGTTACAGCAACTGTAGAAGCTGCTATTATTGCTGGAGGTTCTGACCAGGCTGCAGTCTCCCTGGTTGTTACCGCATCCACCACGGCTGTTGTCGCCGAGATCGGTACCGGTGCAGATCAAGACACAACCACTTACGTCCTGGAAATTGCAAAGCAGGTGACGGTGACTGTAGAGGAAAAGAGTATTGAGCTCACCGGTGCAGATGTCGCTAGCGTTATCACCGCTGCAGTTATAGCTGCCGATGATACGATCGTAACAAGTGGAATTGCCGTTGTTGTTACTGAAGTGACGAGCGAACAATATCCTGCGCTCACGGCAAACTCCTCTGTTGCAAAGCTCATTACATCCGGTCCGGTTACCCTGACAGCCACTGTTACAAATGCGGACGGCAAGACCCCGGTGTATTCATGGGTGCAGACATCCGGTCCGACTGTAGCTCTTTCTTCGTCGACTGCGGCTTCTGTAACTCTGACCCCTGCCGTAAGCGGCGAATATTCGTTCAAGGTAACCGCACAGTTCCAGGGTGGCTTTAAGAAATCTGAAGCAAGCGTGTCGTTCACGGTTGCATTTACAGACAACGCGGTGGCAAAGAAAGTCGCGGAAGGTATTGGATTTCTCAAGACTCAGGATTTCGACGCAGCGCTGTCCTCTTTCGAAGCTGCATATACTCTTGACAAGTCCAACAACGAAGCCGTGTTCTGGGCTGCCATGCTGAAACTGGTGAGCGTTTCTGTAGACCCGGACACCGTTTCTCTCATGAAAGACCGGATCGGTGTTGCACGGTATCCTTCCAAAATGAATGATGTTTTCTCTGACACTTGGTTTGTACCGTATTACCATACTAAGTGGGGCATGGTTCCTGCCGCTGATGACGAAGATTATGTGTATGTCAGGGGAAATGTAGTTTCGCTTGATTCTTCGTCTGTTAACAACTACATCTCTGTTCGCAACGTACAAGATAATTACTATTCGAGCTATTCCGGGGCATTCGAATTTGTTCCCAGCGAGGAGGGAAAATGGTACTCCGATTATTTTGTGTATAACGGGGTCCGTTATACTAGTCAGCCGTATTCGAGCGATCAGAAATCTATCAGGGAATGCGGCGCAACGATTTTCTACACAAACGGCATGAAGCTCAATCCGCTCTCCAGCCAGCTGCTTCCCGAACTGAAAGCCGCACCCGATTGGGCTTCCTCTTTCCTGAGCGCGTCGAATGTCTGCGGCGACGGCGTTGACGGAAAGATTTCATCTTCCTCCTACTTCGAGCTCTTGATGATCAATCTGATCAGCGGCAATCCCGACGGTCTTAACGCCATGATCGATTCCGTTCTTGCCGGTCCATTCGGCGAGCGGCTCGATTCTGTTGTAAGCCTGATCGACGCCCTGCCGGATTCTGCTTCGGTTGAGGTTCCGATCGACCTTATCCAGGCGTATGCAGGTTCAAGCTTCCAGTCCGAGTTCCCGATCACCATCAGGAAAGCTGAACTTAAGGCTGTATCCGCCTCGCTCCAGATGACCAAGTCGTTCATCCAGCTGATCGCTTCGTACAACTTGAATTATCCGCTCGCCTTCGCGAAGAACGCGTTTTGGACCGATGACGGCGCAAAAACTGCGATGGAAGCGCTGTTCAACCAGGATAATCCCGTCAAAGCGGGTTTCATGGGGGACCGCAGCCAGGATACGAGAAACGCTTCTAAGGCGACCCTTCTTGCTGCTATGGACGATATGCAGGACGCGGCAAACCTCTTTCTTTCAGATATGGAAACCGACGGAACTATTGCGTCTACATACCGCGAACAGCTGAGTGCTGAAGCTTATGCGGAGCTCAAGAATTTCGCCGGTCAGCTCAAAACAGTTTCGGAAGCTGTCGAGACTTCGCTTAGAAACAACAATCCGCTCTACTTCAATACTGCCGCAATGAACGGCGGGGATCTTACGACCCTTGTTTCTGCAACCTCGAAGGACGGTTATCTGCCGATCAATTTCTCGAAACTCTATACAACCGATATCCTGAATCCTGCAAAACTGCTGGAATCAACCACCGAAGGCTTCAAGCTCTATACTGTCGATGTAGAGAACTCTTCTGAGGATGGCCTGGCAATGATGGATCTTCCCGCTCTTCCCGCAGAAGGAGAGGAGTATCCTGAACTCATGGGCTTGTGGGTAAAGGTACAGAAAGCCAGAGTGGAGGAAGTCGCGACTATTCCGTCTGATTTCCTTGAACAAATGCCTCTTGACTCAAGCGGCAACTTCTATATACCGATCGGTTCCACAGAAATGGTCGATCCGACGATGTATTTCATCGCCGACTGGATGCGCTGATTTTTCAGTGCTTTTTCCGGAGCAGAGCCCGCGTCTGAAAAGGCGCAGGTTCGGCTTCCCGGGAACGGCTCTCCTTTGGGGGAGCCGTTTTTTTTCCTGTTGCCCTTGCTTCGGATTATATCGTAGAGTCAATGGTATGAAAAAAATACGCGCAACCCGGCTGGTTCCCGTCATGCTCTGCGCCCTTCTGTCGACCACCGAACCGCTTTCTGCTGCCGATGTGCAGTCTCTGTCGCCGGCTGATCAGACCGGTTCTCTGCACATTCGCCTTTCCGCACCGGCCGCAGCCTGTTCTGTGCTTTCGTTCAAAACCGCCGAATCCCCGGCGCAGGAACGCCTTCGCGCCTCCTCCGGACTCGGTTCACTTTCAGCAGGAATTGCCGGCTCATTTAGTTTTACAGGCCTGGATGCGCCAGATAACGAATCTTCGATGTTTTCGTTCTCTTTTGTCCCTGCCGCATTTCTTTCCCTTGCCGGGGACCATTCAGCCGGCTCCTGTTCGACCGTTGCTATCCGCGAGTGCTTCGTCAAATTCAGTTCATACGCGCCCGTATTTTCCGGCGCACCTCTCCGCTATTCTTTTTTCATCGGACGAAGCGCCACACAGCCCGAAGGCTTCGAATATCTGTACGGCGCCGAACCTTTAGCCTTTTTCGGCGGCGAATCCGCGATGCCCGAAGACCGCCTGTCAGTTTCGATTACCCGGGACGCGCTGTCCGTCTCCGCACAGGTACTTCCGTTCGCGCCCGATTTTTTCGGCTCCGATCCGGCTGGCCCGCTCGTTGACCGGCGCGAAGTGCTCGACGAATTCACCACCACCGGACTTTTGGGAACGACTTACCAGCTTGACTCGATTGGCTATAACGACGAATCATTGAAAGAATTCCGCGCTTTCAGCCTCGATCCGTCCGCAGCGCTTCGCGCGGCATGGAAGGCTCACCGCTATACGCTTTCTGCGTCCGTGTATGCCGGACGTGATCGTCAGCCGGCTATGCTCTCGCGGTTTCTCTCATTGGCCGCCGTCAGCAATACGTACAAACTGGAAGTACAACCAGCGGCTTCCCGCATTATTGCGTTCTCGGCCGCGGCCGAATTCCGCTCCGGTGTGTATTCGCTTTCTTTTGTTTCCTCGTACATTGCCGGCCGCACCTATGCATCCAGTTCCTTGTATGATCCGATCTATTGGGGTGTTTTCATTCCGGCTGTTTCAAACGGAACAGTTCTTTCGCACGGACGGCTTGAACTCGATCCCTTCCGAAACGGCGTTCTCCATCTGTCCGGAGAATGGTTCCATTCGCTGTACCCTGAAGATCCGGGAAATATGCGTTACCCGTTCATGCATCGGTATATGCGGGCAAGCGCAGTTGTACATCTTCCCCGGTTTGCCGGACTTGCCGTGTCGGGTTTTTGCGAATACGCCCTTTCGCTTGCAGACGGCAGCAGTCTTGTTTCTCCGGCTGTGCGGTTTTTGACGGCTACCGGCGCTTCCGCAGAACTGCGCTATACCGCTCCCTACGGAGAAACCGATACGGAGCTTGGACAGTTTGCACAAAACGGAACAGTGTGGCTGTCTATACTTTTCCGTTGCCCCTGACGCTGCGTGTATGGTATAGTAGTGCGCATGAACTATCGTGATACACGGGACGCGTCCCGACAGGTTTCTTTTAAAACTGCGGTTTTGCAGGGTATGGATCCCGTCACCGGCGGGTTGTATATTCCTTCGGAAATACCGGCGCTGTCCGCGTCGTTTCTGTTCCGCAATACACCGCCTTCGTTCCGCGATATCGCTTTCGAGGCTGCAAAACCGTTTGTCGCTGGCGAGATTCCGGACAGCGAGCTGATGGCTATCATTGCAGACGCGTATCCGTTTACGGCTCCGGTGTCGCCGATTGATCCAACCACGTATGTTCTGGAACTGTTCCACGGGCCGACCTGCGCGTTCAAGGATTTCGGCGCCCGCTTTATGGCCCGCATGATGGCGTATTTCAACAAGGGCGAAGACAAGATGCTGCATATTCTTGTTGCAACCTCCGGCGATACCGGCAGCGCGGTTGGCAGCGCCTTCCACAATGTGCCGGGCATCGATGTAACCATCCTGTATCCCGCCGGCAAGATTTCCCTGATTCAGGAAAAGCAGCTTTCCACCTTCGACGGCAACGTCCGCGCGATTTCCGTTGCGGGAACCTTTGATGACTGCCAGAAGCTCGTCAAGACTGCCTTTACCGACGAAACCCTCCGTGCCAAACTCCGTCTTTCCTCTGCGAATTCCATAAACATCTCGCGTCTTCTGCCGCAATCTTTCTATTATATCTACGGCTCCCTCTTGATCCGCGAGCGCTGCAGGTACGACTGCAAGATCGACAATCCGTCTCTGATTGTTACTGTGCCGTCCGGCAATTTCGGCAACCTCACTTCCGGTCTGATGGCGAAACAGATGGGCGCGCCGATCCGGGGCTTCATCGCGGCAACCAATTCCAACCGCACCATTCCCGACTGGCTTTCCGACGGCGACTACCGCGCCCGTCCTTCGGTGTCGACGCTGTCGAACGCGATGGACGTCGGCGCTCCGAGCAATTATGAGCGTCTTTCGGCCCTGTATTCGCTCGACGAAGCGCGCCGCCTGATCGCCGGCTACTGGCTTGATGACGAGGGGACGATGAAGGCTGTCCGTTCCTGCCACGACCGCACCGGCTATATTATCGATCCGCACGGAGCGGTTGCCTGGCGAGCCTGGGACGATATCCGAAGCGGCGCAATGAAAAGTCTGCTCGACGGCACTACCGTGCCCGCAGGAAAGCCCGGCCTCTGCGGCACAGCGGCGACTGCGCCCGAATGGGCGCAGGATTGCGCCGACAAAAAATGCGTTGGCATGATTCTGGAAACTGCCCATCCGGCAAAATTTGGAGAAACGGTAAAGAAGGCAACCGGCCGCGACCCGACGCTGCCCGAGCGCCTGGAGCGGGTGCTTTCTTTGCCCGACCGCTCGATACCCATGGATGCGGACTACGATCAGTTTAAGGACTGGCTGCTCGAGAATCTGGAGTAGGCTGTTGTTGATCCGGAACCGCAAATCCGGCAATCCGCTAGCAGGACTTGCGTTGAAACCGGATAAAAAAAGCCGCGCGAGGACTGCGATCCTCGCGCGGCTTTTCTTTTTTTTCGCAATGCTCCCCGCGCCGAATGCGGCGCGCGGAGGGATCGAGAATCGAACCCTGTTACATCCCCAAGAGAGCCTTGTTGAAGGCGAAGTCGATTGATGCGTTCGATATCGGTGTTTCGTTGACTTTCTTGTAGTCGATCTTTGCGTTTTGGAGTGCAGCAAGGTCGTAGGTTTCGAGCGCTTTGGACACGTCGCTTTTCTTGTTGAGCAGGGCGGCGCGCATACCGTTCAGGTCGGCGTTTGCGGCAAGTTGTTCGGCTTTTTTCTCGGCCATGCGGTAGCTTTCCACGTTGAACTTGACGAAGTCTTTTCGGATCTGGATGGTGTTGGCCTTGCCGGGGGCGGCGTCGGTGCGCAGTACGTGGTTGTCGAACTCGATGTGTCCTTTCCAGTCCAGTATTTCAAGAATCCACAGGACGCTGATCATTTCTTTCAGGCCGTCCATGCCGGTGAGGATGGGCGAGTCGTTGTCGAACTGTCCGGCTTTCTGGTTTCCGACGTGGAGGAAGGGCATTTTGCCGGCGTGGATTGCCATGGCTGCGGCGTTGGATGCGGAGAGGTTGGTCATGCCTTCGTGCTGCAGGAGCTCGGGGTTGACGCCCCACATCGATGGGTCTTCCAGGCGGCTGATCAGGCCGAGCGCGTGGCCGGTGGTTGCAAGGAACATTTCGCCGCGGGGTTCGTTCGGCTTGGGCTCGATGGTGCAGTATTTGATGGAAAGCTTGTTTTCTTTGATGTAGCGGGTGGCAAGGTTGAGTCCTGCTTCGAGGTAGCCGTAGCATCGGTCCCAGGGAACGGCGAACTGGCATTCGAAGCCGTCGCGGGCAACCCAGTAGGTAAAGTATTCGGCGCCGAAGAAGTTGCCGATTCTGAGGGTGCGCATGACTTTCTGGGCAGCGAGCGCACGAATTTCCGGATCGGGGTTGGTGAGTCCTCCATTGCGGAAGACGGGGTCGCCGTGGAGGCTGCAGGTAACCATCTTCATCTTGAGGTCGACTTTGTCCATTCTGTCTTTCAGGGCATGGATGGTCTTGTAGCAGTCGCTCGAGGGGTCTTGATCGTCCATCGGGTGCTCGGGATCCCAGGTGACGATGTCGTCGTCGTGGGTGGAGGTATAGTCGATCAGTCCTTTGACTTTTGCGTCGCACAGAATGTCGCACGCTTCAAGGGCGCTGATGGAATCCATGACGGATCCGCCGAAGGGGTCGCCGACGGTGCTCCGTACGCACCAGTACGGCATTGAAAGCTGTCTTTTCATTTTCTTCTTCCTTATAGTTAAAAAACGTGCGACACCCGGAACGTCCGGCGTTCCGGAAGTTTCGTCTATTCGTACAATGGAGCGACTGCTCCCAGATACCTGGTATATTCGCTGTATGCCTGGTTGTAGGCTGTAACCGATTGCGGGTCGGGCAGGACGCATTCGTCGTCTCTGAGTTTTATGTGTTCATCGGTCAGTGCGCCAATGTCGGTCCGTTTTTCGGAGGAGTTTCCCAGGCACCACAAGGCTTGGACTGCGGCTCCCATGGCAGCGGCTTCGTCGCTTGCCGGCCGTTTGATGGGCAGGTTCATGACGTTCGCGGCAATCTGGCGCCACAGGGCGCTCTTTGAGCCGCCGCCGATGAGCCTGATTTCCCGTGCGCGGAAGCCGAGCGCCTGGAAGGCTTCAAGGCCGATCCGCATGCCGAAGATGGCCGACTCCATTGCGGCGCGGGCGATGTTTTCGCGGGTGCAGTTGGCAGCTGTCATTCCCATGATGCTTGCCCGTCCGTTCGGAAGGTTGGGGGTGCGCTCGCCGTTGAAAAAGGGAATGAATACGACACCGCTGGAGCCGATCGGCGCTTTCGAGGCGCATTCGTCGAATTCCTTAACGCCGAGGCCGAACAGGGCGCGCGTCTGCTCGGTGGCGACGGTGCAGTTCATGGTGCACAGGAGGGGCAGGTAGCCGCCGGTAGACGAGTTGAAGCCGGAAAGGCCCTTGTCGGGGTCGGCGAGGGGGCTGTCGGAGTAGCCGTACAGGGTGCCCGATGTGCCGAGACTCATGGTCAGGAAGCCGTCCCGGACGGTTCCGGTCCCGATGGCTCCCATCATGTTGTCGCCGCCGCCTGAGGAAACGGGTATGCCTCCCGGAATGCCAAAATGGAGGGCTGCATTCCGGGAAACGTTCCCGGCGGCTTGACTCGAGTCGATAATGTCGGGAAGGAGACCGGCAAGATCGGGGTCTATGATGCCGCAGATACGTTGAGCCCATTGGCGCCTGGCGCCGTTGAAAAGAGCTGTTCCGGATGCGTCGCCGCATTCCATTATGTAATTCCCTGTAAGGAGGAAATTCAGGTAGTCGTGAGGGAGCATGATATACTTGAGCTGTGCATATGCAAGCGGTTTGTGCCGCTTGAGCCACAGAATCTTCGGGGCGGTGAAGCCGGGAAGCATCAGGTTGCACACTTCGGCGATGACTGCGTCGTTGCCGCCGGCTGCTTCGGTAATCAGACGGCATTCTTCTGCGGTCGATGTGTCGTTCCAGAGTTTTACGTTGTAGACGGCTTTTCCGTCTGCGTCGAGAGGAACGAATCCGTGCTGGTGGCCGGAGACGCCGATCGCCTGGATCGAGTCGCGTTCAGTTTGCGAAAACGATGCAAAACAGCGGGTCAGTGCTTCGTCGTACCATTCGGCTTTCTGTTCCCTTGTTCCGTCGTTGTGCGCTATCATGTCGAGGCTTTCCTGAGCGCTTGCAACGACTTTTTTCGCTTCAGGATCGTAGAGAATGACTTTCATGCTCTGGGTTCCCATGTCGATTCCGGCTACTGTTTTCATGTGCCTCTCTCCCTTTCTGTATAGAGTATAGGCTGGCCTCCTCGGCAACGGTATGGTCTAAGCTGATTTTTTATATCTAAAATTGATATTTTTGCACTATTCAGCTACACTATACGTATGAAGATTGAGGATTCTGTTTTTGTGTACCGGCTTTCCGGCGGGGACCGGCTTTCCTGGCACGGGCGCTACCATGCCCACGAAGCCCATGAATTCGAAATCCACTTTTTTATTGAAGGGGCGGGGCAGTTCCAGTGCAACCGCACGCGGTATCCCATTTCGCACGGTACTCTTTTTCTAACCGGTCCGCGCGAGTTTCATTCCATTATACCAGAAACAGGGCCTGATGCACGTCCGACGCCTCTGTCCTGGTATGCGTTTCTCTTCTCGTTCAGTCCGGATGCTCTGCCTGAATATGCCGAACTTGCCGAACGGCTCGAGTACGCCCTTTCATCCAGAAAGACGGTTCTTTCTATAGATGCCAACTTCCGGTTCCAGTTCGAGGACTTGTATCAACTTGCCCGCTCTCCGGACCGCGCGTTCCGCGATTCGGCCCGGCATCTTCTTTCGAGTTTCCTGTGGCGGTGGTTTGGCCGCAGCACACAACCTGACCCGCGCGATGGCACACAACCTGACCCGCGCGATGGCACACATCCTGCCTCGCGTGATGGCACACATCCTGCCTCGCGTGATGGCACACATCCTGCCTCGCGCGCACCTGACCCGCGCGCGCAACTTTCAAGCGGACATGCCGAAAAAGCGCACGTGGAAAAGGCGCTGTCGCTCATGCAAAAGCAGGTGCGCGAGAATCTCCGGGTCGAAGACATCGCCTGGAAACTCGACCTTTCAACAGAACACTTCATCCGCATCTTCCGCAATCAGGTTCGCATGACCCCCGGCCAATACTTTACCCGGCTCAAGGTGGAAGGCGCATCGGGCCTCCTCATGTCCTCCGATAAATCCGTCGGCGAAATTTCCGACTGGTTCGGCTTCGAGAACCAGTTCCACTTCTCCCGCATTTTCCGAAAATGCACCGGCATGTCTCCCCTCGAATACCGGAAAACCTATTTGCAAGTTGTGGACTTCAACTAACCGAAACCTGTGATATACTTGTCGAAACCTTACACAAACCGGTAAGGCCAGACATTCCATAGTACAGGGAGGATTCACATGTCCCACGCATTCATTCGCCCTCTCGCATCATTTCTGTTGCTTATTACCCTCTTCTTGGCTCTTACCGCATCGTCCTGCGCCAAAAAGGACACCCGGCTTGCCGTCGACACACAGGGGCGGACCGTCGTCGAACGGTATGGACAGCTGCAAGTAATCGGCACCAACCTCTGCAATTCGGAAGGCACACCCGTACAGTTACGGGGCATGAGCTCCCACGGCCTGCAGTGGCACGGAAAATACGCAAATCCGGCCGTACTCCGCTGGCTCCGTGACGACTGGAACGCGCAGCTCTGGCGCGCAGCCATGTACCTCACCGAAGGCGGCTACGTCACGAATCCCGCGCTCCGCCAGAAAGTCGTCGATTCCGTAGAAGCCGCAACCGAAGTCGGCATGTACGTCATCATCGACTGGCACGTCCACAAGGACCGCGATCCCCGCGCCTACCAGGACCGCGCTGTCGCATTCTTTACCGACATGGCCCAGCGCTACGGCGACCGGCCCAACGTCATCTATGAAATCTGCAACGAACCGAACGGGCCCGACGTTACCTGGTCCGGCTCGATCAAACCCTACGCAGAAACCGTAATTTCCGCAATCCGCCAACACGACCCGGACAACATCATCATCGTCGGCACCCCAAACTGGAGCCAGGACGTCGATGCCGCAGCACTCGACCCGATAACCGGACAGACAAACATCATGTACACCCTTCATTTCTACGCAGGCAGCCACGGCGACGAATTGCGCGCCAAAGCCCAAACCGCCCTCAAAGCCGGCCTTCCCCTGTTTGTCACCGAATGGGGCACCACACTCAATACCGGCGGCGGCGAATGCTTCCACGACAAAAGCCTCGAATGGCTATCCTTCATGAAAAAACACAACATTTCCTGGGCCAACTGGTCCGTCAACAACAAAGGCGAAGCCTCCGGCGCTCTCGTGTTCAACGCAGACCGCGACGCAAAAGGTTCCTGGAAACTGGAAGACCTCTCTCCGAACGGCGTGTTCATGCGCTCAGTTCTCAGAAACGAAATCAAGATCAAATAAAACGAGGCACAACGACCCTCGACGGGGCGCGTGCAGACGGCCGGAGCCCCGGCGCGAAAAACCTTCCGGGGCGATTCTCGGCCCGACGCATGCTTCGCATGAACGGGAACCGATCGGGCAGGATGTTGCCCGGAACAAAATATTTTCGTTCGTAAACCGGTAAACCTGCAAAATCAATCAAATTTCATTTGACAGATCAAAAAGCAGGGGGTAGTATAAAGCAACAAAAGGCAACCGGTTGCCATAATTGGCAACCGGTTGCTAAGAGTCAAAGAGGAGAGAAACATGAAGAAATTTCTAGTAGTGTGTGCCGCCGCAGCAGTCCTGCTCAGCGGATGTGCAAAGAAAGCGGAAACCGCAAAACAGGCCGAGTCGGCCGGTCCGCTCGTTGTATGGTCGTTCACCGACGAGATCAAGAACATGATCGACAAGTACTACCTCGTCGACAATCCTGACAAGAAGATCGAATATTCGCTTACCCCGACCGACCAGTTCCCGAACAAGCTCGATCCGGTTCTTGCTTCCGGTTCCGGCGCTCCCGACGTTTTTGCCCTTGAAGACGCCTTTGTTCGCAAGTACATCGAATCCGGTCTGCTCCTCGACCTGAGCGATATTGCCGCCGAAGTCAAGGGCAAATCTCTTGCCTATCCGATCGAAGTCGGATCTTACGAAGGCAAGGTTTACGGTCTTTCCTGGCAGGCAACCCCCGGCGCAATGTTCTACCGCCGCAGCCTCGCCAAAAAGTACCTTGGCACAGACGATCCCAAAGAAGTCCAGAAATAC
>SHOL01000238.1 GCA_004294945.1 Treponema sp.
TCGTTATCGGCGTCGAAGCGGAAACGACAATCCCGCGCAAAGAACGGTTCGGCACATCCTGGGAGCCGTTCGCGGTCGCGCTGCCGGCGGCGCTCATCTGGGCGGCGAATTCGCGCCTCGCGCTGCAAGCCCGCCTTGTACCCGGTTTCTCGCTGCCGCCGGTACTCAACGGCGCGCCCGTTTCGCCCGTTCCCGGACGAAGCCTGTACGGTTCGCTATCGGCGACCCTTTCCGGCGAAAAGAACTCGGGCGGCGTGCAAATTGGATGCAACCTCATGGACGCGCGGTCGACGCCGTCGCTCACCGTCTATTATTCCCGAACGATTACTCTTGGAGATACACAATGAACGCACGATGCAACCCACGACACCCACGACGCACATTCACACTGCTTTTCACCCTCGCCCTTGCACTCTCAGGCGCACTCGCCGCAACCAGCTGCTCGGATCCCGCCGACTGGTATCCTGAAGGGAGCGCTTCCATAGTGTCGACGTACGAAACTGCCTCGTCGGACAAGCAGTGCATCATAACCGTCGCGATTTCGAACACCGGAAAATCGAAGATTTGGCGGTCGACGGTGTCGATTGTCGTACGGACAAACGTGCGCGAATACAATGCGACAATCGCGAGCGAGACGGGTATGCTGCCGGGCGGCACAGTGTACGCAAGCGCTTCGATACCCTACATCGACGGAACGGAAACGCTCGTCCCTACCGGAGCCGGCGCAGCAACAGGGAGCCCCGCGCGGGTAACCAGCGAGTTTTACGAGTAAGAGGCACGGGCGGCAATAACCCAGAGGCAGTGTTTCGCGCAGAAATCCCGCGCAGGGTCACCGGCACGCGCCCTGATCGAGCATCGAACCCGACGAACGCTGTTCCCCGGGCGATGATTGCCGAACGGCCCAGGCACAGGATGCTCGACATTAAATGCAATCGAAGCATTGACTAATCCGCAATCACTTTGCATATTAGTCGCATGAAGTGGATACAACGAGATATATCGGAACGACTTCGCTCTCTCCTGCCTTCGTTTCCGGCCATACTGGTATCAGGTCCCAGACAATACGGAAAATCCAGCCTTCTGAAAAGGCTTTTCCCGGAGTTCGCATACGACACCTTCGATGACCCGTTTCAGGTTCTCAAGGCTCTGAAGAAGCTCCCTGAATAAAAACAAAAGGCCATCCTGAAAACTCTGGATGACCTTATTCGCGCAAATCAGGATAGTTGAGGCAATTGCAACAAATAATGTATGTGGAGTTGTTAGTCCTCTTCTTTCCCTGTCGCTGAAAGACGAACCTTTTCATAGCCATCCTTTTTCTTGTCCTCGGGATGCGGCTCGATTCCGATCACCGTTATCTCTCCGGATTCAGGGCCATACACCCAATATATACGTCCTGCACCGCTCGTCTTGTTCTCCAGATATGATTGCCATACTTTCATTCCATACCGACGAGATAACGCCTCGATTTCGTGACTCTTAAGTCCGGGATGACGTGGATCATTCGCCAACAAAACCATCGCCTTCCCGATCTTTTTATAAAGATTCTCTTCATCCTTTCCCGGAGTTCCACTCTTTGCTTTCCCGGAAAGGTCAGACCATAAGTCTTCCATCTCGGGCACGCCAAGCCGCATTACGAACATCTGATTCGAACCCTATTCGTCTTTCAACGAGGACAAGTCAATGGCTTTCGAAGCTTTCCCTTTCTTGAAGTTTCCAATGGCGGTATCCATCATCGAAAGAGTTTTCGCCGACACCTCGAAGGGCGCTACCAACTCTCTCGGCTCAAGGACAATCTGACCGTTCGGGTATTCAAATACGTGGTAATTGCTATATTTTGCTCCCCGAAGGGTAACGCGTTTTTTTACGTCCATCCGGGCGTCATATTCCTTTATTGCTTCCATATTTACACCTCCGGTGGGATATCCCACAACATAAGTATACAACTTGTATATGCATCTTGTAAAGCATTCTTAGCTTTGGAAGGATACAATAAAAGAAAATGACTTTTTTCGAGGTTTTATTATCCACCTTTTACACTCCAGTAAAACTAATACCCCGTACACCGTCGCTCAACGTTGGAAAAGCGGGCGCAACATGTGCCGCATGGGGCGATCCGGATATCGGAGCCGGTTGGAGCTTTCGCTTCCGGGACTGGAAGATCGAAGCCTCGATACGCTGGACGTTTCCTTTTGGGATATGGAATGTCTCTGAGGCCGAAGCCAAATGCATCCACTCCGGTTCGCTCTACCACCGAATGGGCCTCGCAAGCTCGTTCACCCGTTATATGGACCCGGTCGCGGTAGTTCTGCCGGCGGCAATCACCTGAACGGCGCACCTGTATGGTATACTGTTTTTCAAGGAGTCTACCCCATGATTGTACCGAAAACAGAAATCTTTCGAACGGCAATGATACTGTGCGCGGTCTGCGTCTGCGCAGAATCCACGACCGTGTCCGATTTCCTTAAAGACGTTTCAAAGGGAATCGATACCGCGTCGAAAGTGCGCACGTTCACTGCGGAAACCGCCGTTCCGGTCATCGAAGACAAAACTATAGGGCACCTCGAAAAACTCGGTTAGTTTTCCTCGCTACCTTTGTAAATCCTTACAGGATTTACATCTACATTATGGTACACCTCTAAAAACT
>SHOL01000239.1 GCA_004294945.1 Treponema sp.
ACGGCAAGGGCCGTCAGGTACAGTTTCATATTCGGATTATCGGCACGTGGAGACGAAATCAAAAGCTCTCAGCGCAAAACGGTACTGTTGGTCGCCGTGCGGCCTTCATTGCGGGACCGTTCGATTTCGAGAATCTTCTTGCGATACGCGGACTGCTTGCTCAGTTCAACCAGATCCGTCACCGTGATGCGATCGTCAACAATCCTGATAACCGGTTCGCGCAAAAACTCGGACAACACCCGCGAAAGATGCTCCTTCGGAATGGCGCACATATTCGCAAGCTCGGTCGGACCAAACTCGAAGGTGTACGATTTTGCCGCCTGGAATGGAATTTTCATCTTTTCGAGCTGGATAACGAGCATATCGTACATTTTTCCGATCGGATCGGTAATCAGTGTATTTGCAAGCTGTTTGTACATCAGCCAGATGCGGTCGGCAAGCGTCGTGGTTAATCGGGCGATCAGCTGTGGCTGTGTGGAAACCATCTGGTTAAAGTTCTGACGATTGACGGCAAGAAGCTGGCAGCCTTCCAGAGCGATGGCGCTTGCGGAACGGGGCTTGTTTTCGAGCAGGGCCATTTCCCCGAACATATCGCCTGCTTTCAGAACCGCAAGCAGCACTTCGTTGTTGTCGACGATCTTGGTTATCTTTACCTGCCCTTTCTGGATAATGTAGAGCTCGGCTCCGGGCTGACATTCGCAGAAAATCATGGCTTCTTCGGCGTATACGCGCGACATTTCGCCCGATTTTGGTTCGAGCAGTACAGGATGTACCTGCACGCCCATCGATTTGAGCGCCATAAAGCGTTCGCGCGCAACTGCGGCGTACGGACCGTTCGGAGCGTTTTTCAGGTAATGGTAGTACGCATAGAGCGCAAGACTGTATTTGGAGAGCTTTGCATAGTATTCGCCGATCGAAAACAGGTGGGTAATATCGGTGTCCACATTCTTTTTCAGAGTGATTCGGGTAAGCGCTTCGTCGAGGTACCGCATCTTCTTCGTAAACGAATAGATGATTTTCATGGCAACCGGCGTGTTTTTTTCGATCAATTCGGGAAACTGGTCGCGGCGTACGGAAATCAGGGTAACATCGGTAATTGCAACCGCCGTTTCGATCTGGCTGTGCCCGGACATGCTGGACACAACACCGATAAAATCTCCGGGCCCCAGGATATTGCCGCCTTCCTCGGCGACAACTTCAGTTTCTTTTGTTATCTGGATTTTGCCGCCCTGGATGATATAAAATCGGTCCGATTCGACTTTTCCCTCGACGAGAATGTAGGAGCCTTTCCTGAAATTGACGAATGCTAGCTGTAACAAGCGTAACCACCCTGACCTGTAGTATAGATTTGGCCTGAACCAATGTCAATGAAAAGAAACCGCATCAAAAATCCGAAAACGGAGAAACGCCGTCGTTCCTCAGCATATACAGTTTTTCGGCCGAACGAAACAGGGAAATCGCATTTGAAACCGTTTTCGACGACTTCTTGTACTGAGCAATAAAGGAACCGATGGTCTGGCCATTTGCCAGTTTCCGACTCATTGCCGATTCGGGGATGTACGGGAGCAGCTCCTCGATTCGGTACCAGGTAATGATAGCCAGCATCATGTCGCCTCGTACGGAAATTAAATCCTTGACCACGGCCTGTTTTTCCTTCATCCAGATGCCAAAGGACCCGGAAGGAGTGCTTCCCTGTTTCAGCCAATTCTTCAATGTCTGATTTGCACGAAGCTTCGCGGCACCCGATTCCAGTTTTGTTGAATACAGAGACCAGGTTCCGGCAAAGGCATTGAGCATGGCAGCAGGATCGGCCACCAGAAGTTCAATATAGAAGTTTTTCCATGTATCGCGGACTGCATCCCAGTTTTCTTCAAAGTTGCCTTCGGGGAAATCTCCGCTTTTCATCGATCCGTTTTCCATAACCTCGACAAGCTTTCCGGGAACAGAAGGAATGGACTGCGTTGATTTGGATCCGGTGGACGCCGAATACGCAAAGCAGGCAACTTCACCGTCCTTGCAGGCGACCAGTACTGCGCCGTTAAAGCTTGCAACGACGAACTCGGTGCCGCGAACGCCCAAAACGGAGGTTGGCGTCTTGACCTGCGCGGCAGACCGGACACCGGCAAGGCGCTTGACTTTCAGGCTGACCGATCCGGCAAGCAGCTCGACTTCGTTCGTCGCAGTGCCAGAAATCTGATCCTGGCGGATGACCGCCGTGGTGCCCGGAACAATCTGGAGCGTTCCGGACAGGCCGGAATTCTTGCTGAAAGCGATGGTTACCGACGAATCAGGTGTTGTTTTTACCTGATCCAGATTTTCGATCGAAGTTCCGATGTCGACACCGGAAAGGGTCGTACCGTTTCGGGAAATCTGAACGGTTCCTTCCATATATTCTATTCGTCCAAGCACCTGGGAAAATCCGATGCTGCCCGCAAGCAAAAGCAGTACAACCAGGAGCAGATTTCTTTGTTTCATAACGCCGTTTCTCCATAAAAAAAGGAACTATTGAGCGAGGCTCTTTCAAAACTCGGAAATTTTTGAAAGAGCAACCTTAGATGTACATGGAGAAAAATCACAAGTCTTTATAATAGAGAGACTTGTGATTTT
>SHOL01000052.1 GCA_004294945.1 Treponema sp.
TTAGAGGTGTACCATAATGTAGATGTAAATCCTGTAAGGATTTACAAAAGCACCGCGAAAAACTCACCGATTTTTTTTCTGGATGCCCGCAAGAAGCCTCTTCTCCCGAACCTCGAACTGCCGACCGGGTTTCCGGGATTTCCGGGATTTCCGGGATTTCCGTGGTTTCCGGGATTTCCGGGATTTCCGGGATTTCCGTGGTTTCCGGGTCTGCGCTTTTTCATAATGCGCCCAGCAAAATCGGCATGCATGCCAGTGTGGTTAAAAACACTGCGGCTGCGTCGATGAAAACCAAACGACCAGTTTTGTTCCCGAGCTTTTTTCTTCCGGGCCGTTTGTATATTCCCGCTTGATACCCTCGTGCTTCCATCGCAAGAGCGAGTTCGTCGGCCCGGATGAATGCTGCGATACATACCGGCACTACCAGGGGCAATAAGCCCGCGACGCCTGAACCAGCTCTGTGCTTCCAGCGGGCTCCGCGCGCAGTTTGGCAGTTTGCCCCCCGCGCATTCTGCCAGCGGGCTCCGCGCGCAGTTTGCGCCTTCCGGACAAGATCGGCCTCATCCTGAAGCACCGGTATAAAGCGGAATGCAATGCCCAGAATCATTGCTACTTCGCCAACAGGCACGCGAAAAAGAGCAAGCGGAAAAAGAAGCGTCTCGATCGCTCCGGTGAGCTGCACTGGCGTCGTTGAAGAAGTCAGTACAGCGGCGAAAGCGGTGACCAAAGCTATACGAAACCCGATCCGTGCTCCCTGAACAGCACCTGCCGCAGAAGGCGAAAAGACCCACCACTGAGCAAATGCCGTTTCCGGGCTAAAAAAAAGAAAATTCATGGCGAACACGAAGGCAAAAAACCAGCCGAGACCGGATAGCCGAGCAACACACTCTTTTCCGGCACTACCCGAGACAGCGAATATGATTAGAGCAAAAGCAGCAAGTACAGCGATACTGTAAACAGAATTCGCCGAAAGAACTGCAGCGGCAAGACAGATGAACAGGACAAGCTTGACGAACGGATTCACTCGTTCGATCGGCGCTTCGCCGGCGTGCCGCGGTTCGGCAGGCGTCAACCGGCCGTCTACCTGCGACGGTTCGCCGGGGTGCAGAGCTTCGCCGGCATGCCGCGGTTCGGCAGGCGTCAACCGGCCGTCTACCTGCGGCGCTTCGCCGGCGTGCTGCGTTTCGTCGGGCGTCAACCTAGCGGCCACCTGCGGCGCTTCGCCGGCGTGCCGCGGTTCGGCAGGCGTCAACCGGCCGTCTACCTGCGACGGTTCGCCGGGGTGCAGAGCTTCGCCGGCATGCCGCGGTTCGGCAGGCGTCAACCGGCCGTCTACCTGCGGCGCTTCGCCGGCGTGCTGCGGGTCCAGGTTGTCGGGTGAGGCCGAATACCGCCGCGAAGATTTTGCATGTATAGTTCCGCATGTTTTGGCAAAATCCAGAACCTCAGCGCAAAGCTCATCGTAGCGGATCGCACTGCGCGAAACCGGAAGACCTCGATCAGCGAGCGTATTTGCGCAACGCTGAGCTGCGGATACCGTAAAACTGGACACCAAACCAGGAGAAACCCGCGTACTGTCGGGTGTGCCATGCAGGCGGTCTGAAGGATGCGGGTTGCCTGTCCCCCGCGTACTGTCGGGTGTGCCATGTGGGCGGTCTGAAGGATGCGGGTTGCCTGTCCCCCGCGTACTGTCGAGTGTGCTATGCGGACGGCCTGAAGGATGCGGGCTACCTGCACCACGCGCACTGTCGGGTGTGCTATGCGGACGGTCTGAAGGATGCGGGTTGCCTGCACAACGCGTACTGCCGGACACAGAACCGGCACTATCACTCCGGCCCGACAAAAAAACATCGCGAACAGATCCATCTGCAACGATTCGGCCTTCGTCCATAATAATCAGCCTGGAACAGCATTCGGCAACTGAATCAGCATCGTGCGACACCATCACAATCGTAGTCCCTGCATGATGTAGTTCAACAAGAAGCGCGAGAAAAGCCTTTCTGGATTCCGGATCAAGACCAGCGACCGGTTCATCCAGAAGGAGTATGCGCGGCTCCGACGCAAGCACACCGGCGATCGCGATTCGCCGCTTTTCACCGCCGGAAAAAAGATGGGGAGAATGGGGAGCAAACGCCTCAGACGGCAGACCGACAAGGGCAAGAGCTTTCAGGACGCGCGCTTCAGTTTCGCTTGCGCTTTCGTCGGGAAACAGATTTCGTGGACCATAGGACACATCGCGCGCAACAGTCGTCCCGAACAGCTGCGTTTCAGGATACTGAAAGACCAGGCCTACCGAACGCCGCAACTCGCACAACGCTGATTCCCCCGAAGCGCCAAACAAGCGCCGAAAAGTGGTCCCGACGCTCTTTCCTTCAATCCCTGATGCATTGATATCGCGTCCATCGAACAGCACCGAGCCACTCGACGGCGAAATCAAGCCCCCCATCAGCTGGAGAAGCGTCGATTTTCCGCAGCCAGTCTTCCCCATGAGGCCGACGAATTCGCCCTCTTCTATGCGCAGGGAAACGTCGAGCACGGCTCGACTGTCGAGCACGGCTCGACTGTCGATCGGGCGCCGCCGAGAATCGGGATATGCAAACGATACATCAATCAGTTCAAGCGGCACAATTCCTCCGCAAGTTCTTCGTCGGTCAGCGGACAGCGTGAAAGCACAATGCCCTCATGTGCAAGATCGGTGTACAGCCGGGCGGGCAGAGGCTGCTCAAGTCCGGCACGCTCAAGCAAACCGCGATCCGCATAAATCTCCCGGGGAGAACCGTCTGCAATTATCTTTCCGGAATCCATCACAACCACCCGGTCCGCACATACCGCTTCATCAACATTGTGCGTAATCATCAAAATGGTCCGTCCCTGCTCACGGTGCAAATACCGGACGCGCTCCAGTATTTCGCGTTTCCCCGCGGGATCCAGCATGGAGGTAGCCTCATCGAACACCAAAATGTCAGGCTCAACGGCCAGTACACCAGCAAGAGCCGCACGCTGTTTCTGCCCGCCGGAGAGCGTCGCCGGAGAGCGCTGCTCAAAACCCTCAAGACCAACAGAAGATAGCGCCGCCGAAGCACTGGCTTCCAGACCCTCTGCCGGAAAACCGTGATTGATCAGCCCAAAAGCAACATCCTCGGCAAGAACCGTAGAAACGAACTGATTATCCGGATTTTGGAACACCATCCCGACAGAACGCCTGACCGTCACTGCCGAATCGGGCAGAGACACATCCAGCCCCTGCACCTCAAGACGACCGCACTGAATGGGCACCAGAGCATTCACATGCCGGGCAAGCGTCGACTTTCCGCAGCCGTTCCTCCCGAGAATCGCGACGAACTCGCCTGAACGCACCGACAGCGACACACCATCGAGCGACACCTTGCATCGGGCTTCTGTTTCATATACATGTGTAATTTCAGTTCCGAGAATCGCTTCCATAATGCAGAATCGTAGCACGAAATTACTAATTAATGCTACGAATATTCAGCATAAATATTCCGTACGCATATAACCACCATAAAAATTATTCCCGCAAGACGCTTGCATAATTTTTATCCGTGCGCTACTGTACATCCAAGCGATATCGATAAAAAACACCCGTTTTTCATCGATCACACCCGCCTGCGGTCAGGAGTCGCATCTGAAGCCAAGGGACGGACACCAGTTTTCACATCCCTGCCGACTCTACCAAAAAAAGATTCTGGCAGAAAGCACGTACGGCGCCTGTACCCCCGGGTGCCCGTATCATCATGCGCGAAAACCGTCCGTTCCTTGTCCGCCAGGCCCTCCGCAGGCACAAGACAAGGAGACGAAAAATGGAAAACCGCGCAGTCGGCGTCGTAGCCGTCATCATCAAAAAGCGGAGCGAATCAGCCGCCGCAGTCAACGACCTTCTCACCCGCTTCGGACACATCATCATCGGCCGCATGGGCCTGCCCTACCAGGAACGCGACCTCAACATCATCACACTCATCGTCGACGCCTCCTCCGACGAAATCGGCGCACTCACCGGCAAACTCGGCATGATCGACGGCGTCACCGCCAAATCCACCGTCGCCAAACTCAACTAAGGAGCATCCATGAAAACCGACACAAATGTAACAACGGTACGCACAACCAAAATGACCCCGCGCGAATGGCAAAAAAATCTGATCAAGGAAGATGAAATAACCAAATACCTCGACAACCAGGGGAAGGACTTTATCGACGAAGAGGCGATCGAAGAAACGATTCAGCGCAATAATCGCGCATCAACAGATCGTATCAGGGAAATAATCAAAAGCGCATACAACATCAAATTGATGGACAGCGAGGACGTAGCTGCTCTCCTTTCGGTCACCGATCCTGCAGTCAAAGAAGAAGTTTTCGACGCTGCCCGAGAGATTAAAACCAAAGTGTACGACAACCGCGTCGTCACCTTCGCGCCCCTCTACTGCGGCAGCAAGTGCGTCAACCGCTGCACTTACTGCGGCTTCCGCTGCGACAACGAGGCAATCGATCGGCGCGTACTCACCATGAACGAGATCGAAGCCGAAGCCCGTGTTCTCGCGTGCACAATTGGCCATAAGCGGCTTGTCCTTGTGTACGGAGAACACCCCGAAACCGACGCCGACTACATAGCCGAAAGCATGAAGCGGGTTTACGCAATAAAAGAAAAAGTCAGGAACGGCGTCGGCGAAATCAGGCGTGTCAATATCAATGCCGCACCGCTTCCGATACGCGACCTCGTCAAACTGCACGAAGCCGGGATCGGCACCTATCAGGTATTCCAGGAAACCTACCACCGCCCTACCTACCGGTCGGTACATCCGGAAGGCACGCTCAAAGGCAACTACCGCTGGAGACTCTACGCACTCCACCGCGCGATGGACGCTGGCATCGACGACGTTGCAGTCGGTGCCCTCTTCGGGCTCTACGACTGGAAGTTCGAAGTGATGGGGCTTGTCGCCCACGCCCGCGATCTTGAAAAACGCTTCGGGCTCGGCCCGCACACGGTCTCGGTTCCCCGGCTCGAACCTGCCGCCGGCACCGACTTCTCCTGGGTAAAACACCGTGTCAGCGACGAAGACTTCCGCTACCTCATCGCCGTCATCCGCCTCGCTATTCCCTATGCAGGCCTTATCGTCACGAACCGCGAAAAACCCGACATGATCCGCTCCGTCATCAAGATGTGTACCCAGCGCGACGCAGACACTCGGGTCGGCATCGGAGCATATACGGAAGCATTCCCGGAAACAGATGCGCCGCAGAACGCCGAATCTTCGTTCGGCGCCGAATCTTCGGACAAAGCCGATGACGGCGGACAAAAAGAAGAAATCCAGCAATTTCTTCTTGGCGACACCCGCAGTCTGGATGCGATCATCCGGGAACTTGCGTCCATGGGTCACATCGTTTCGTTCTGCACTGCAGGCTACCGCTGCGGACGTACCGGAAAAAAAATTATGGACGCGCTCGAATCGGGCCGCGAAGGGTGTTTTTGCAAGCTGAACGCCGTCCTCACCTTCCAGGAATGGCTCGAGGACTTCGCAAGCCCGGAAACCAAACGCATTGGAGATGAAATCTTCAACAAAGAAATGAAGGAAATCCGCGCCCGGGTTCCCCAGGACTTTACGCTTGAGCTCGTCGAGCATCTAGAAAAAGCGCGCGCACGCATACTCGCCGGAGAGCGCGACCTGTACTTCTGAAGCACTGCTACCAGTCTATAAGGAGGACGTAACATGACCGAAACACCGAAATCCCTCCGTGTACACATCGGCATCTTCGGACGCGCCAACGCCGGCAAATCGAGCCTGCTCAACCTCATAGCCGGCCAGTCGCTCGCAATCGTCTCAGAAATCGCCGGCACCACCACCGACGTTGTGCGCAAAAGCATGGAGCTCGCTCCGCTCGGCCCGGTCGCCTTTCTCGATACCGCGGGCATCGACGACCAAAGCAATCTTGGCGAACAGCGTACTGCGAAAACCCTGGAAGCGCTCGCCTCGTCGGATATTGTGCTTGTCGTCGCTCCTCCCGGACAATGGGGGCTGTTCGAACAGCAGATAGCCGACAAAGCCCGCGCCCAAAACACCCCGGTTATTCCGGTAGTCACCAAAATCGACCTCCAGCCGGCCGATCCCGACTGGCTGAATCGCATCGAAGCCGAGTGCGGAACAAAAGCACTGGCTGTCTCGTGCGCTCAAGCCGCTTCCGATCATGCCGTGCGAGAACAGTTTTTAAACCGCCTCGCGTCGGCACTCCTTGCCGTGTGTCCCGAGAGTCTTTTATCCCCGCCCCCCCTTCTCGGGGATCTCATCAGTCGTGCAGAAAAAACGGCCACTGCACCGCCGGTCGCGGTGCTCGTTGTACCGGTCGATTCCGGTGCGCCGAAGGGCAGGCTCATACTCCCGCAAGTCCAGGCTATCCGCGACGCCCTCGATTCGGGAATTGCCGCCTGCGTCGTGCGCGAATGCGAGTACGAAGGATTTCTTTCGAGCCTCTCCCGTGCGCCGGATCTCGTCGTCTGCGATTCGCAAGTTGCCCGTTTCGTCGCCGAACGCACCCCGAGCGAGTCCGCACTCACCACCTTTTCGATTCTTTTTTCACGCGCAAAAGGCGACATCGTCTCTATGGCTGCAGGCGCCGCGCGCATACAAAGCCTGAAACCGGAAAACCGCGTACTCGTCGCCGAAGCCTGTACGCACCACGCAATGAAAGACGACATCGGAACGGTCAAGATTCCCCGCTGGCTCCGGAAAGCCGCCGGTCCTGGCGTGCGTATCGACCATGCGCGCGGACGCGACTATCCCGACACTCTGGCGGAGTACGCCCTTGTTATTCACTGCGGTTCCTGCACGCTCACGCGAAGAGAAATGCTGGTACGCATACAGAAAGCAAAAGAAGCAGGCGTACCGATAACGAATTACGGGATTGCCATTTCTGCGCTCCAAGGCGTCGCCGAACGCATGCTGGAACCTTTTCCTGAAGCGCTTTCGGCCTGGCGCACAGCGCTCGGCGCGGACAAAGCCCAAATTTCAGAACGCACGATTTCAATGGAGGCCCCATGATCCGCGAAGCGGCCAGATACGCCCTCGCCCGAGTTAAGACCCGAAACCATAGTTCAGATTCCGAACTCCGAAAAGCGCTCATGCTTCTTTTGGAAATTTCCGATCCTGACGAAACAGTTCTGCTTTGCGAAACTGCATGCACAGTCCGGAACGAATCTTCCGGAGCCCGAATGGCCGTGCGCGCGCTGGTGGAAACGTCTTCTCTTTGTAACAACGATTGTTACTACTGTGGACTTAACCGCGGAAATAAAAAGGCGCACCGATACAAACTCGGGCGGGAAGATATCGTCTGCTGCGCGAAAGACGCCTTCAGCCACGGAATCAGAACCGTAGTGCTGCAGTCGGGCGAGGACGGGACACATGCTGGAGAAGTCGCGGACACAATTGCGGACATAAAAAAAATCGGCGACATCGCAGTCACTCTTTCGTTCGGGGAACGGCCGCGGCATGAGTACGCGCTCTGGAAAGAAGCCGGCGCAGACCGCTACCTTTTGCGAATCGAAAGCACCGACCCCGAACTCTACGCATCGATGCACCGCAACAGAAAACTGGAAAGCCGTCTTGAGTGTCTCGACGCGCTTCAGGAACTCGGCTACCAAACCGGGAGCGGCATCATGATCGGCTTTCCCGGGCAAACTGCCGGACACATTGCGGACGATCTTATTTTTTTTACAAAGCGCGGTTTCGAGATGATCGGCATGGGACCGTTCATTCCCCATCCCGACACTCCGTTTGCCCGCGCACCGAGCGGCAGCGTACGAACAACATTAAACGCAATCGCGGCTGCGCGCCTGTGCATGCCGAACGTCTGGATGCCCGCAACCACCGCACTCGGCAGCATGGACAAAGACTGGCGGCCCGACGCACTCCGCTCCGGCGCAAACGTTCTTATGCCGAATTTTTCACCGCAGGAAAAAAGAAAACTGTACTCGATTTATCCGGGAAAGCGCTGCATCGGAGAACGAACAGCGCTCGTGCAGCAAGAGTGCGAATCGATCGCCCGCGCAGGCGGCCTTACCGTAGACTGGTCCCGTGCGGACGCACCAGCCTTCGCCGTTACACTCGGAAAAGCTTCTTCAGCGGGGCCTGCCTGACAATCCGGTAATGCAGATAAAACAACATTCCTGCGGCAGGAAGCGCCGAAAGGGCAACAATCGGCGACCAGGCTAAAACCGGATGCGAGCCCAGGTTCAGGGAAATCACCACCTCCAGACCCACGCAAAAAAGGGCGGCAAACAGCAAAACCACGCCAATCACATTCAGCCCCCGTTTTCGTATCGATAGCGTAATACCGACCGCGCCGGCAACGCACGCTATCGCCCAACCCGACAGAGGCAAGCCCCAAAACAAAAACCAGCCGATATGCCCATTCATCGCGTCAATCAAAAAAAGCAGCAGCATCAGAGACGGCGCAAGCACTGCAAACAAAATCCAGGGACGTTTTCTCAAAATTGCCGGCATCCCGAATGCAAGAAAGCCCCACACAATCGCAGGGGACGAATAGCGCGACCAGGTGATGCTTCGGCTTGTCAAAAAATCCGTGACCAGCGTAATAAAAAGCGCCGAACCAAAAATGATCGACACAATCTCGAAATAAATATACTCCCGCTGCTGCTTGCTCACCTCCTGCTCTTCCAGCACCTCTTCCAGAAACGGCCGGTCGCGCGGAAAATCCAAAGCTCCCGCATTCGACGCCGCCGGTTTTTCTGCCGAAGGCACACTTCCGCACAACGGACACGAACGAGCGCTATCCTTAAACGACACGCCGCAGCGCGCGCAAAATACCATACTGCAACCTCCTATCCCAAACGGGCCGCCGTCTCTACCGCGACCTCCAGGCCGAGCCCCGCAAGAGTTGAAAAAAACTCGCGCTCGACAATGTTCGAACCGACTGTGCTGCCAACCGTAATAAACAGCCGATCATCCCAGCTTACAATACCGACATTCACTCCCGTCGGAAGGTTGCTCGGCGGAATAAAAACAAATCGCTCAATGAAAGGCGCCGCCCGATCGTCCATGCGCACAGCCCCAAGATTCGAAATCGATCCCGTATAGAGGTCAATATTCAATTTCCGGTTAAACATCCTCAGCGCAAGATTCTTGATAGGCAGCGGAACCCCGCGCCCCAGCGGATTGAACTCTCCCCCGACATTCCGTTTCAGGTACCGGTAAAATTCCTTCTGAGTCACCCCAAGCTTCATCTGGTGGTGCACACGCTCCAGAATCTCTTCCAGCGTCCATTCGCCCAACCGCGGATCGATCGAAGGAGCGGCAAACAAAAAAAAGTTTCGCATCGTTTTCGACGGATACATCGCGCGCAGATTGACCGGCACCTGAACCGTAACCGGATACCCCCGCCGCGGCCCTTTCCCGTTTCGTTCAGCCCGATACACCTTCTGCAAGGCGAGCATATACACCGCAGTCACAAACTCCGTCAGCGTCGCCTTTTTCGCGCGAGCGGTCGCAAGCACCGCTTGTACGGAAAGCGTCGCGCACGTCACACGATACCCGCCCTTCATACGATTCCCCGGAATCAGCCATGCCTTCCCAGCCGGGTCCGGATATGGACTTTCACTTTTAAAATACTTCCGGTACGAATCTTCCCACTCCTCAGGATCGGGATCTATTAAAAGATCAACAAAGTCAACGATCGCCGAACGCTCATCAAGGGGGAGCACACCTTTTTCCGCCAGATACTCGATCACGAGAGCCCGGAGGAATATCATTCCTCCGGTGCCGTCTGTAATAGAGTGATGATACTCGCAGGAAATCGTTCGCCCATAGGCGTACACCCGGCACAGAGGTTTATGCCGGTCGCCCCGGCGGCGCGCGCAGGGCATAAAGTGTTCGCGTTCGGGCACCGGTTCACAGAAGCAGGGCTCAAAGTAATGCCAGAAAAGGCCGCCCCTCAGAGTAACGAAAAAATACGGAAATCGACGCGCCGCCTTCTTCAAGGCTTTACCGAGCGCATCGGCATCCACCGTATCTTTCAGTTCGCACGAAAGCCTGAACACGAAGGGCCCGGCTTCCGACGAAATCGCCGCGGTAAACACCGCACTGTTATCGAGCCTCCAAAAAGACTCACGTTCCACATCAAGCTGCATTAGCATGATTCTACTATAAAACAGTCAAAAAGGCGATTCCTCCGGCAGCAACCAGTATCCCGGTTCTTTTTATGACCGCTTCTCCTAAGGCGTTATCGGCTCAGTCGTCACCTCGAATGAATAGCTGTCGCTATAGTAATTCGTCACTCCATCAACAGTTTTGCCGACAATCAAGGACAGCGTATTTATTCCGATCCAATAGGAATCCTTGCCCACGCCACTGACAAAATCCAGCATAATACCGCTAGAGCTGACGTCGGTTTCTTTTCCGTTAAGCTTCCAGGCATACGTATTAGATAAATCAGTGTCGGTTTCATCCATTACCGACACTTCAATCGGCACGGTATACACCGTTGCCGCCGGTCCGCTAAACGCAAACACCGGGCTATCGGGGTTAGTAATCGTTACAGAAACAGCAACCGACTCAGGCACGGTCCATACTGCAAACAGCTCGAGGTCAGAAGTCACAGTAATCTGAGAACCAAGCGGATACTCGGGTATCGTCGCAAAAGAATCCATAGACCAGCCGGCAAGCGAATATCCGGCACGAGTAAATGGAGTCATTGTGGGCGCAAGAGTAAAAATGGTTCCTCCAGGACAGGAAATTACAACCGGATAAGGGGTTGCTCCGCCGTCATTTGCCCAGGCGGTAATTGTGTATAACCAAGCAAAATCCGTTACGGTGAAGCTTTCGGCGAACCCGTCGGCACCTGAATAGGTAATCGGTCTACCGCTGAACAAAGAGTCTTGACTAAAGTCGAACAGGTCGTAGTAGCTCAGGGTCAACCATTGCCCGGTTGCATCGATAAAGAGCGTAACCGAATAGTCCCCCGCCTGCAGCGATTCAAGCGGATAGCCCACATAATCGGTGAAGGAACCTTCAAACGAACCGTCAGTTGCTATGGTTCCAAACACAAAGCCCAGAGGATTATTCTTACTGGCTGGATCCGGATCAACTTTTTGCAAAACGGCGGCGATCTGACAATCTGCATAGTCGGAAGCCCCGGTCAAAGAGACAGTAAAGATACCGGACGGAACCTCTGTGTCGGGAACCCAGATTGCGTACAGCACGAGGGGAGTCGTACCAGGGGTATAGACGTCCCGGGGCTTGTAGGGGGATCCTGTCCCGTCAGCCTTGGTATTCCATTCCTTGAACTGACCATAGACCCCGGTCAACAAAACAGGCATCGGTATGTGATACAGGTTGTCGTCCCATCTTTCGAGCATTCGCCAGGAAACATCGGCTGCTGGTTCAGAAGTTTCGAGGCCTTCCGCATCGAAGCGGTCGTAGATTTCGACAGTCTTTACCGCAACGAGGTTGGCGCAATCAAATCCAGCAAGTCCTGTGGCAGCAACGCTGCCAAGGAAAGTTTCTTTACGGTAACCATGCATCATACCGTCGTAGAACAACTGACCGGAATTGACATAGCTCATTAGATCGGGATTGGAAAAGTCCGGCCACTTGCCCAGAACATCAACAAAAAAGCCCGCTTCGTAGGTTGCGCCTGTATTTGGCACCCAAGGCTCACCCGTGTAGGTGTCGATCAGGCCGATTTTGACGGAAGTGCCGGAAGCAACTGCCATTCCAAACGCGGAAGGAAGATGATCGTACAAAGAGGTTTCGGTTTTTTCGTGCACATAGGCGAAGAAGCGTTTGCCCGAGTATGTTTCCAAGCTATCACCAATCGTCATGAAGGTGGTATACCCAGGGTCAACCGTCGTATCAATTCTTTGCACGAGCGAGACATGGATAGCTGAACGGTTTTTATCCGGGGTAAAGGAAACGCTGATATACAGTGTGTCTTTGACTGCGGGAAGGGGACCGGTATAGGTTGCGATTCCGTCCGTATAGTTCTTACGGATGAATGTGGACGATGCTTTGCCGTCGCGGGCATAGACCGGGATGTCTGTGGGCAGATTCGCCTGGGGAAGAAATCCGCCGTCGGTTGTTGTAGCGTTGATGCTGAATTCGATACCGACAACTTTCGATTCTTTAGATTCTGCAATGAGAGGGTTGTTGATTTTGATAAACCGGGAAACGGATATTTCGCCTTCTTCAGGATTAACCGGAACTTCAAGACAGCATTCCACTGGATCGATTATCAAACCGGATGAAACAGCCGGAACAAGGGTGGCAGCGACCACATTATCCATCGACGGTTTGATGGTGACGTCGCGAAGGGCACCGTAGGAAACGCGGCCGGATACATCGCGGGTAAGAGAGTCTATGAAGGATTCGTCTCCGTCCAGGGCTGACTGCAGGATTTCCGGATCAATCTTGTAAGAGGAATATACAAGGATGAACGAGGCGTAGGTGCCGGGGTTGACATCGGTGGTCGAAAAACGGGCTCCGTCGGAAATGGCATACGGTCCGAGTATCTTTGTGCCGGGAACGATGTACAGGAAGCCCGACTGGGTCAAGAGCGCACGGGACTGTTCTGCGGTTGGAGCGCCCATTTCTATTGTTAGCGTTGTTCCCTTTTTCCATGCAGGTTCCAGATCCATCGAACAGGACAGGACCAAGAAAGACAAAGAGCTTGCCAGAAGGAGTAAAAACGCCTTGAACAATGATTTATTCGCCATAGTGTACCTCTTTCTGGTGTAAACTATAGCACAAAACCTTCCCGAATAATGCTTCAGCTGTTTTCAGGATGGAGAAATTTACAATAAAAATGCGTTAACGGAAAAGCACTTCCACACCGGCCTGGCAGCTCAGCATCGGGGAGAAAAAATCGTTGTCGAAGCCTTCGGCCGTCATTTCACGAAACAGACTGGCTGCCGGAAGCGCGAAGACTGAAACCGAGACATGTTCGTTTCGCACAAGGTACAGCCCCAAAGACGGATACAGGTTAATGCCGCCCAGAGCATCGGTCGTGATTGTATCTGATCCGGCCTGCAAGGGATTTTTGAATTCCCAGCCCATGATAAACACTTCCGCACCGAAGCCTATCCAGGGAGACAAGAGCGTGCGGCCCTGGAATGGAAGATAGCGGAACTCGCCGCCAGCGCTGAGCATTAACGGATACCCGTCGATAGCCAGCGAGAGTCTGCTTCCTGCGGCCGGTTCGATCACTTTGGCAGATAACGTAGCAAACAGTTCTTTCGACTCGCCGGAAAATCCCACAAGAAAGGCGAAATCATCGAGCCGGTCTGCGTCGTTTGAAAGGACATAAGGGCTTATCCCATAGCGAAGACCGAGTATCAGATCGACAGAAACAGCTACAGCATCGCTTTGAGCCTCTTCCGGGCCGGCATCGCGCGCAGGCCGTACCGGAAACACGGGAATAATCGGCCTGTTCCAGGGATCGTCATAGGGATTATCGTAGGGATCGTCGCGGGAGTAACGGGGCTTGTCGGGAACTGAACGGTCTTCGCTGTCGTCACGGGCTGCATCCATTGCATCGCTGAGGCTGCCGCGGTCGCGGGACGGTGTCGAATAGCAGGAGGCAAACAGAACCGCAGCAGCAAGGCCGCAGGCAAGACGGACGAACAGGGAAGATTTCTTCATACAAGCTCCTGAATTAGCGGTTTAGTCGATTACATTCAGTGTTTCGGAGGGCACCCAACATTCAACGGAGCCAACCCGAACGCGGCTCCAGGTGTCGCGGGAGCCGAGAATTCTGACTTCCTGACCGGGTTTGAGCGGTTCCGAGGGAAGCGGAGTATACATGGCTGAATCGCCCATGCGCCCCTGAGTTTCGCAGAGTATAACAGCGGCGGGTCGCGAAAGTAACACCGCGCCAGCACACAAAAGCGCGGCAGCCGCAGCGCATGCCAAGAGGGTTGCCGAGGCTGTCCGGAACGGCGGCTTCCGGAAAAAAAGAAACAGGGAAAAAAGCAACAGAGACGCTCCGGCGAGGAAGGCGGCAAGAGAGGCGGACCAGAGCTTCCAGGGCCAGCCGAGAAAACCTTCGTTCGCCGGAGGAATGGTGCCGGCAAGCCGGCGCGCGCTACCGAGGTTCTGCCACACGCGGGGATTGAACGGATCGCGGGCGATGTACCGGCGGTAGGCAATCACAGCCCCTGCCCCGTCGCCTGCCCACCAGCGGGCGTTGCCGGCTTCGAACCAGAAGCGCCAGTCTTCGTGCGTGGCTGTTTCAAAAAGGTCGGCAGCTTCGGTGAACAGAGCGGCAGCCTTTTCGGCAGCGGCATCCGGAGATGCGGGCGCCGCGGCTTCGCCGGTATCGCCGATAGCTGCGGCAGTGTCGACGCGAAGACACATCGCTTCCGCAAAGCGCTCCGAGGCGTCCGCATAGAGGTTTTCGCCGGCGGAAGCACAAGAGCAAACGAATGCGCAAAGCATAATATAGAAGATCTTCTTCATTTCCAGCCCTCCATTTCCGCTCGGAATCCTTCCCACCTGCTGCTCCAGTCCGGCGCGGCAGATTCGGAGCTTTCGGGAGGCGCGAAGCGCGCGGTATCCCACACGTCCTTCTCCGCAGCAAAGAGCACGAGCTTTCCGG
>SHOL01000240.1 GCA_004294945.1 Treponema sp.
TACAAAAGGCACTGGTTAAGCTCGACGGCAATCCGTTCCGGTACTTTGCCAGCCAACGGGAAAAATGGGCGATTGAGACCGATTATGTTTATCCGGGGCCCATTCAGTATTTCGGGCCGACCGAAGTATGCGATCAGCCGAGCAGAACATTGAAGCTGGAACAGCAATAACTCCCTTAACCCTACACACCTGGATAGGGGTGTAATAAACAAAACCCGCAGGTGGTTCGCACCATCCTGCGGGTTTATTTATTTAACAGCGTCGGGATACCTGTCCCGTTATGCCTCTTCTTCTACTTCCTGATACAAGGGCGAACGCCTGTTAGCATTCATCTTATCGAAATCTTCTTTTGAGCCTACAATTATTTTTTCGTACTCCCTCAAGCCGGTTCCGGCCGGAATCAAGTGACCGCAGATAACGTTCTCTTTCAACCCTTCCAGTGTATCTACTTTTCCGTTGATGGCTGCATCGTTCAGTACCTTGGTGGTTTCCTGGAACGAAGCGGCTGACATGAAGCTGGTGGTTTGCAATGCGGCACGTGTGATACCCTGCAACACCTGATTGGCGGTTGCCGGAATTGCATCGCGGCTTTCAACCAGTTTCAGGTCGCGGCGTTTCAACGAACTGTTCTCATCGCGCAGCTTGCGAACGGTAACAATTTGTCCCGGTTCGAAGATTTGGGAATCTCCCGCATCGATGATCACTTTTTTACCCCAGATACGGTCGTTTTCTTCCATCATCTCGTGCTTGTCGACCAATTGCTGTTCCAGGAAACGGGTGTCGCCCGGCTCAACCACTTCTACCTTACGCATCATCTGACGGACAATCACTTCGAAGTGCTTGTCGTTGATCTTCACACCCTGCAAGCGGTATACATCCTGTACCTCGTTCACGATATACTCCTGAACTGCAGTAGGACCCATGATCGCCAAAATGTCTGCCGGAGTGATAGCACCGTCGGATAACGGCATGCCGGCACGTACAAAGTCGTTCTCCTGTACAAGTATCTGTTTTGACAGCGGAACAAGGTATTTCTTGATTTCTCCCGTTTTAGACGTGATGGAAATCTCCTGATTACCGCGTTTGATCTTACCGAACGATACTTCACCGTCAATTTCGGAAACGACAGCTGGATTGGAGGGGTTACGCGCTTCGAACAATTCGGTAACGCGAGGAAGACCTCCCGTAATGTCACCCGATTTTCCAATTGCGCGGGGAATTTTTACCAGTACGTCGCCCACTTTGATTTCGTCGTCTTCACCTTTCACGATGTGAGCGCCGAGCGGCAATGTGTACGTACGAAGTACGTCGTCGTCCTGATTCACGATATGGGCCGATGGAGCTTTTGTCTTGTCGCGCGATTCGATAATGACTTTCTCTTTCAATCCGGTTTGTTCGTCCGATTCTACTTTGTAGGTAATACCTTCCAGGAAATTTTCAAACTTGATCTTACCGGTTGCTTCGGAGATAATTACTGCGTTGAAGGGGTCCCATTCGCATATCAGGTCGCCTTTCTTCACTTTGTCGTTATCGTTGAAGTACAACTTGGAGCCGTAGGGAATATTGTGAGACAACAGGACGATCCGGGTGTTGGGGTCAATGATCCGCATTTCCACCAAACGGCTCACTACCACCTTGTAGGTTTTGCCTTCAGCGTCCTGGGTTTCCACAAAACGAAGCTCTTCGAATTCCAGGATACCGTCATACTTGGTGATTATCCTGTTTTCAGCGGCAATGTTGGAAGCGATACCTCCCACGTGGAACGTACGCAGCGTAAGCTGTGTACCCGGTTCCCCGATGGATTGCGCAGCAATAACACCCACAGCTTCTCCTTTTTGCACCATTTGTCCGGTAGCCAGGTTTCTTCCGTAGCATTTTGCACAAACACCGTGGCGGGATTCGCAGGTAAGTACCGAACGGATTTCAACGCGTTCGATGGGTGATTTGTCTATTTTTTCAGCGATCTCTTCCGTAATTTCTTCTCCGGCACTCACCAGTATTTCTCCGGTGGTGGGGTGAGGAACGTCGTGCACGGAAACTCGTCCTAGGATACGTTCGTAAAGCGAAGCAATTACCTCGTCGTTATTCTTGATGTCCGTGGCAACTAATCCGCGAAGGGTGCCGCAGTCCACTTCGTTGATGATGACGTCTTGGGAAACGTCCACCAAACGGCGGGTCAGATAACCGGCGTCGGCCGTCTTCAGTGCGGTATCGGCAAGACCCTTTCGTGCACCGTGAGTGGAGATGAAGTACTCCAATACCGAAAGTCCCTCCTTGAAGTTTGAAAGAATGGGATTTTCGATGATTTGAGCCCCTTCGGCACCGCTTTTTTGCGGTTTAGCCATCAAACCACGCATGCCGGAAAGCTGTCGGATTTGCTCGCGTGAACCACGAGCGCCCGAATCGAGCATCATGTACACGGAGTTGAATCCTTTGTCGTCTTCGGCAAGCTGCTTCATGAGGATATTCGATAACTTGGAGTTGATGTGCGTCCATGTATCGATGATCTGATTGTAGCGCTCGTTGTAGGTGATGAACCCCATGTTGTAGTTGTCCATGATCTGCTCCACCTCGTCGTACCCCTCCTGTAT
>SHOL01000241.1 GCA_004294945.1 Treponema sp.
GCGGTGAGCGATCCGCCAGAGTATATTTTGAATCCGTCTGCAATTTTTCCGCTCAGGATAATGTCTCCGGGGAAGGTAATGTTTCCGGTGCTGAAGTCGACGCCTTTTTTCAGGACAAGTACTTCTTCGATGGAAATAGTTCCCTTTTCGTCGATGGAAAGTCTTCCGCTCTTTCCGGCAAAGAGTCCCGCCGGATGGTCTATGACGTTTTTTCCTGCGGAAAACGGCGGCATCCGTTGGATCTGGAATGGTGTTTCCTGTCCGCTGACATCCATGCCTGCCGCACCGTCTGTTTTATTCATGCGTCGGGCGATGGGTTCTTTTGTTTTCACGATGGTGAACGCACTGATCGAGTGCCAGTCGATTCGGGCTGTTTCCGGATCAATTTCCGGCTTTCGTTCGAGCAGGTCTTTTCGGAGTACAAAATGTTCAGGGATTTCTGTAACCGGGGGGGTGCCCTGCGCGATGATGATTCCCTTGACGGGCTGATGTGTGCTGTTTGTCTTGAAAATACTCGACTGGATTACATCGTGCAGTATCCCGTTGGTAATATGAAAATCTTCAAGGCGTGCACTGATATTCTGCCAGGTCAGAAACTGCCCGCCCGGTACGGGCGGGTAGAAATTCGCGACAACTGCCATTTTGTCGGCGCTGACGGATACTTCGGCATACCCGTCCTTCTGGTCGCCCTGGCGAATATAGAGTATTTCCTGCTGTGTAGCATCAGGCTGTTTTTCGTCGCTCAATACAGTCTCCCTCTGTAGTATCGGCACTGTCTCAGCTTGACATTAACGCCTTCTTTATACATTATAATGTATAATTATTCGCATTGAACGGTAAATAAATTGAAAGAACGACTGACTCGCCTCAAGACAATCCGCAAACTCATCAAAAACTACCGGATAGAATCCCAGGAAGCGCTCCTCGGGTATTTGTCCCGCGAGGGCTATGCGGTTACCCAGGCGACTCTGTCCCGCGACTTGAAGCTGCTCAAGGTTGGCAAGGTTTCCGACGGTCACAATGGCTATGTCTACACCCTTCCGGGAGACGAAGAGCGGCAGGAATCGGAAATGACGATCGTCCAGGACTTTCTCCGGGGCTATATCTCGATCGATTTTTCGGGAAATCTTGTTGTTATCAAAACGTATTCCGGCCATTCCGACGTTGTCGCCGCCGCCATCGACAGCATGAACCTTGACGAGGTGCTCGGCTCCATTTCCGGCCGCGACAACTGCGTCTTCGTCTGCCTCCGCGAAGGGGTAACGGGCGACAGTTTTCTTGATACGCTCAAGATGAAAATCCCCGAACTGGACGAATAAACCGCTTTTTTTCCCCCGCGCGATCCCATCGCGGAAAGTCCCGCGCGGCATATCTCGCAGCACGCTGCATGAAGGAGTTTCTCATGATCAACTGGAACAATCTGGATTCGCTCAATTCGTACAAGAAAATGCTCTCCCTCGCAGGGCAGGTTAAACTCGCCGATGTCCTTGACGCCGCACGCGTCAGAGCCTACGAATGCCCGATGGCCGCCGGCCTTGTGTATAATTATGCGGCAAAAGCGGTTAACGAACAAATTCTGACCGTTCTCCAGGAGCTCAGCCAAGAGCAACAGCTGGTTGAAAAGTACCGGGCGCTGCTGGAAGGCGCAGTAATCAATACCGGCGAAAACCGCAAGGTGCTGCACCAGCTCGCCCGCGGCCAGCTCGGAGCCGACGTCATCTATGAAGGGAAGAACATGAGATCCTTCTACGTCGAACAGCAGAAAAACATCGCCGCATTCGCCAAAAAAGTGCATGCAGGCGAAATCAAGGGTTCCACAGGAGAATCATTCTCCACCGTTGTCCAGATCGGCATCGGCGGTTCCGACCTCGGCCCGCGCGCCCTGTACCTTGCGCTCGAGCACTGGGCGGTCAAGGCCGGCGTCAAGAAGATGGACGCCCGCTTTATCTCCAACGTCGATCCCGACGACGGCGCCGCCGTTCTTTCCTCGGTCGACCTCGCTAAAACCCTCTTTATTCTTGTATCCAAAAGCGGTACTACCCAGGAAACCCTCGCGAACGAGCTCTTTGTCAAGGACGCCCTGAAAAAAGCCGGCCTTGACCCTGCAAAGCACATGATCGCCGTTACGAGCGAAACCAGTCCCCTTGCGAACAATCCCGGCTACCTCACCTCGTTCTACATGGACGACTTTATCGGCGGCCGCTATTCCTCGTCTTCCGCAGTCGGCGGAGCAGTCCTCTCGCTTGCCTTCGGAAGCGACGCGTTCGACTCCTTCCTCAAGGGCGCCTCGGCGGCCGACAAGACCGCCCTCGAGCCGGACATCCGCAAGAACCCCGCACTGCTTGACGCCCTCATCGGTGTGTACGAGCGCAACGCCCTCAAGATGCCTTCGACCGCGATTCTTCCCTACAGCCAGGCGCTTTCCCGCTTCCCCGCCCATCTCCAACAGACGGACATGGAGTCGAACGGCAAGCAGGTGAACCGCCGCGGCGAGAAAGTCGACTATGAAACCGGCCCCGTGCTCCTCGGCGAACCGGGCACCAACGGCCAGCATTCCTTCTTCCAGCTCCTGCATCAGGGAACCGACA
>SHOL01000242.1 GCA_004294945.1 Treponema sp.
GGGCTTATGATCGGCATCGATGTGTCAGGTAAAGTTTCCGCAGCGGCCTCGGCCGGAGACATTCAGCTTGAATGCCTCAAGATGGGTTTGTGCATTTCGACGGCTGGCGCGCAGACACTCAGGTTTCTGCCGCCGCTTGTTGTCACAATGGAAGAAATCGACGCCGGCCTTGATATTCTGTACGGCGTTCTGAGCAATTGAAATAAGGAGAAAACTGATATGAGCAAGAAAGACAAAGTTGTACTGGCGTACTCTGGCGGACTCGATACTACGGTTATCATCCCCTGGCTGAAGGAAAACTACGATTACGACGTCATTGCGGTGTGCATCGATGTGGGACAGGGCGACGACTGGGCCAAAATCAAGCAGCGCGCGCTCGATACCGGCGCAAGCGAATGCTATGTAGTCGATGCCCGTGAAGAATATATCACCGATTTCGTCTATCCTGCGCTGAAGGCGAATGCTGTGTACGAAGACCAGTACCTGCTGGGAACTTCCACTGCCCGTCCCCTTATAGCCAAGATTCTCGTCGAGTACGCCCGAACGTGCGGCGCGGTCGCGATCAGCCACGGTGCAACCGGAAAGGGCAACGACCAGATCCGCTTCGAGCTTACGATCAAGGCCTTCGCTCCAGACCTCAAGATTATCGCCGCCTGGCGCGATTCCAAGTGGAATATGGACAGCCGCGATGCCGAGATCAAATTCCTCGAAGACCGCAACATCCCGGTACCGATGAAGAAGGATCAGTCCTACAGCCGGGACGAGAACATTTTCCACCTGTCGCACGAGGGCCTCGAGCTTGAGGAAACCGAAAACGAACCGAACTGGAAGCATATGCTGCAGCTCACGACCGTTCCCGAGGAAGCTCCCGAGGCCGGAGAATACGTCAAGATCGAATTCGAGAAAGGCATTCCGGTCGCGGTGAACGGCAAGAAAATGGGGCCGCTCGAGCTGATGAAGGAGCTCAACAAGATAGGCGGACGCAACGGCGTCGGCCTTATCGATATCGTCGAGAACCGGGTTGTCGGCATGAAGAGCCGTGGCGTATACGAAACCCCGGGCGGCTCGATACTCTATTTCGCCCATAACATGCTCGATCATTTGTGCCTCGACCGTGACACGTATTTCTACAAGCAGCAGGTGTCGCTCAAGATGAGTGAACTGATCTACAACGGCCGCTGGTACACAACGCTTATGGAATCGCTGATGGCATTCATGGACAAGACTCAGGAAAAGGTTACCGGATGGGTGAACCTCAAGCTCTACAAGGGAAGCATCCGCGGAGCCGGCTCTCATTCTCCCTACAGTCTCTATAACGCAAACATCGCGAGCTTTACGACCGGCGATCTCTACGATCACAAGGACGCTGACGGCTTCATCACGCTGTTCGGCCTGCCGCTCAAGGTGCGCGCCATGATGGAGCAGGCGACCGGTGAAGGGCAGGCAGTCGCGGCGAATGCCAAACAGCGGCCGACCGAGTAGGAGGTCTCTGATGCATATTACCAAAACCAGCCCCGATGAAGCGCCTCTTGATATGATCCTGAAACCGTTCTCGTCGATAGGGCACGACTGGATGCTTATTACGGCCGGATCGGGAACAGGCAGGAGCGAATGGAATACCATGACGGCCTCCTGGGGAAGCTTCGGCGTGTTCTGGAACAAGCGAACGGTTACGTGCGTGATTCGTCCTACGCGCCATACCTGGAGCTTTGTGGAAAGGGAACCGCTCGTTACATTTTCCTTCTTCGATTCCGAATTCAGGAAGTCGCTGCAGGTATGCGGCAGCACTTCCGGTGCCGATACCGATAAGGCCGAAGCAGCCGGCTTGACTCCTGTATTGCTTGAGAGCGGCGCGGTCGGCTTTGCGGAAGCAAAACTCAATCTGGTATGCCGGAAAATCTACGCGCAGGACATCGATCCTGCTTTGTTCATCGATCCTTCGATCGAAAAAAATTATCCTGAAAAGGATTACCACCGCATGTATATGTGCGAAATCACTGGCGTGTACCGGCCCGAGCAGAAGGAAAGCTGAATGTCCGAAAAAAAACAGCCCTTGTGGCATGGCCGCTTCGGCGAAGGTCCCGATGCCGAAGCCGTTGCCTTTGAAACATCGATTCATGTCGATGCCCGGCTTGCCCTCGACGATATCCGGGGCAGCATTGCGCATGCCGGCATGCTCGGGAAAGCAGGAATAATCCCCAGGGACGAATCCGAGGCTATCGTGCTCGAACTGGGGAAGATCGCCTCGGAGCTCGAATCCGGCGCGCTCGAGATCGATACTTCTGCCGAGGACATACATTCGTTCATCGAAGGAGTGCTTACCGACAGGCTCGGAGACGTCGGAAAAAAAGTGCACACAGGACGAAGCCGGAACGATCAGATCGCCCTCGATGAACGCCTGTATCTCCTTCGTGCAATTCCCGAACTGCAGGCTTCGATCGTCACGCTCGTCGAAACGCTTGTCGGAATAGCACGCGTTCATACCGAAACTCTGATGCCCGGCTATACTCATTTGCAACGGGCTCAGCCGGTGACGCTTGCGCATCATCTGTGCGCCTGGTCCTGGATGCTGGTAC
>SHOL01000243.1 GCA_004294945.1 Treponema sp.
GATACATACTTCGCGTAGTAGATGGACAATCCTTTGTATCCGAACTGGTTCTGGTCAACCTGAACGACGGTACGGAAATGAAACGATCGTCTCTTTCGCTTATCAGAAACCGGACCATAATCGATTCCGGTGCCGGACTGATCGCAATTGCAGGTAAAAAAGGTGGAAATGCCGCAGTGCGACTGGTGCTGATCGACCCGAATACACTCGAAATGACCGCTCAGGGGCAGGACAATATTGCAGAATCAAGCATGCTGATAAAAAGCGGCAATGATTATTATGCAGTGATCGAACAGGGTTCCGGTTCGTTCGTGCTGGGCCGCTTCGATGCCAACCTGGCCGTCAAGGCAAAATCGTCAATCGCCGTTCAGCCCTTTACCGCCATACAGGCAACCGACAAGGGCATTCTGGTACAGGATACGTCCGGAAAAATCGTTCTGCTGAAAGCGTCGGATCTTACACAGGCAAAGTGAGGAGATTTCAAAAGCCGGTTACTTTTGCAAGAGGCTCGGAGAATAATCACCGCACACTGGAGCGGTACCCAACGCAACACGCCCGCGGACAAACACGCCCGCAAAAGAACCGACCCACAGATAAAAAAAAGCCCGCAGAAGCGCACTGCGGGCTGGTTCTGGACGGCTTTATGTCAGTTCGCCGAGTGCACTTTTGTATACACCTTCATACTCTTTCGCGGATATATTCCAGCCAAACTGCTTTTGCATCGCGCGAACCTGCATTGCCTTGATGTGATCGGGCTTGTTGTACCAGGCATAGCATGCCCAGCCGACGGTATCGTAGATGCTTTGGGGAGTCAGGTTTTCCAGGACAAATCCCGTTCCCTCACCGGTTTGCTCGTTGTAGTTTTCGACTGTATCGGCAAGCCCGCCGGTTTTTCTGACAATCGGGAGGGTTCCGTACATAAGCGAGTACATCTGGTTCAGTCCGCACGGCTCGTACCGTGACGGCATCAAAAAGAAATCGCTTCCCGCTTCGATCTGATGGCTTAATGCCTCGTCGTATCCGATGTAGGCCCGGAAGTTGGGCAAGCTTTTATTCAGAGCCGACAGTTCGTTTTCGCACCAGAGCTCGCCTGCTCCAAGCACTACCATCTGCAGCTTTAAATCCGTGCAGATGCGCCATGCCGAACCGTAGGCCGGTCCGAACAGTTCCGACACCCCCTTTTGGTCTGCAAGACGGGTAACAATCCCGATAATCGGAATCGAAGCGTCCACTGGAAGCCCCATCTTTTTTTGCAGCGCTTCCTTGTTCAGCGCCTTTTTATCAAGCGTTTTGTGCGAATACCGGGCCGCGATAAGCGTATCCGTTTCCGGATTCCAGATGTCTGTATCAACACCGTTCAGAATTCCGGTCAGGTCGCCTGCACGGTATCTAAGAATGCCGTCCATCCGGAAACCGTATTCCGGCCGCTGGATTTCCTTTGCGTACGTCGGAGAGACCGTAGTCAGCTTGTCCGAAGAGACAAGCGCTGCTTTCAGGAAATTCATCCGGTCCCAGTCCTCGAATCCGGCAGCGTAGAAGTTGTCCCAGCTGAGCCCGGTATATGGATACAGATGCTTCCCGTACACACCCTGATATCCGATGTTATGGATCGTAAAAACGCTCGCCGTTTTGGCAAATTCATCGCGCCGTTCGTTGAATTTAAGCAGAATCGGCGCCAGCGCCGCCGCCCAGTCGTGGGCATGAATAATGTCCGGATACCACTTGAGCTTTCTGCATAACTGGAAAGCCGCATGACCAAGAAGCGAAAATCGCTGCGGATTATCCGCAAAATCAGTTTCTCCGGGCACCCCGTACACACCGTCCCTGCCGTAGCTCTGTTCATGGTCTATAAAGTAGACAGGCACCTTGGAACCCGGAAGAACGGACTCATACAGCGCCGTCCAGATCTCCTGATACCCCGAATGTACGCCCATCGGGCCGGGAATCGGATCCAGCCTGCTCCGGTCGATGCGGTAGTACCGCGGCATTATGATTCTGACATCATGTCCTTCCTGTTTCAGCGCGATCGAGAGTGCAGACACCGCGTCGGCCAAGCCTCCCGTTTTTGCGAACGGAACTGCTTCGCTTGTTACCATCAGTATTTTCATGAGCGATCCTCCATGCTTTTTCCATTTTTCCAGTCCGCAACCGCGTTTCGGAACGCTTCCGCAGACCGGGCGATCATGTCGGGAGCTGCGCAATATGCAAGACGGAACCAGCCTTTCCGCCCGAACCCGGTACCCGGTACTCCCAGTATATGATATTTTTTCATGTGTTCACAAAATTCCGAATCGGAAAGCTCATTTTCTGCCACCGTACCGGATTTTGGCGGAACCTTGCAGAAAAGATAAAACGCGCCTTCGGGTTTAAAGTACGAAATTCCCGCCGAATCGAGGATTGCGGCGAGCTCGTTGCGCCGGTTCTGGTACGAAGAATAGTCTACCGGTTCGTCCCAGCATTCTGCCGCAATCCGCTGGAAAGTCGCGGGCGCATTGACGTAGCCCAGAATGCGTGTTGCAAAAATGATCGCGTCAATCATATCCTTCGCATCCGGACATGCCGGATTGATCC
>SHOL01000053.1 GCA_004294945.1 Treponema sp.
GGCGTTTCAAGACGAGCCGGCGATTCAAGACGAGCCTGCGTTTCAAGACGAGCCGGCGATTCAAGACGAGCCGGTGTTTGAAGACGAGCCGGCCTTCGAACCGTCGCCCGAGCCGGACATTCTGACTGAGGGTTCGCAGACCGAAGAAACCATAGACAACCCGATAAGCCACCCGGTCGATGAAACAGAGAATTTGGACCAGATCGCCATCTTGCCCAACAAGGATTCTGACATTGGCGCAGACAAGATTCCGGTTCCCAAACAGTCTCGTTCGCAACAAGACGAGCCTTTGCCTCCGCCTGTGGATTCGCCTCCGCCTCCGCCAAAACTGCCCTTTGACGTCAAGAATATCGATGCCGATCCCGAACACCGGACCGCTCCGGTCGTGCAGATTGTATACCAATACGATCCGATGCGGGGGCTGCCGGCCGAAAAGAGCCCCGAACCGGCACCTCCCGAACCGGCGGAGGAAAGCCTGCCGCCGCCCACCGATGAACCGCTTGCGGAGGAAAGCCTGCCGCCGCCCACCGATGAATCGCCAACCGATGAACCGCTTGCCGATGACCAGTCTGCCGCCGACGAGGTGGTGGATATTTCGCAGGCGGTACTGGAAGCGGCAGAAGCTGCGCGCGAAGAGCGCCGCCTCCGGCTTGGTTTCCCGCTCGCGTCGCCGGTGCTCGACGGGCCGGTACTTGAAGAGCTGCTTTCGGATCTCAACCCGCATGACCTCCTTTCTCTTTTTGCTTCGCTGAAAAATCTCGCGCTCGAGCTCCCCGAATCCTCGCTGTCGGACTATCTTCTGAGCGCTGAGCGGGTGAAGCTGGAATACATTATCGAACGCCTGTCCGGGCGGTCCGGACTTCTCGACGCCGCGACGGTCATGCGCTATCGCGTGCGCAACTCGGGAGATGCGGTTCGTGACAAACGCAGCGAAATCCCGCTGAATGAAGCCTTGTCGTATCTCGATTCTCTGCTCGAGGCGTTGCCCGATCAGGGTCTTGGAGCCACTCTTCACAATAGACTGAAGGATATCCGGGAACGAATTGATGAACAGAATCTATGATGTCGCGATTATCGGGGCCGGAGTCTCGGGCGCCGCTATCGCCCGCAAGCTGTCCCGCTACAGGATTCAAACCGTACTGCTCGAAAAGGAAGCAGACGTGTCGTTCGGCACTTCAAAAGCCAATTCGGGAATTGTGCACGGCGGCTTCCACCACAACGTGAAATACCTCAAAACACGGATGGAAGTGCTTGGCGCATCACTGTTCGATCAGCTGCAGCGCGAACTTGGCTTTCCGTTCAGGCGATGCGGCATTATCGTTGCGGCCATGCACCTCGACGAGATGCGCGTCGTCGAACACTTGTACCGGCAAGGCGTCGAAAACGGGGCCCCGGGTATAGAATTGTGTTCACGAGATCGAATGCTTTTACTTGAACCGAAGCTCTCGACCGAAGTGGTTGGAGGGCTTTACGCTCCTTCCGGCGGCATTATCGAACCATATCGATTTGTCTTTTCCCTGGTTGAAAACGCCAAAAAGAATGGGGTCACGCTCGAAACCTGTTTCAAGGCTGCATCCGCCCGCCGGGTGCCGGCGTCCGATTCCGGTGCCGACGCACAGCTGTGGGAAATCACTGCCGCGGACGGCCGGACCGTCCGAGCCCGCTATGTCGTGAACGCCGCGGGACTCCAGGCCGACGCGGTTTCTGCGCTGTTCGGCGCCGAAGAGTTTTCAATCACCGCCCGCAAGGGCGAATACTTTTTGCTCGACCGGCTCGCTGCAGGCTGCCCGTCCCGCGTCGTCTTCCCCGTGCCTTCGAGCGTCTCGAAGGGTATGTTGGTCATCCCCACCGTCGAAGGCACGACTCTGATCGGCCCGACTGCGGACATGGTGCCGGACAAGGGCGACCTTGCGACGACTGCGGAGAATCTTGCGCGCATCACTGCGTCCGCCCGCATGCTCATTCCGTCGGTATCTGAGCGCGACGTCATCACGAGTTTCGCGGGCCTGCGCCCCGTGCTCGAGGAAGACTTCTACATCGATATGTCGAAGAAGGTTCCCTGCTTCGTGCAGGTCGCCGGCATTCAGTCCCCGGGGCTTACCTCGTCTCCTGCAATCGCCGAGTACGTCAAGGATCTCCTGCTGAAAGACGGGCTTGAACTCTCGGAAAATCCCGAGTTCGAGCCCTACCTTGCGCCTCCCGTCCATGTGCGCAATCTGCCTCCCGAAGAACGTGCAGTGCTTGTCTCGCAGAATCCCGCATACGGCAACATCGTGTGCCGCTGCGAGGAAATAAGCGAAGCCGAGATAGTCGAGGCGATCCGCCACGGACACACTACGCTCGACGGCATCAAATTCTACACCCGCGCGCAGATGGGCCGCTGTCAGGGCGGTTTCTGCTCGTACAAGATCATGAAGCTCATCATGCGGGAAACCGGCATGAGCGCCGAAGAAATCACCAAGCGTGGCGGTTCGAGCCGCGTACTGGAGGGCGAACTGTGAAAGAACTCCGATTCGACGCCGTCGTTATCGGCGCGGGAGCAGCCGGCATGGCCGCCTCCCTGTCGGTTTCGAAGCGCGGCTTCTCCTGCGCCCTCGTCGACCGCGAAGACTACATGGGCGGCATTCTCCTGCAGTGCATCCACAACGGCTTCGGCCTCCAGCATTTCGGCGAGGAGCTGACCGGCCCCGAGTTCGCGCTCCGCCTTGAAAAAGACGTGCGCGCAGCGGAAATTCCGTTCTTCTCCGGTACCACCGTGCTCTCAATAGATTCAGAAGAAAGCGGGTTTTCACTGATTCTTTCGTCGGCGGCGAACGGTGTTTTCCGCGCGTCCTGCGCTTCGGTCATCCTTGCCATGGGCAGCCGCGAACGCAACCGCGGTAACATCCGCATTGCCGGAGACCGGCCCGCCGGCGTGTTCACCGCCGGCCTTGCGCAGCGCCTGATCAATATCGACGGGTACCTGCCGGGCAAGCGCGCAGTGATTATCGGTTCGGGCGATATCGGTCTGATCATGGCTCGTCGGCTCACGCTTTCGGGCGCGAAAGTCGAAGCCGTCGTCGAGATCCAGCCCTTTCCGTCGGGCCTGACGCGCAACATTGTACAGTGCCTGAACGACTTTTCGATACCGCTGTATCTGTCGCACTCGACGCTCCGGATTATCGGACGCGACCGCGTGGAAGGCGTTGAAATCGCCCCGCTCGAGAACGGTGCTCCCCGGCTCGAGAAAGCCTTTACGATAGACTGCGACACCGTGCTCCTGTCGGTAGGACTTGTGCCCGAGAACGAACTTTCCGCGCACGCCGGCATTTCGCTGAACCCGGTAACGAACGGAGCCTTCGTCGATTCGACCCTGATGACGTCCGTGCCCGGCGTGTTCGCCTGCGGTAACGTCCTGCACATCCACGATCTTGTCGACCGCGTCGCCGGCGAAGCCTCCCGCGCGGGAGAATCCTGCGCCGACTGGCTCGAGGGAGCCGGGAGCGGGAAAAAGCGGGCAGAAGTACCGCTGAAGGCCGGCGCAAACATACGCTATACGGTTCCGTCCACGATCGATCCCGAATCGAAGACAACCGTCTGTTTGCGCAGCATGGTGATGCTCGACCGCGGCATTCTGAAAATTATGCGCGGAGGCGCTGAAATCTACAAGAAATCGCTGAACTGGGTCCGTCCCGGCGAGATGATCTCGGTCGAGATTCCCGCCGGAACGCTGGGCGTTGCGTCAACTGCCGGAGAGCCGTTCGAGATTTCCCTGAACGCGGCAGGGGAGGGTGTGAAATGACTGAAATGATTTGCATTGTCTGTCCCCGGGGCTGCCGGCTCGAAGTGGGAGATGCGCCCGAGTATCAGGTAAGCGGGAATTTCTGCCCGCGCGGAGCCGCGTACGGCAAGAACGAAGCCGTCGCTCCCGTGCGCGTGGTAACTGCCACCTGTCCGGTCCGACGGAGCACATCCGGCGCCGAGAGCCTCTCGACTGGTGAATCCGAAGTAGCCGTTTTCGAAGATTCCCTGCCTCGCCGCGTCCCGGTGCGCACCGACGGAGGCATCCTCCGGGACCGCATTCCGGCCCTCGTCGAACTGCTCCTGAAAACCGAAGTCGATCTTCCTGTTCGCTCAGGCGATGTCCTGGTCGCCAACTGGGAAGGCACCGGCGTTTCCGTGGTGGCCACCCGGGATATCGGGTAGCTGCCGAAAGCGACTTTCCCGGGCGCAGAAGCGCGGGAAGTCCCGGCGGGTTTACAGCCTGATTATCCGGGATTTTGTCAGCACCCGGTTGCCGGTTTGGGTAATCAGGATGTCGTTTTCCAGGCGGCAGCCGCCGTGGTCGGGATGGTAGAGGCCGGGCTCCAGCGTTACAACCATGCCGGGCTCGTAGACCCACTCGTTGTCTTCACGGTTTCGGATCGCCGGACCTTCGTGAGGCTCAAGCCCGATTCCGTGTCCGAGGGCGTGCGGCATGCTCCGTTTTGCCTTCCGGAAAATCTCGTCCACCTTGAGCGTCGCCGCCCGGGTCGGCATACCGGGCTTGTAGAGTTCAAGTGCGGCCGCGTACGCCTTTTCGACGAGCGCAAGCTGCTTTTCCTGCGCTGCAGTGAGTTCTCCCATGGCAACGGTCAGCGTGACGTCGCTTGTGTAGCCCTGATACTTGACGCCGAAATCCAGGATGGATAAGCCCGGCGCCGGAAAAGCTCCCGCCGTGTAGGGCGGAAACGCGTGGATGCCGAAGCTGCGCTCCGGGCCGGCAGCGAGCGTTTCAAAACCGGTGCCCTCGGCACCGTGGGCTCTCGCTTCTTTTTCAATCAGCAGCGCTGCGTCTGTTTCGGTTTTAATTTTGCCGCTTTTCATCAGTTTTTCTAACTGATCGAGTATCGAATCGGTGATTTCGCACGCTCGAAGGATGAGTTCTATCTCCCCGTCGTCCTTGATCGCCCGCATCCTCTGAATTTCTTTGCTTACTCCGTTTTCCCTGCACATAACATCGAATTCGAACAGGGCTTCAACATATTTGAGAAACAGCGGGTAGGGAGTGTTTTCGGGAATTTCGATTTTTGCGCGCTTGGGAATGCCGATTTTTGCGGCGATTCCCTGGACCGCAGTCACGGGGTGGCGACCGTAGTTCGTGTACGGTTCGATAACGTCGACGTTTGCCGTCTTGAGTGCCAGATGTTCGTCCCAGGGGCAGAGTACCGAGTGTCCGGTGATAGTCAACAGGAGCATAGCGTCGCCCGGGTGACCGGAAAAATAGCGTACTGCCGGATCCCGTCGGCCTTCGGTGTCTTCGAGCACAATGAGCGCAATACTGTGTCGCGCCATCCAGGTGTACAGCTCGGCGCGGCGTTTTTGATACATATCCATATCAGTCTAATATACCGTAATTTCTTTGACAGGGTAAAGCAAATCGGGTACCATACGAAAAATTAACGCGGGAGTTGCTCATGGCCCTTTCGGCTGGGAAAAAATTGATGTATTCGCTCGGGCAATTCGGGCTTGTTTTGTCTTCGTACGGCGTCCTCAAGCTGTTTTCTGTTTTTTATGTTACGCAAAAGGATTCTCCCTATCCGGTTTTTATCTGGCAGGGGTACTTGTTCGGCCTGTTTACGGTTGCCGGCCTTATTATTGCGCTTGGCCGGCTGTTTGACGCAGGGGCAGGCGTGCTGCTTGGCTGGGCTTCCGACCGGAACTTGATGAAAAAGGGCAGACGGACCGGTTTTATGTCGGCCGCCGCGCTTCCGCTCGCTTTTTTTTCGGTGCTGGTGTTTTTCCCGCCGACTGCAGAATCCTATGTGTTCAACACGATTTCCGTACTGATCGTGTCGGTCCTGTTTTTCTTCTTCTTATCGCTGTACACCGCGCCCTATCTAGCACTGCTTTCCGAAATCGGCTCCGGTACCCGCGACCGTACGCAGCTTTCGACCCTTATGGCTTGCGCAACCGCCTTTGCGTCGCTGTCGGGCAATTTCGCCTTTTCGTCTCTTGACCCCATCATGAGCCTTACCGGGTTTACCCGTGCGGGAGCCTTCCGCCTGGTTGCTGCCTGTTTCGGCGCCGTTTCCGCCGTCTGCCTTGCCCTTCCTGCCTTTCTGATCAAAGAAAAGGCTTTCAGCGATGCCGAACCGGTGCAGGACAGTCTTGGAGAATCCTTCCGCATCGTGCTCAAGGATTCCTACTTCCGCCATTATCTGATCGCGGACGCCATGTACCGCATCGCCGCAGCCTTTACGATCACCGGTTTTTCGTATTATGTCACCGTCCTCCTCGGTCTGCCCGGGTCCCTCATTTCGTTCTATATGCTCCTGATATTTTTCGCGAACCTTGCGCTGTATATTCCGGTGTGCGTACTGACGTGCATTGTCGGCAAGCGGAAAATGCTTTTTTCCGCTTTTCTCATGCTGATGGTTTTCCTTGTTGCCGCCTCGTTCGCCGGCCGTTATCCGTTCGAGTCGCATGCGCAGGGGATTTTCCTGTCCCTGCTCGTTTCCCTGCCGATCGCGATTTTTACGGTTGTACCGAACGCTCTGATTGCAGACCTCGCAGTTGCGAACCGGCGCAAAACCGACCAGCTTCGCGGCGGCATGTATTTCGGCGTACACTCGATCGTATCAAAGGCCGGCCAGCTCGTTGCGGCCCTCTTGTTTCCGACAATCGTCTCCATCGACTCTGCGCGCGTTTCCGGCAGCCAGGGTTCCGGCATGACCGGCATCCGCCTGACTCTGATAATCGCCGCAGTCATATCGTTTGTCGGCTTTCTGTTCCTCTTCGGCTATCGCGAAAAAGAAGTTACCGTGCTCCTGGAAAAAGAGTAAGGACCTTTTCGCCGGTTCCGGGATGCCTGCATCCAGTGCAGGGAACAGAGCTTTACGATTCTCCCGGGAAGTTTTTGTGCGCTTCGGAAACCGCATCCACCGCATCGGGCGAAGTTGTTGGCGCGCGCTTTTTCGTAAACCGGGAGAACGCCGCGCCGGCGACCGGATCTTTCGTCGCTAGAAGGAGCAGTCCGCCGATTCCGGCAAACAGCAGAAAACTGATGAACAGGGGCACGCCCTGGCTGACAAGCCGGTTCTGTCCTGCAAAGACTGCGTATAGCGGTTTTTTTGCAAAACAGACCGGTGCCGCGGCGATGACCGAAAAGACGAGTATTTTAAGTGCGTACAGAAGAGTCGAGCGGAGCATTGCTCTCACATCGACGGTGTTCTTTTTTCCCAAAAACCATACCAGCAGGGCAGTGTTTGCCGCGCTCGAGAGGCTCAATGCCAGTGCGATACCGCCGCCGCCCATCGGCAAGACGAGGGCTGCTGCCAGCGCGATGTTGACGCCGAACGAGACAATACCTGCCGTCGTCGGCGAACGGGAATCCTGCTGGGCGTAGAAGGACGGCGAAATGATCCGATTCACCGCGATAAAGTACAGGCCGCAGATATGCCAGGTAAAGGCTTTCAGCGTCAGAGCCACCGACTCGTCAGTAAAACTGCGGGTTTTGAACAGCAGGGTGATCAGTCCTTCGGCGGAAACAAGCGAATAGAAGGTTATTGGAATAGTGATAAGCGCGATGGTGTTCATCGCATTCGAAAGCAGGCGGTTGAACGGGGTCCATTCCTTTTTCGCCGCATAGCCTGAAAGGTCCGGCAGTATAACGGTTCCGATACTGACGGCAAAGACGCCAAGAATAAGCTCCTGGAGACGCAGCGAATACTGCAAGCTCGAAAGGACTCCTTCGCCGGCGTTGCCTGCGAGCAGGGTCGAAACAAGGTCGTTCAGCTGATACGCAGCCATGCCAATAATGGTCGGCCCGATAAGGTGCAGAACAGTCCGGGTTCCCGGATCACGGAGCGCTTTCGCCGGGCTGACGAAAGAAAACCGGAATCCGTTCTTCAGTACGAAGGGCAGCTGGAAGGCTGCCTGGACGAATCCTCCGGCGACGACGCCGATCGCCATTGCCCGGGCCGGATTGTCCAGTATCGGAGAAAGAAGCCAGGTCGAACCGATGATAATCAGGTTAAACAGTATTGGAGTAAAGCCCGACGGGGAAAAAATCTTGATGCCGTTCAGTATTCCCTGAAAAAAGGCCGCAATCGAAATGATCGCGAGGTAGGGAAACATGATGCGGGTAAGAAGCAGTGTTTCTCCGGTCACTGTTCCGAAAAATGGGATGATTAGCGGTGCAACGGCTATGCCGATCGCGACGGTACTTGTTGTCGCAAAGGTTACGAGTGTAAAAGTCGAGGACAGGAATTCCTTGATCCGTTCCCGGCTTTCCTGTTCCAGATGGCGGCGGAACGTCGGGATAAAGGCTACAGAGATGCTGTTTTCCGCAAACAGGCGCCTCAGCAGGTTCGGTATCATGAAGGCGAGAGAGAATGCGTCGGAGAGCGCCGAAGTTCCCAGGAATGCAGCTTTGGTCATTTCGCGGACGAGTCCGAGAACTCTGGAGGCGAGGGTCAATAGCGAAAGTCGGGAACCTTTCTGTACAAGCGAATTGGTCATTATTTTCATACAATAACACACAGGAAAACATTGTTGAAGGGTGTGCTGTGCGCTATAGTATGTGCATACAGTCCGGAGGTAACCATGCCACATCCATCCAAAAAGTGGTTCCGGATGGTCGGTTCTACCCCGATTATCCCGCTTTCCCTGAAGATCATGTCAGCATTCGTGGTACTTTTGCTCATCTCAACCTTTTCAACTAACTATCTCAATCTGGTCTTGAATCAGCGGGAAATAGTCAAGAAAACCAATGAGCTGCTGGTCAAGGAATTAAAAGATGTATATCTGTTCGCATCGAACCAGTTCGAAATCTTCGAGTATTCCGGCGACCGGACGGGAGCGCTTGATGCCATAGAAAAAAATGCGGCAATCGAGCTGAAAACACCCAACGCCCGGTCTTTCGGCATGCTGCGCGACGGCGGAATTCTGTTCCAGGCAGTGCACGGCGAGAACATGGCCCTGTTTCCCGATCCCGAAGTGCTGGAATCGATGAACCGGCTCCGGCTTGACGGCGTTTCAGAGGGGACGATTCATTATCACGGCTCCGAGGGCGAGTTTTTTGGCGTGTACAAGTATCTTGACAAGTGGGATGCCTATATAATTCGCGCGGAATTGTATTCAGATATGGTTGCAGCGACGAACCGCATTTTCCGGTTTATTGCCCTGGTTATTATGCTCATGGTTCTGTTTTTTGTTGTAATCGGTGTTATCGTGATTAACCACATTTTGCGGTTTCTCCATTTATTTTCCGAAAGAATGCTGGAGATGCAGCAGTCCCAGAAGCTTGCGTTTATTGATCTTGAAAAGGCAAACAACGATGACATCGCCTATCTCGGCGCGTCCTTCAACTCCCTGTCTGCAACGATCAGCAACCTTATGACCATTTTCCGGAAATTTGTAACCAGGGATGTTGTTGAACGCGCGTATCTCGAGCACAGCATTCGGCTCGAGGGAACCCAGATGGAGCTGGCGATTCTTTTTTCGGACATCCGCGGATTTACCTACATGACCGAAACGCTCGGCAACGACATTATCGACCTGCTGAATGTCCATTACGACCGCGCGATCAAGTGCATACACGATCAGAACGGAATTGTCGGTTCCATAATCGGCGATGCGGTTCTTGCGGTATACGGGACTCTTCGCGAAACCCGCAACAAGTCGCTGGAAGCACTGATATCCGCCTACAACATACAGCATGTTACGGCAAGCCTTCGCGAGGAAATGAAGCTGCACCGCGCTGAAATCGAGCGGACCCGGCCCTTGACGCCTGCCGAAGAACGGGTGTTCAAGGCTGTATTGATCAATGTTGGTGTCGGTATCGACGGCGGAACCGTTTTCTACGGCAATATCGGTTCGGTAGATCGCATGACCAATACAGTAATCGGCGACAATGTGAACTCGTCTTCGCGCCTGGAAGGGCTTACCCGAATCTACCAGCTTCCGGTGATTGTTTCGGAATATGTCAGGGACGAAGTGCTTCGTGACACCGACCGCTATCGCTTTGTTGAAATCGACATGGTTCAGGTCAAGGGCAAAACCGAAGGCAAACGGATATTCTTCCCGCTGGATATAACGACGGAAAGTCCTGAAACACTATCGAGATTTACGATGTTTTCGGAGGGTCTTGCCGCCTATTATGAGGGTGCCTGGTCGCGCGCCCGCGAACTGTTCAGGGACTGTTCGCTTGAGCTGTGCGCAGTTTTTCTTGATAGTATCGGAAATTCCGATGTTGCTCCGGAGGGATGGGAGGGTGTATGGACAATGACTACAAAGTAGTTGCCGGCGAGGATACAGAACGCAACAAGGTTCAACTGTTTCTCAGCAACAGCCTCAAATCAATCCGCAGGGACACCCCTATATCCTACGACCTCGAGTATGAATTCGGACGGACTAAACAGAACAAGGATTATTTCGCCATCTCGATCATCGCGTCGGTTGCCATACTGATCATAGCAGTGTCCGGTATTGTTACCGCTTTCATCAACCGTTCTTCACGTAATGTTGCCGTAGATATCACCGTTTTCGAAGATCTCAATCTGAAAAATGTGCTTGATCTGGCAAAAAAAGCCGAGGACAATCTCGATTCGGTGCTGCAGAAGCGGATTGCCCGACAATCCCTGTTCCAGGACGAACTGGCAAACCTGGAGCTGCAGTACCGTTCCGAAATCGAGGTGCTTGGAGTACAGCGCCTGTCGAACAGCGAGCGGTCGGCAAAACGCACGTTGGTAGACAATACATACGCTGGACTCAGAAACAATCTGAAAAGCTCGTATGATTCGGATATGGCAAGCCTGGATCTTGCGCTCGAAGACGCAAAAAAGCAGGTTGAATCATTCGACAAGAAGCGTGTGGAAGAAGCCCGCGAGCAAAAAAAGCTCCTGGACAACCAGCAGGATGTATTCGAGCTCGAAAAGCAGCGGATTAAAGACGGATACGGGAAGGAAATCGAAACGCTTCGGGTGCGCATGGAAGAGATTCAGAACGAAAACGCCCGGCTGAAAACCGACCAAATCAAGACCCTTGTTGAAGAGTACCAGACGCATATAGCTGCTATCGATCCTGACTGGGACGACCTGACTGCAGACGCGTATATCAATGAAATAGCCGCGTATCCTGATGCGTCTCTGCCCTTCAGGAGTATTCCGGAGTTGCCTCCCTCCGTCGACGGTATTTCAGCAGAGGATTTTTCTCTCATGGCACGCGGATACGAAGGACTTGGCTATCTCCTGTCCAGAGTTGCCGGTATCGGATTTGAACATGATGTCGACGATTACGTAAAAGCAGGACTGAAAATTGCATTGGTTGCCGGAGCTGCCGGAGAACGAATTATCGGTACCAGTTTCGACGCCCTGGAACGAACCCGGAATGATCTGGTTTCCGAACAGGCAGCGAAAGCCCGTGCGGAAAAAGAGCTGGACCAGGCACAGCACGCTCTTTCAGAGGCGCAGCGAATGCTGAAAGCTGCTCAAGAAACGGAGAACCGCTATCTCGAACTGAAAGTTTCTCATGAACAACTTGTGAATTCTCACGCCAATCTGGCCCGGAAACAGGAACTGACACAGGATGCGCTTGATATTGCGTATAACGCACTTATTTCGTATGAAAGCATGCTGGTTCAGGCTGTCAGACAGAATGGGCATGACGGCGTTGTTTTTTCTGCTGCGAATCCGCTTTCTCCGGGAGTTTTCGTGCTTCCCGAAATCGAGGAAACCGTATTTGCAACCGGTTCTGCGACTGCATATCTGTATCATCCACCGAAAACACTCATTGGCGAGATTCTGCTTTCCGGCTCGGAAAACGGTGTTGCTGCTGTAGTTTCTGTTACCCTGAAAAGGGGAAAAGACCTGCTTCCCTTCGATTACATTTCGTTCACCAAGCGATAGTACGGAAGGCGATGCGCGAACCGGGACCGGCTGTGTTGGCCCGGCTGCATCGCCCGAGCGCGCTTCTCCAGCCCACGCGCCGCCCGTCCGCGCCGCCCATCCGTGCGCCAGCTGCGCCGCCGGCTGTGTTGTACCGCCGCCGGCTGTGGTACACCGCCGCCGGCTGTGGTACACCGCCGCCGGCTGTGGTACACCGCCGCCGGCGGTGCCGGACTTGCATCACCTTCTGTTCTCGGGCATAATGCGGCCATGACTAATCATACCATTCTTCGTATGGGTATTGATGTCGGCTCGACCACCGTCAAGGTCGTCGTTCTCGATATCGATGGTTCGTTTCTGTACAGCAAATACGAAAGACACCGCGCGGATATCCGCAGCACCATTATATCAGTAGTAGAAAATGCGCTCGATTCGATCCAGGCACATGTCGGAAACGATTCCGCCGATTCAGTCCGCCTCAGCGTTAAAGTTACCGGTTCCGGAGGCCTTGCGGTTTCGCACTGGCTCTCTGTTCCCTTTATCCAGGAAGTCGTCGCATCGACTACCGCCGTCAGAAAGCTGATCCCGCACACCGACGTTGTCATCGAACTCGGCGGCGAGGATGCCAAAATTACGTATTTTTCCGGCGGAGTCGAGCAACGCATGAATGGCACCTGCGCCGGCGGCACCGGAGCCTTCATCGACCAGATGGCGGCTCTTCTGGACACCGATGCGGACGGCCTTAACGAGCTTGCCCGCGGCGCGAATATGCTGTATCCGATCGCCGCTCGCTGCGGAGTGTTTGCAAAGACCGACATTCAACCCCTTATCAACGAGGGAGCCCGGCGCGAAGATATCGCCGCAAGCATATTCCAGGCGGTCGTCAGCCAGACCATCTCCGGTCTCGCGTGCGGCAAACCGATCCGGGGTCATGTCGCCTTTCTCGGCGGTCCGCTCCATTTTATGGATCAGCTGCGCTACCGGTTTATCGAAACCCTCAAGCTCAAGGATGATGAAATAATCGTTCCCGATAATTCACAGCTCTTCGTCGCGGCGGGTGCTGCCTGGGCAGCAGAACTTCCCTCCGGCGTCGCCGGGGCTCCCGGACCGGAAGCGCTGCGCAAAGCCGTAGTGCGCCGCACCGACGGCTGCGGTATCGAAGAGCCCGATTCCTGCAGCCATTCCCAGGGATCCTCCGCATGCACGTCCTGTGCCTCCCCGTGCGGCTCGATTGCCCAAGAAGATGCCCAGGACGGCGGTTTTCAGGACGGTTTCGAGGACGCTCCCGAATCCGATCTCAAGCTTGTCTCGATAGCTGCTATGCGCGAAGGGCTCAAAACCCTCGTCAACGCGGAAATGCACGAAGTCCAGCGGCTTGAACCCCTGTTTGCAAGCGAAAAAGAGCTGGAAGAATTCCGCTTCCGCCATGCCAAGGAAATGGCAGCTTCCGCCGACCTCGATACCGCAAAAGGCCCGGTTTTCCTCGGCCTTGACGCCGGCTCGACGACCACCAAGGCCGTTCTGATCGACCAGCTCGGTCGCATTCTGTGGCGATTCTACGACGTTAACGGCGGTAATCCCGTCGATCTTGCCGTCCGCGTGCTCAAGGACCTGTACCGCCGCCTTCCCTCGGGAGTCAGAATCGTGCGCTCCTGTTCCACCGGCTACGGCGAAGCCCTGTTCCAGGCAGCCCTCGGTGTCGATTCCGGCGAGGTAGAAACCATTGCCCACTACCGCGCCGCCGACTTCTTCGTTCCCGGAGTCGAGTTTCTGCTCGACATAGGCGGCCAGGACATGAAGTGCCTGCGCATGAAAAACGGCGCGATTACGTCCATCCAGCTGAACGAAGCCTGCTCCTCCGGCTGCGGCAGCTTCCTCGACAACTTCGCCCGTTCGCTGGGCATGGACATCCGCACCTTTTCCAACAAGGCCCTTCTTGCAGACAAGCCGGTGGACCTGGGCAGCCGCTGCACTGTTTTCATGAACAGCCGCGTCAAGCAAGCCCAAAAAGAAGGCGCCTCCGTCGGCGACATCTCCGCCGGACTTTCGTATTCGGTCATCAAGAATGCGCTCTTCAAAGTCATCAAGCTTCGCGACGCTGCCTCCATCGGCGAAAAAGTCGTCGTGCAGGGTGGCACCTTCAACAACGATGCCGTAC
>SHOL01000244.1 GCA_004294945.1 Treponema sp.
GGGCAGAGATACGCCGATCCTGATCCTCAAGGGCGTCGAGCATTCCGGCAAGCGGGGTAGCGCGCCGGTCCGCGTCAAGCACCGCTTTCAGGCTCTCTATCGGTTCTTCTCTGCGCGCGAGCGCTTCACGGACTTCTTCAAGTCTTTTTCGTTCGGATTTCCGGGCAAAAGCGGCACGGGCTTTTTCCAGCTGCGCATTCGCGTCGGCTGTTTTTTTCCGCAATCCGGCCTGAGCAGCCCGAGCTTCAGCAATCCTGCGCTCTCTGTTGGCCATTTCTTCCGGGTACGCTTCCCGGTTGAATTCCTTCTGCAGGGCAAGAATCGCTTCAGTCGCAGCGTTCAGCCGTATTTTCGCGTCTCTTGCCTTGTCCCGCGCCAGTTCGGTTACACGGCCGTAGAGGCTTACCGGAAAGAGCTTCGAGAGCACCGCTTTCCGTTCGTTCGAATTTTGCCGAAGAAAACGCGCAAACTCGCCTTGGGGAAGCAGGACTATTTTGGAAAACTCCTCGTACGACAGGCCGACAAGCGAAAGAATTTTCGCGTCTGTTTCGCTCTTTTTTCCCGGAGAACGGTCTGTCCAGCTTCCGTCGGAATATTCTTCAAGAGTGACTTCTTCGGGTACTGTTTTCAGCTTGCCGCTTCTGGGTCCAATGGTTTCAAGGGGTACGGTACGCCGAATCCTGAAGCGCTTTCCTGCCAGGGAAAACTCGAGCACCACTGCGCTTTCCTCGTCTTCCGGGGCGAAGTGGCTCCGCAGTTCCTTTGAAATCCCTTTGCGCTCTCCGGATGCGTCGCCGTAAAAAGCAAACGATATTGCGTCGAAAACAGTGGTTTTCCCGGCGCCGGTTTTGCCGCAGACCAGGAAAATATCGCCGAGAGCCGCAAAATCGACTGTATGGATTCCCTGGAAGGGTCCTATGTTTCGTATAATCAGTTTTTCAGGCCTCATCGGCGCACTCCGAAAGCAATTCTCTGAACAGTTCAACACGATCGGAGTCGGCTGTACCGTACAGCTCTTCCTCGAACCGGATAAAATCGGTAACAGGATCGCGTTTTTCATCGAACAGGGCATCGGCTGCTCCGGTCGATCCGGAATCCCGTGTACTGGCCGGGCCGGTTTCGTACAACCCCTGTTTCAGGCTCAACAGATACGGAAATTTTGGTTTTAAAAGATTCATGGGATTCGCAATCAGCTCGCTGTCGGTCAGGGTAATTTCCAGATAATGCGAGCTGTAGGGCGCATACGCAGTGCCCTGGTAAAACTCCTCGAACGTGCCCTCCAGGCGGCTCAGGGGCCGCAGGGGCTGTACCGGTATTTTGCGTACCGACACCGGAAAAGCCGGGTCAAGGCAATCAATTTCGATTTCCAGAAAGCATTTTTCGGTTCCCGCTTCATCAAACGCGTATGCAAGCGGAGAGCCTGCATAGTACATGCGGTCGGTTATTTTCTGGCATTTGTGGAGATGGCCGAGTGCGGTGTACGAAAACTTCGAAAAGAGGGCGGGAGAGACCTTTTCTGATGTCCCCAAAAATATGCGTTCGGATTCGGACTGCACTCCCGCGAGCGTAAAAAGATGGGCGACAAGGAGCGAAGGCATGATGCGGTATTTCGGCGACTCAAGCACCGCATCGAACCGCCGCGCCGCCTCGGCTGCAAGATCGGCCTGGCTTGACAGCAGCCTGTGGGCAGCAGGCTTTGTCGGCTCAACCGGTTCAGTCTCCTCATGGGAAAAATCAAATTCGAACATGCCGTCCTTCCGGTCTGGCTGTTTTTCTGTTGCGGATACCGGTTCAGTCGGTACTGTTCCCAGGGAGCCGGGAGAAAGGAAGGGAAGCAAAAATACTGCTAGCCGTTCGCTTCCTTTTGCTGTTATAATCGGTTCAAACGATTTTTCGGGATTACAGACGATGTGTATTCCCTGCGTTCCAAGAATGCCGTCGGCATACGAAAGCCGTTGCGCAGAATCGTGGTTTCCGGGCACCATGAACAGTTCTGTATCAGGGTGTTTGCGGCGCATGGAAACCAGAAAATCGCTGAACAGTTCGACTGCTTCGGCCGGAGGTACAGTACGGTCATAAATATCGCCAGCTATGATAAGTGCTGCATAGGCACCTTTTTCGAGAATAGAGTCCAGCTGATCCAGAAGAACCTTCTGGTCTTCGACCAGAGATGTTTCGTGGAGGTTTTTTCCAAGATGCAGGTCGCCGGTTTGCAAAAGCTTCATAGTCCTACTGTAAAGAATAAGTTCGGGCTCTGTAAAGGGATTGCCGGATGAAAAAGCGTACCGGTATCGTTTTCTCTTTGGCTTTTGCCGTACTTGTTCCCGCGCTTTCGGTGCTGTCCTGGCTTACGTTTACCGGATCGCGGAACAAGCTCTCCGATGCTGTCCGCGCCTTCTCGGGATCCGGAGCATCCGGTACGGCGGACGCTGATTCGCTTGGCCGCTTGTTATCGGCAACCGACGAACTGCTTCGTATTGCCCAGGTTACCAACACCGTCCTGCTTGCAGCTGCCGGAATTGCAGCGCTCGTAGCCTTGTATGCATTCAGTC
>SHOL01000054.1 GCA_004294945.1 Treponema sp.
GTCGCTACTGGGGAGGGGTTTAGGCCCCTCCCTTTTTGCACTTCGTTATTGAACGTGGGATCCGGCGGTCAGACGACAGTCGCAAATCTTTTTTATAATCTTGGTACCAAAGCGATGGGACTGGTTGGTCTTTGGGATGTCGTTGCCTTCGATGAGGTCGCCGGAATCAGCTTCAAGGACAAAGACGGTGTTCAGATCATGAAGGATTATATGGCGTCCGGCTCATTTGCGCGCGGGAAAGAAATGAAACCGGGACTAGCCTCCTTTGTATTCGTTGGCAACATAAATCAACCCGTTGAAACACTCATTAAAACAAGTCATTAGCTCGCACCGTTTCCCGAGGCGATGATAGACAGTGCGTTCTTTGACCGCTTTCATGCCTATATTCCCGGTTGGGAAATCCCGAAATATCGGCCGGAGTTCTTTACCCGGCAATTTGGACTTATCGTTGATTACCTCTCAAGTTTCTTTATCGAAATCCGATAACAAACATTCTCGGATGCAATTGATCGATATTTCAAACTCGGGAATAACCTGAATCAACGGGATGTCATCGCGGTCAGGAAGATAACATCAGGCTTTCTTAAACTTCTGTATCCAGCGGGAGATTATGACAAGGATGCGGTGAGAAGATGCCTCGAATATGCGCTCGAGACACGACGGCGAATGAAGGAGCAGCTAAAAAAAATCGGCGGCATGGAGTTCTTCGACGTCCATTTCAGTTATATAGATAATGACACGCTGGAAGAAAGATTTATTACCGTTCCCGAGCAGGGCGGTGGGAAGCTGATTCCCGAAGCACCGCTGGCTCCCGGAACGCCATACTGTATTTCTGAAGGATCATCCGGTCATTTGGGTGTCTATCGTTTTGAGACTCAGATTATTCCCGGACATGGTTCATTTTCCGTATCCGGACTTGGATCGAACGCACAAGCTAAAGAGCCGTTTAAAATTGCCTTTGACTATTTCAAGGCGAAACTCAGTCGAATCTCAGGTTTAGAGAAGTTCTCCGATCATGATTTCCAGATTCATATTGTCGAGATGCAAAATACGAGATTTCCCACAGGAACGACTCTGCAAACATTCGTTTCACTAGCCTCTGTCATAACGAAGAGACCTATTCAGCAACAGCTTATCATTCTGGGTGATATTTCGCTTGGTGGCTCTGTAATACCGGTGACAAATCTTGCTGATGTCCTCCAGGTCGCCTTCGATACCGGTGCTCGAAGAATACTGCTGCCGATGAGCAGCGTTACGGCTATACCAACCGTCCCGGGGGAATTGTTTGCTAAATTTCAGACAGGCTTTTACTCCGATGCGATAGATGCGGTGATGAAGGCGCTGGGAATGGAGTAAGAGATTTATCTACCGCGACCTCATTTCATATACCTTTTCAACTCTTCGTAAAAGTTTTCCCTCGTTCCTGCCATGATGACTACGACCACCTGCCCGTCTTCCTCGTAGATACGGTACGCTATCTCGTAGTTCGTCTTGTTATAGAAAACGTCATAGCACCAGATACCCGCGAGGTCGCCTTTTTTTTGCTCCCCGATCGCAGGATCGACGGCGATCTTTTCAAGCGCGGATCTGAACGCATCCTGTAATCCTTTCTCGCGGATTTTCTTGAAGTAACGCTCCGCCGGTTTAAGGTATCGAAGTTCGTACATCAGCTTTTCGCCGTACTGAAAAGATCATTGATAGACCGCTTCCCTGCGCCGGACTTTGCGGCTTCGTCGGCTTCCTCGATCATCTTCTGGACGGCGGGCCTGACCTTCTTCGTCTGTTCCTTGAACCGGGCAAGGAGATCCTGCCCGGCAAACCCTTGAGCGACGAGATCGGCCAGAATTTCCTCGGAAAAATCCGATGATTCGTTGCGGAGCGGGCGGATAAAGATTCCTCCATCTTGGAGAATGCATTCGGCGTCGGTTTCAAAGCCAAGCGACTCATAGTACTTCTGGGGTATCGTGAACTGCCGCTTTACGGATATGGTAACCCGCTTGCGTTCTGCTACCTGTGCCATGTTTTTCTGCCTCCTTTTCCTTGTTAAATGATAACAAGGAAACAAGGAAAAGTCAAATCCTACCTTACCATAGAATTAGTTTAGGTATTTTCAGGCCAAACACGAAGAATTGGGTAAATTATCCTTCCAACTCCCCTGCTACCATTGCATCCGGAAGGAAAAAAACTGTGTATATCTACGGCTCCGAATGCACTCTTACCCTTGTCCGAAATGCAGAACGGATCACTTCTAAACTGCGCCCCCCTCATCGGCTATATCCTCCTCCTCTGCCCACCATTCTTAACGCCGGATTTCGAACCGGACTAGACATTCTACAATCCCAGGGACGGGAAGACCTATGGAGTGTGCGACATACTGCTTTCCATGAAGAGCTTTCCGCGAGTGGTTGCTTCGATGACAGCAATGGAAGCGGGAGCGTACGCGTTGGATCGCTGCCTTAAAGAAAAATGGGAAGTAACTGAAAACAATCTACGCTCGGCCCTTGTAAATCTCGAAATGGAAATGTAACCGTGGGAGAGACTCTCGTTCAAGCATGGCTTCAATTAGCTTCTTCATGTGAAGCTAATTAAAAGAAAATCGTATCTCATATGTTTTTTAAGGTCTCTTCTACATGATGGAATCTGAAAAAAACCGGCCGATAGCTGATATGCTGGTACCCGAGGAAGTGAAGGAAGTCCAGGATCTTGCGGATTGCATTACCCCTTCACTGAGATTATTTATAATACCTGGATTCATTACTTCTCTTCTGAAATTCATTCGTTAAACCCGGGACCGGCTCTAAAAAAACAGTTTCCGCAAACTGGTCATGATTGCATTAAAATACTGACTGCAACAAATTTGAATCAGAATTGCGTAGAATCAAAAGTGGGTATGGATTTGAGTATGGGGGTACAAGATGGACAGCTGTATTGTGCGAATGATAAAAATAGACAAAGCGCTGGTTACTCTGAACAAAAAAGGCATTTACATAGCCTTTGCGTCAATTGCGTATGGGCCACATAAACACCTTTGATACTAAAGAAAAATCGGTTGAACTGTCGATTACGCTCTCAATGCGAGTTATAGGCAATTCAACCATTTACAAACGTAATATAATCCACAAATCTTATAACGTCAATTCTAATTACAAATCGGGCTAGTGCATTTGCTTGCGATGTAAGAGGAATACATTTCAAGAAATGATTCACGGTTTAAAGTGTGCCAAAGAGTGTGCTAAAACGAAAATTTTCGGGTTCCATACAACTCCAGAGGACTCAATAAGCTTCTAAACAACTCCTTGACAGTTAACGAATTAGGACCTAGAATAAAACTCGGTAAGACTTGGTACAACTCTGGAAAACAGTATAAAAGCGACCTGCGCCGCTCATAATCCGTCGGTCCCTGGTTCAAGTCCAGGTGGGCCCAGTAGAAAAAGCCGTTTCACCCACAGGGTGGAGCGGCTTTTTCTATTTGAGGGGCCCACCTGGACTTGAACCGGAAGGCCCGCGCCGCGAAAGCGGCGAAAAGACGCCATGGATGGCGTCGACAGGGCCTGTAGGCGGCCCGAAAGGAGCGCACACGAAGTGCGCGACTGCAGGGAAAGGCCTGAGTGGGCCCAATCACAAGTCCTTACTAGGTGTCGAAGGTTGACGTAACGATACTTGTGGTGCTCCGGGATTTCAAACTGCCGTCGGTATTCAGTGTAAAATCAAAGTGCCTGAAATCGGTGGTTCCTTCGCGGAGGCTGGCGTCCCCGTCAATTTCCGCAGGCTCGGGGATTTCAACAGACTTTGTGTCAGTCGGGGCAATATCGGTCGTACAGCCCGTTGCCAGCAGTGCAGCAAGAATAATACTCCACAATTTCATGAGTACTCCTCTTTGGCTCGATTAATGAAGTCAAGACACCGGTTGCTATAAAAGTTGCGCCTTTTATACTTCTCTTCGCGCAAGGGATTGCAGCGGTAGCTTGCGCTTTCGCCGGAAGGCGGGAGCGCAACTACAAGCGGAAAGCCCGGCCGGAGCGCGGAGCGTTCCGGTACGCCCGTCAGGCAGCACAGTACGTCATCGTTATGTGAATATAATAGTAGAAGAATTTCGGTAGTATCGTTATTTTACGTTTTTGCCAGTTGAGATTCGTACAGCACAATAAAAATGATGCTCATAACGTCACGAAAGTCGGCGTGCAACGCTCGCAGCGCTCGTACAGTGAACGTTGCAGAGGCGAACTCGTATCAGGGGGCGGACCGGGTTCCCGGTTTTTGACAGACGATACCGATTGGGATACAAATCCCGAAAGCTTGCGTTCGTCGACAAGCTCGTCGAGTCCATCGTAGTCGACGGTTACGTCCCGATCGGCTCGCTGCCGTATACGTTCCGGCACTTTCAAAACACGTAAAAACGAACTTGCGGTCTGTTTGGCCGCAAGGGGGAGGCGGTCCGCAGACCGTGGCCGCGAAAAGCGGGCACGGATTGCGGGGCGACTGCCCCCTTCCTGAGTTAGTGCAGATTTTTTCTGGAAGGATAAAAGCGCAAGGTCGTAACAATACCCAGGACGAGGAGCGTAGCCGTCAGCATAAACGGCAGGGAGCGCGACACGCTCGAAAGGAGGCCGCTGATCCAGCCGAATGGTGCGGTGGCGAGCATGATGATTGTGTGTTGGACGGCCATGACACGGGCTCGCTCGTTTTTGTCGACATACAAGGCGACGAGAGATTCGGCGAGCATTGCCAGGATGCCGGCTCCGAAGCCGTCGAAAATCAGAGAAATTGCAAGGAAGGCATAGCCCGATGCCGTAAGCGCGTGTTCCGGAGCGGGAATGAGCGTGAGTATGCCCTGCCCCACCAGGTACGAGACGAATCCCAACAACAGGGGTTTCTGGAGGCGGCTTGTTGCGGTGACGCGCGGGATGACGGTGAATAGAAAAAACATGGCGATGATCGAGCGGAACATCGGGAAGAACGGGAGAATAGCGTCCGGTACGAGGAGTTTTTTGTTCGCAAGCACTTGCCAGAAAGTGGTGTTGACCATGCCGACGGCTCCGACGAGTGCGGCGATCACCAGCGAGAAAATGCTGCCCTTGGACTGGAGGATGATGCGGACAACTCCGCCGTATCCGACCATGAGGGACGGAATGCTTTTTCCCTTCGTTTCGCGCATCCTGACGACGCCGGTTTCGGTTTCGTGGGAGACAGCGTACAGGATGATAATCTTGGCGGTCATTACGATGAAGGCGTTCAGGTACAGAATTCTAACTGCGGGGACGAGAGAGTATCGCGCGACGAGTAAACTTGCGATGGGCGCAAAGAGGGCGGAAAGGTGGCTGGCGATGATGACGAGGGAGTAGACTTTGGTTATCTGTTCTTTCTCCACATCTTCGACCAGAAGGCAATCCCAGGAATTCTGCGTGACTTTCCACATGCCGTTGACGAGCTGGGCCCCAAGGAAAAACCAGAAGTTTTGGGCGAACATCCAGATAATGCACGGCACGCACCAGGCCAGAAAATCGAAGATTGCGGTGGTTTTGCGCCGGCCCAGCTTGTCGGTAATTACGCCCCCAAGAAGCCCGAAACAAACCTGCGACAGCATTCCGACCGTAGTCAGCAAACCGATGTTTGCGTCCTTGATGCCGAGCGCCAGCATGTACACCGACGCGTAGGGAAGACAGAGACTTATGGAAAGCCCCCACATGGGTTCTGTATACACGCAAGCGCGCGCATTTCCGCGAAGGCCGATCAGGGTCCGGATTAATGAATGTTCGGATTGTTTCATATAGCAACCAATAGTAGCTGCCAGGGTCTTTCGTGTCAAATGGCGTGCACCGCGTTAACGGCATTCTCCAGCGTGGACAGGCGGTTTTTCGTCACGGTGGAAATCACAATTCTTAAATTTCCTGCCTTTTCAAGTGCAAGGAGTACTCTTTCTTATTTCTTCTGAACGTAAAATCCGCTTCATCGAGACTGTACCAGATCGACCAATCAAAGTTTTCCAATGGGATTCCATTGACTGATAGTAATTCGTCGTTCCTCCGAATATCTGGCACATATTGTTTTTTGTATTTGTCCAGAAATATATCATACACAAACCGTCTTGAACCCTCTTCAAGCAAGGAAAACCCAAACGTCGGTTTAAACTCGCGGCGGAAGAAAGTTCTCTCATCCTGGCGATAGGCATCAGAATTTGAATCTGACAAGCGCTTGAAATACACGGCATTATTACGGGTATCTACATAAAAGAAGAATGTTTTTCCTGTAGCGATACAATGATGTATTCGGCAGCACTACCCGTTTAAGGAACCCGGAGTCCAGATAACAGATCGGCGAACCGGTGTCGAGAATGAAAGGCAATTCTTTCTTATACTTCGGTATGTTGACTTGTAAACGAATATCATTGTCAGCGTTAACTGTTTCTACCTTTGTATATTCTGACAGAAAATCAAGATTGTCGGGATCGACAAAGAATAGTTTCTGCTGACTGTTTGAAAAAAGAAATGGCATTTTCGATAGTATATTCATCCCAATGACACAGCCGATTTTTTTCCCGTCAACAGTGCTTATCTGTACACCTGACATATCCATTGAACATAAAAGCGGATTCTCAATAAGGGCAGAGCCAATGCGTAATGAAGAAAAACGGTATCCGTTGCCTTTTAGCATTGTTGCTGCAACACTTTGAGTAATAAACTTCGTACCAGTATCCTGAACGTCGGTGAAGAACGGAAGCAGTTTTTCATCTAAATAACTTCCCTCACTGCCTGTATCGAACAAGATTACAATATGAGGCTCTTTCAAAACTAGGAAAGTTTTGAAAGAGCAACCTTAGATGTACATGGAGAAAAATCACAAGTCATTATAATAGAAAGACTTGTGATTTTTCTCCAAAAGCCGATTTCAAAAGTAACCGACTTTTGAAATCGGCTCATATCTTTTGAACAACCGTCAGTCGATAGAACTCTGCGGGCAACAGGCAAGTTGTCATTGCTGTATTCAAACGAAAGCCCTGTATCCTCAGGCATCGCCAATATCCCGTTTTTACTTTGAATATCCGGCTCACGCCATGAATTAAATCTGGTAAAGTTACAGAGACATCCCAGGCAGGCCGCAACAGCTGCCGCAACTTTCGACTCAGGCGTTACACGAAGAAGCACCATCGTATGCCAAAGCGGTCGACGAATTCGGTCATATATTCGCTGTAGAACACGGGACCCGGCGCATGCATGACGGTTGCACCGGACTTGAGGGCTTCTAACGCGCAGAGCATGAGATGTTTTTCATCCGGCCGGTACTGGATGCACATCTCTATCGTGCTTCCGGTGGACGGTTCGGCGCCGGAAAGTTCGCTGATGGCAAGAATCTGACCGCCAAGATCCAGCTCAGTATGAATGTTGACGCCTTCCGCAGACAGGGTCTGCGAGGTCAGCTCTGCGCCGAAAGCGGTGCGATAGGCTTCGACTGCCTCCAGAGAATTTCGGATGTAGCATTGAAACAATGATCGTAGCATGGGTGGCTCCTTGGGTACGCCGCTATTCGGCGGCGAGCATTGCCTGAACAGCCTTTTTCTACAGACAGGTCTTTTCGGAAATCACTTCGACGGCAAGACGCTCGGGCGAAAGCCGCCTGACGATGCGATAACGCCCCTGCAAGGGACCTTCGTGCGGTGGCTCCGCGCATAAAGCCCTCGCCTGTCGTGAAGATACGTGCCTCAGTCTTATTCGTCCCCTTCTGTCTTGGCATACTCCCTGAGATATTTGAACGCTCCGGGTAGGACTGTGCTTTCATCGATCCGGATCCATGTCAGTAATGTTTTGGCAAGCGGGAGGAAGTACGGTGCATGACCGCCGGCAGGCCAGAGGAGGCGAATCCGGGACGCGCGGGGGATGGTGGTATTGATGCCCTGGCGCATCGGCCAACCGACGAAGTAGTACACGCTGTCCCTGCCCCGGATGGTGGTTCTGGAAGTTCGGAGGCCGAACTTAGCGGCAAGAAGAGTGTTCTTGTCTTTTTTCGACCGGGAAACGTTCAAGAGTATTCCGTCTTTTTCGAGCAGCGCCGCAACCGCCGTGCGAACTTTTGAGTTTGCTCCGAAGCGGAGGTCCAGGATGCCCCGAAGCACCTTCTTGTCGACAAGTTCGTCCGGATTCGATTCGGCGCGCATAATCCATTCGCTTAAATGCTTCTTTTTTTCCAGTTTGGAAGAACGGATTTTTAGATCTGCACAGACAGCTGCTGTTCCTGTGGCAAAAAAAGCGGCCGCTTCGCGAAGCAGGCTGTCCGCTGATTTGGACAAGACCTTCGCGATCGATTGTATTGTCTGCCATTCGAAAGGAAGAGGCTTTCGGACATTGTTCCCTACATCGTTCCAGACTACCGGATCCGGCATCGTATGAAAATCGGTTGCCAGGATCAGCGTTATTTCCTGCGATGCGTTTTCGATGAAACCCTGCCACTGGCTCGAGTTCAGTTCGGTTTCTTTTTTGAAGTCATCTCTATTGATCTGGTCGAAAGCGGCCTGATACCGGAGCCATTCTTCGTTCCGGTGATCGGATAAGCCCGGAGGAGAGAGGCGCCGATACGCAAGGGAGCCGTCGGGATGTATTTTTAGAAGGCGTAAACCGTCGAGCTGTCTGGCGGTTCGGGAAGTATTATCCGTACTGCCGCATTTACTGTGTACGAATTGGCCTACGATATAGGGTTCGGAAATGCACAGATCGGAACCGAAGTCGAGCCGACCGGCGCAGATGTCTTTCTTGACGGCGGTCTCAAGTATCAGTTTGTCGACTATTGCAGGGCGAGCTTTATCACTGGCTTCGACAAGCGTTTCGGCGGTGATATGCTGATGGTTCTTTTTTCTTTCGTACGGATCCGCATCCGAGCCGCGAGTGTCCTTATCCAGGCTGTTCACGATTATCAGGTGGCTTTCCGATCCGGCGTCTACAGAAAGACCGGCCTGTTCAAGCAGATTCGTCAGCACCACAAGGGGCCGGGAATCGGACACCTTCGAGTCCACAGATACCGAACCGAGGTATGCAACCGCTTTCTGGACGAACGGATCCCGTGCGCCTTTTTTCTTTACATCCGGGATGGGCAACGTTTCGACGTTTTCCCAAGGACCCATCGGATCGAATTCGAAGCGCATGTAGGGTTCGAGCTGACGCTGCATGAGTCCATGAAGCGAGACAAGAATTCCCATCCGGGTTTCATCCGACAGAGGATCATCTATATCCGCAAACGGCGCGTTCGGCCGGTTGTCGTAGGGATTGGAGCGAAGCCAATACTGCGTACCGGATGCAAGATGTTTGCGATCGGCGCTCACGAGCATGCCGGTCGTTTTATTCAGTTCGAACAAGGGTTGCGATCCGCGCACCCGCTCCGGAAATTTTTCTAGAACGAATCGCGTCTTTCTGACTTCAAGCGCGTACGACTTTTTAAGCGTGACGGACCATGCGTCCAGGGCTTTTTTCTTCGTTGAAAAGGATGGCAAGAGATAGAGCCCTGAAGAGATATTGGAAAACCGCAGATGCTCGAACTTGGTGCGCCGGTACCCGAGCGTGTCGATCAGTAGTTGGGCGATCCAGTATCCAAAAAGATCATGCGCTTTTTTTGTGGGGTCGTTTTCGGCAACAACTTTTCCTCCATGGAATTCAAGATGTTCAAGTTCAGGATCGCTTTTAAGCTGCGCCAGCACTGACGCAGGATCGGCTGCGCTCCGGTCTATCAGAGCGTATCCATGAAAACCGCTGAAAACGATTCCTGCCATGCAGGGCTTCCCTTCCAGGGCGCTGATGAAATCACCATAGGAGAGATACGGCTGCTGGCCGTTCTTGTTCTCCCGCGAATTAAACGCTAGCAGGCCAAAATCACGATTGATCGCGTCATAGTCCGGCGCACAGAGAAGCCGGTTTGTTCTGATATGCTCCGTTTCTTTTTCGATATCCAATTTTTTCATAATAGCCTCCTTATTTCCGATACCGCTTTGTCCCATATTTTGCCTTCGGCGAACACGGCGTTCACCAGAACAAGATTGGGGAGCGAAGGCAGGATGCAGACATCAGGCGTTCCGGCAGAAGGAAACGTATTGATGATAAACGCCCGTTCGCCGCAGCATGCGTCCAGCTTTCCCAGAATGCGCTCCTGTTCGCGCCGGTCGTCCCGCTGTGAATCCCATGACCAAAATTTCGAGTCTGCGTACATACCAGGAGAAATCATAAAATCAAACTTCTCAAACAAGCCGTCGGGCATGCTTTGGAGTTCGATGCCGAATGCTTCTCTGAAGAAGAAAACCAGAATGGCTTCTCCAAGAGCACCCCGGTAGATATTGTTGAAGGCGACGGGAGAGAGAAAAATACGGGAGTCCGGCCATTCGCAGATAATCCCCTCCGCGGTGAAGTAGTCCCGCACCCCTTCGACTTCCATTAATTCAGGAAGGCGGGAATTCCGTTCGGAAACTTCAGTCCATCCCGATTCGACGGGCGCCTTCAGGGACGCTTCGCACGTAAAGAAATCGTCGTGAGTCCGATACCAGTATCTGCTGCAACCGGTGGGAAGCTCGCAATAAGCAGCGGGAAAGTCCGCTTCGTTCATATGCCGGGGTTTCGGATTACGCAGAAGACTGGTCCGAAAGGAGGTCCACTGAGTCCGGATCTCTACATCGTCAAAGCGCCTGATCATTGTATTGATAATCCGGTTCAGCGTATTCGAGAGAACCTCAATGCGTTGTTCTTCCACGCGGAAGGATTCAGCCTGCGGAGGTAACCCCTGTGCGAGGAAGTCGAATTCCCGCGTTCGGATTACCTGTGAAGGGAGCCGAACCGATGCCAGCGCTGCTGCAATTTCGTCTTGGGCGAAGAGAAATATTTTGGGCATTCTTCGTGCCGTGCGGGACATGCGTCCGACTGCCTGCAGCGTCTGGGACACGATCGCTGCGTTCACCGCCTGCGGGACGAGCGCATTGCCGGACATTTTCCAGGGCTGCATTGCGAGCGATGCCCTGATGTACTTGTCAAGTTCAGTTTCCGTGAAATAGCCGTCTGCAGCCAGATAGTGAAGGTGCGCAAGACGACTGACGAGATTGCGGCGGGAATTGCGGGATTCATCGTAAACGGTCAGTATATTAGTCGGTTTGTCCAAGTACATTCCGTCGATATCCACCATGTCGCCGCTCCTGCCGGCATCCCCGTGTACGAAAACGCTTTCAGGATACCGATGCGCAGAAAACTGCAGGTTGACTCCGCGACTCATCGTCGCATACGAAGTACAGATAAAGACTCGCTTCCGTGCAGACAGGGCTTCTTTTATTTTTTCCACTTCTGCTTCGAATACCCGCGAACCGATGCATCGAAGTTCCCAGTCGGAATCGGGATGCGCATGCAGAAGCCCTTCACTGAACAGCTCCAGCGGAACCAAAACATGTGTTCCCGATGAACGAAACAGGATCGGGAGCAGCGCGAACAGCGCATGAGGCTCGGAGGCTGAAGCAAAAGATTCCATGACACTGAACACGCGGTCGTACCGACTGACTATAAAGTCGAACCAGGATTTGTCGCGTGAAGCACCCGATGCCCGGCAGGCTTCCGCAAGCTCATTGTAGATGCGCTCAGCGAGCGTCCGATCTGCAACCATCGAGGACCAGCGATCGACGACTGCATCGCGGGAAGTTGTGGACAGAGAAGATATGAAGGGATTCTTAGGATTCTTGGGGCAGAACTCTATGCTGTCGTATCCGGCGACAGAATTCCTGTACAACTCTTTCAGTTTTTTCATATCCTGATCGTCGAGTTCATAATAGTTTTTTCCCAGCGTTCTGCGGAAATATCCCAGAGAAAAATTGGTAAGCGGCTGATCGATATAGCAGGTTGCGGACATTCCGACAACGAAGGATTTCCCGGCAAGTTTTGCGATCCATGCCTCGGGCGTCGGCGAGAAGCTCAGCATTTTCAATCGGGTTCTCGACTGATGCCAATCCGAATCTTCAAGCTGAATCAGGAAAAAACCCCGCGTATAAAACTGATCGATGTCGAAGCGTCCGGGATGAATCCGTCCCTCAACTCCGGAATACTGCTGCTGTCTCAGCGCATAACTCAGATAGTCGAACAACGGCGAAGGATTCGGAACAAAATGCGTTATCACTGTAGCAATGAAATCTTGAATGTTCCAGTTAATGATCTCACGGCTGGCGCCTTCTTCCCGCGCATGATTCAGGTATCCTTTCCAGTTGAGTATCAGATCGTTGCACAGCTGCAGAAACAAATCGATAAAATCCGAAAGGTCGTGCACCAGGTCAGACAAGCGGGGATATTCCGATTCGTTTTTTCCGCCGGAAGGAGCGCTTTGTATCCAATTCACGTTGTTTTCAGGATCTGCAATCAGAACCTGATTTCCCGCCGAACCGGTCCAATGGAACGGTTGAAAAGAACGATTCATAAAGCGGGAAGACCGTTCGGAATTTCCCGGAGCGCTCAGGGGATAGTATTTTAGATTATACAATTCCTCGATCGCCCGGTATTTGTCCTTCAGCTTCTCGTACTGCGCCAGCTTCTTTTCAATCCATGCTGCTTTTTTATCCGAATCGCCTGACGAGTGCTTCAGAAGGTGCAGCGGGAGAAACGAACCTCCGATCAGCTGCGCGCCAATGGAACGTGAAAGATCGATGATATCGACTTCCTTTTTCATGCAATCATCGATGATGAATGTAAGCATCGCAGTTTTTGCTTCGTCGAATTCATCGATAAAGACCAGAGAGCCGTCGGGCAGAGAGTCTTTCAGCGGAGACGAAGATTCAAGAACATTGATCAGGGGTAGAGTAAACTTTCGCAGCGAAAGAAGGACGACCGTCACGGTGTCGACCCGGTGATCCGGCCAGAGCTCCGGAATCCAGGACCACCGCCGGTCTGATTGCATCGCCTTCTTTTTCGCCGCAACGGCTTCATCCCGGCTTGCATACTTCTCTTGGGGGAATGCGTTGTTCAGTTCGTTACCGACCCCGCGCACGAATGCGCGCTGAATCTTGTAGAATTCAGCTTCTTCATCATCGGTCTCATCATGCGCAAGGAAGTCCTTTACTGCTTTGCAATACTGTCCGAATTCATCCTGCAGAATTCCGCTGTTTTCGAGAACGGCTTCGATGCGATCCTGAAGCCGTTCCCAGTTCAAAGACAGATGCATTCTCGCGCTGCGCAGGACAACGACTTCCGAGTTATAGAAATCCATCCTTCCCGCCTCAAAATACGCGCGTTCAAGCTGTTTTGCCGATTTTTTCTCGTCGATATTTGCCGGAAGGTTCTTCAATGCCTGAGTCGTAAAAACGATTTTACTCCCGTGCTTCCGGTATTCAGGCGCTTTCGCCGCGATGAACGCACACGCATTGTGCGATTTTCCGATGCCCGTCGAACCGGACATCAACAACAGCCCGGTTCCGCCCGGAAGCGGAATACGCCTCTCGAACAAGTCCAAAACCGACGGAACGGTGTCTGCCGTTTTCATCCAGTCCCTCCTCAGTCGTTGCCCGCGATGGTAATGACAGTATTCATCACATCATACTCGACAGCCTAGATGATTCCTTCCTGCACCACCGGAGAATCCTTGGCCGATCGCGCCAAGGCAATTATCTCCTGTATCTTTACAGTAACATACCTTCCCACGTATGCATACTCGAATTCCACACGGCCATTTTGACGGTGTATACTGTACTGCAAGGAAGTGCAGATGAAACTTGATTTTTGCGGCATCGATTTCGAGACGGCCTGCCCGGCAAGGGCAAGCGCCTGTTCAGTCGGTCTGGTCCGCGTACGCGGCGGAGAGGTAACCGACACACTCTATTCGC
>SHOL01000245.1 GCA_004294945.1 Treponema sp.
CTTCCTCCTCCCTCTTCTCCTCCCTCTCCCCCCTCCGTACATATCAGCCGGTGGACGAAAAACCAGTCAATTCCTATTGGTTTGCCAGCTCCTCCTGGGAAAAAGGCTCCTTCCAATCCTACGTTCCCATCATGAACGGCTGTAACAACTTCTGTTCCTACTGCATCGTTCCCTACGTCCGGGGCAGAGAAGTTTCGCGCCCCATGAGCGACATTCTTGCCGAACTCGACCTCCTTGCCGACCGAGGCGTCTGCGAAGTCACCCTGCTGGGCCAAAACGTCAATTCCTACCGCTGGACAGACCCCGAAACCGGCGAACTCATCGATTTTCCGCGCCTGCTCGAAAAAATCGCCCGCCGAGTCGAAGTCAAAAATCGCATCCGGTGGATCAGATTCATGTCGAGCCATCCCAAAGATCTCTCGGAAGAACTCATCGACGTCCTTGCAAGGGAGCGAGTCTTTTGCCGTTTCGTGCATCTACCGGTACAAAACGGATCAGACCGCATCCTCGCGCAGATGAACCGGAAATATACACGTGAATCGTATCTGGCGCTCGTCGACCGCATACGCAAACGCATCCCCGATATTGCTCTTTCCACCGATATCCTTGTCGGTTTTCCCGGCGAAACCGAAGACGACGTACAGGACACGCTCGAACTCATCCGCACTGTGCAGTACGACGCGGCGTTCATGTACCATTACAATCCCCGCGAAGGAACCGCTGCCTTCGACATGCCGAACCGTGTGAGCGAAGAAGTCAAGAAAGAACGGCTCGACAGGGTTATCAAGCTGCAGCACTCCATCAGCGCTTCGCTCATGAAAAAGCGCGTCGGCACGGTGGTCGACGTCCTGGTAGAATCCGTATCCCGCAACAATCCGGACGAGCTGTTCGGGCACACCGAATTCGGCGAGATGGTTGTATTTGCGGATAAGCTGGAGAAGGCTCTTGTCGGTTCGTTCGTCCGTGCGGAACTGACCAGCTTGCGCGGGAGAACGTTCCGTGCGAAGATAGTACAGGAATGCGCCCGAAACTGAGGTTTCCCCACGCACATATCATTCAGCAAGCGGAACTGGCGGAACATTCTGCCCCGGCAGTGTTTCACGAAACGCTTTCCGCTTCCGGAGGTCCGGATGTCGTTCAGGATTCTATCTTTTTTGCTTTCTCTGGTTTTTCTTGCGTTTTTTATCGGTTTCAATCTTGAAAACAGGTGCGATGTATCGCTGATTGTATATACCTTTAAGGATGTACCGGTATGCGTCAGTCTGCTGTTCGCTTTTGTCGCAGGAGCGCTTGCGCTGCTGCCGTTCTGCCTCCTGTCCGGGCGCAAACCCGGCAAGGAACACGTGAGCCGGACCGAAAAAAACATCCGCGAGCGCCATGCCGTCGACTGACCCTTCTTTCAAGCCCGGCAACGTCTTCTCTGGAGTTACGCTTCATTCCCGACGCACGATTGCCGGTTTGCTGGTTGCGCTCTTTCTTTCTGCGGCTCTGTGCGCTCAGGCAGTACCGCCGCCGTCCGTAGCCGCTTCCGATCTGGTTGCAAAGACAATTAGTTCCGGAGACCCGGATGCGGCAATCAAAAAACTGGTATCCGCCGCTTCATCATCCAAGACTCCCGCCGATAAAAAATACATTCTTTCGGTCCTGGGTTCTTTTGAAGAGCGTCTCGGTTTGTACGTTCCTGCAGCCCGGCACTATGCCGAAGCTGCCTGGGCGACGGACCAACGGGACTGGTCTCTTGTGCTCGATTCTGCGCGATGCACGATTGCAGCCGGCGACACTGCCCAGGCAGACTCCCTGATCAAGTCGGTGCTCTTGGGCTGTTTCGATGAAGCCCTGCTCATGCGTGCGCGCGTATATGCCGCATTGGTCCAGCTGTCTTCATCCGAGCGCGGAGCAACCCTTGAACTCTGCCGCTCCTATGCCGGGAATCCTGCTTTTTCTGAATATGCCCCGATGCTGTTGTTTGTGTTGTGGTGGACAGAATCCGATGTCAATGCAAAAAAAATACTTGAATCCTCCTGGCCGGAAACTCCGGAGGCTTCGGTTCTTTCCGGCACATCGAACCTTTCTCCCGTTCCATTTTGGTACCTGATGGATCGTAGCAGTTCTGCAGTTGCGGATTTTGCCGCCTCCGCTTCTCCACCTCTTGCCGCCTCCGCTTCGCCTCCGGGTTCGCCTCCAGATTCAAAGCCCTCCGCCGGCTCGGACTTGTCCAGTACGTCTTCCGCTCCTTCCGCGGCTCGGGGGGTATGGCAGCAAACTGGTTTTTTCCGGAACGAATCCTATGCGGAAGATTTGCGGAACAAGCTGACCGGTTTGGGTTTTGTCGCAATTATCCGGAGCGAAAAGCGGGCAAGCGGAACGACCTACTATTCCGTACTGGTGCCTGAAGACGACGAACGCTCAACCTCGATACGGCTCAAGGATGCCGGCTTCGAATGCAGTCTGGTTATTGACTGAGCTTCTTACAAAAGTCGGTTGCTTTTGCAAGAAGCTCTTGGAGTTCAACAACAAGTCTTTATAATATAATGACTTG
>SHOL01000246.1 GCA_004294945.1 Treponema sp.
AACGGATCCACAACAGCCAAAGAGCATCTGGTGGTATTCCGATATAAAAGGAATTGGATTCAGGGTAGTTTGTGAGCCAGACAGTTCATTAATTGCAAAATAAAACATTTCTAAAACAAATTTAAGTATATGAAAAGAGAGAACAACTTAACGAGAAGAACATTTCTTAAAACTTCGGCTGTTGCCGGAGCAGCAGGCGTGATCGGGACCGGAACGACGGGTTTTTTAACCTCTTGCAGCGGTGAGAAAAAGGATGTGACGGTTCCCCTGAAAGAACCCGGAACGTATTACGTGCCGGAGTTGGTGGACCTGGCTACAGACGGAAAAGAGTTGAAAGCTGGTGTTGTCGGTTGCGGAGGAAGAGGATCGGGCGCCGCCATGAATTTCCTGAATGCCGCTAACGGTGTTACGATCGTGGCGTTGGGCGACGTGTTCGAAGACAAGGTGAACGGCCTGGCCGACAAGCTGAAAGCGGAAAAAAGCATCGATGTACCGGCCGACAAGCGTTTCGTGGGCCTGGATGCGTACAAGCAGGTCATTGACAGCGGGATTGATATCCTGATCGACTGCACGCCGCCGTTTTTCCGCGCGGAACATTTCAAGTATGCCGTGGAACAGGGCAAGCATTGTTTCCTGGAAAAACCGGTTTGCGTGGATTCGGTGGGATACCGCACCATCGTGGCGACAGCCAAACAGGCCCAGGCCAAGAATTTAAGCGTTGTCACCGGAACGCAGCGCCACCACCAACGCTCATACGTTGAGTCATACAAACAGATCATGGGCGGCCTTATCGGGGAGATCACCGGGGGAGCCGTCTACTGGAACCAGAGCATGTTGTGGTACCGCGACCGCCAACCCGCCTGGAGCGATTTCGAATTCATGGTCCGCGACTGGGTGAACTGGAAATGGTTGTCGGGAGACCACATCGTGGAACAGCACGTCCACAACATCGACGTGTTTACCTGGTTCAGCGGGTTGAAACCGGCGAAAGCAGTCGCCTTCGGCTCCCGCCAGCGCCGCGTGACCGGAGACCAGTACGATAATTTCAGTGTGGATTTCACCATGGAGAACGGGATCCACCTGCACAGCATGTGCCGCCAGATTGACGGATGCGCCAACAACGTGAGCGAATTCATCCAGGGAACAAAAGGTTCGTGGACAAGCCAGGGCGGGCACGTGATCAAGGATCTGGCCGGAAACGTCCTCTGGCAATACGACGGTGAGGCTGAAAAGGCGAACTTCAAGCAGACCGACCCCTACACGCTGGAACACGTGAACCTGATTAACTGTATCCGGGCAAACACCCCCATCGAACAGGCATCCGAAACGGCAGTTTCCAACCTGGCAGCCATCATGGGACGCGAGGCGGCCTACAGCGGCCAGGAGACCACCTGGGACGCCATGGCGGCGGCTCCCCTGGATTATACCCCGGCAGACCTGAACATCGGCAAGATGGACATGAAAGGCTTTACTGTCCCTGTGCCGGGAAGTGCTAAGTAAAAGAATAAATACGTTATAATCATGACGATAGACAGAAGAAAATTCATCAAATCATCACTTGCCGGTGCCGCTGTAGCCGGCCTTGGAAAGTCCCTGAGCGCTTTCGCGGGTGAAACCCCGGCCGATACTCCTCCCGCCTTTCCGATCAAGGCAGAGCTCAGAATATCGTTTCAGGAAGGGACAGCTCCCGGTGCAAACCTGAACGAAAAGTTCGACTTTATGGAAGAACACGGCGTGGTGGGGTTCGAGCCCCACGGCAGGGGGATGAAAGGCAGGATGCAAGAGTTCAAGGATGCGTTAAAAGGGCGTAACATCAAAGTTAGCGCCGTTTGCGCCGGCTTCGAAGGATTCATTCTTTCTACCGATCCCGCTATCCGCAAGAAATGCCGCGACACGATGGAAGAACTGATCATTCTGGGCGGTGAACTTGGCTCAACGGGAGTGATCATCGTTCCGGCGTTCAATTCGCAGGTGCCGGTGATGCCACATACACAAGAAACGCGCGATTTCCTGTGTGAGCAGTTTAACGAAATGGGCAACACGGCTCAAAAGTATGGCACAACGGTTATCCTGGAGCCTCTGAACCGAAAGGAAGCCTTTTACCTCCGCCAGGTGGCGGATGCTGCATCCATATGCCGCGACATCAACAACCCCGGAGTTACCTGTCTGGGAGACTTCTGGCACATGACGTGGGAAGAAACGTGTGACATGGCGGCTTTCGTTTCAGCGGGAAAATACCTGCAACACGTGCATATGGCCAGCCGTAAGCGCCGCAGCATGCCGGGAGAAGACGGAGAAGCCGACAACTACGTGAACGGTTTCCGCGGATTGAAAATGATCGGTTACGATAAGTACGTCAGCTTTGAATGCGGCTGCCAGGGTGACCGCAAGGTGGTTGTCCCGGCTGCACTCGACCTGTTGAGAAAACAATGGAAAGAGGCCTGAAAAAGAACAAGTAAGTTAATACGAGCTTTGGCTTGATCTCAAAATCCCCGGAACACCGCTGTTTCGGGGATTTTTATCAGATAATATAACGC
>SHOL01000247.1 GCA_004294945.1 Treponema sp.
CCAACTACCGGCGCGAAGGTTCGGGGCGCCTGAATGCCGAGCTTATCCAGAAATCGTGCGCACTCGAGCTTGTCCAGCGCAAGGGTAACCGCCTTCGAACCGTTCACACACCGGAAGCCTGCTTCTTCGAGCCGCTGAATCGATCCGGGATCGACATTGCCCCTGACCAGGCACACAGTACCCGCGGGGAAAAAATCATCCGCGGGGGAAAAACCTCCCGCGGGGGAAAAACCTCCCGCGGGGGAAAAATCATCCGCGGCGGAAAAACCTCCCGCGGGAGAAAAACCTCCCGATACCAGGCGATCCACATCGCAGGGGAGCACAAACAAAATATGCACCCGTTGCCGGGCGCATGCTTCCACAATTCGGTGTGCGGGATAAAAAGAGCGGAGCCATTCGTAGTCGCCGGTCTTCAACCCATAGACGACTACCAGACGCATATTACTCGTCCTTGGGCCAGGTAAGGGTCTTGGAGCACAGCTCGGCAATATTTTTTGCAGTTTTTGTCGCGTCAATTTGCGGTACACCTGCTTCGTGGTTCAGCGACTTCGCGAAAAACTTTTCCATAGAATCGAAGACGTCCGGCAAAGAATAGAACAGAAACGCAAAATTCATGCCTTCCGGGCGCAGAACCGTAAAAGCCGAAATCGCCTGCTGCGGCTCCTTGTTGTACATAATGCGCGTCTGATTTTTCGCCACAACAATATTCGCCTCGGTGAACCGCATCGGCACCAGATGTTCCTTCTCGCGGCAGTACGGCTCGATCATCTTGTTCGGATACGTCGGGGGCTCGACAAGCACATACATCTTTTTCCCGTTCGTCTGGAACGTCAGACTGTCCCCGGAAGAATACAAATCCTTAACCGCGGAATACGAAATGACTTCGTAAATGCTGTATGCAGAATCCTGCTTGAAGAAGGACGATACAATGTACCCCTCATCCATCGGGAGCTTTCCCTGCATGTACGCCTCAAACAAATCCATTGCTCTTACAGCCATCTGTTCCTCCTTGGTGTCTCTATTCCCAGTATATGGCACTTTGCGCGTCGAAGCAACCGCGATTTTTTTTTTAACCGAGCCCATTCAAAATTGAAGCAGCCAATCCCAATCGGGGCGATACTCGGCCGGTCGGAGCTCCCTCCGGCGAACGAATCAACTCGGGCGGGAAACTAGTTCCCCTGATTCTGTATTCCGGGAGCCCCGGATGATTCCTTCCGGTATTCTCCGGGATATGCAGTCCACTTTTAGTTGTTCAGCGAGTAAACTTTCAACGACCCGGCTTGAATCCTGAATTTCATCAGCGTGTTGTATTGATGCGCGGGGCGATCACGCAGAACAACTCTTGGTTCTCTCCATCGAAATAGGCGACGCTCCGGAACGAGTTTTCGGCTTCCACCTCGTATTCCTGATACCTGTTCCGGCTGATTTCAAAATACCGTGTTCCCTGATAGTCGTCGACTGCGTTCTGAATGACGTATTTCCCGCAGATGTCGCTATCCGAACAGAACCCGGACGCGGCAGCGATCAGACTGAAGGCCAGGACGGCGATGTGTTTCCGTAAAGTCATGGACACAGTATAGCGATTGCGTTCGGTTCCCGAAAGAGTGCTACTGCTGCGCAGGCGCATCCTTTTTCTTGGCTTCGCTCAGTATCAGGGCTATGCCGCCGAAGGTGACGGAAAGGTCTGCTACGTTCAGGATGCCGGTTCTGAGCCGTCCGATGCCGAAATTCAAAAAATCAACGACGGCGAAATTATTGAAGGACCGGTCGATCAGATTGCTCAAGCCGCCGGCGACAATGGTCGTCAGGAGGATGATCCTGAGCGGGTTCCGCTCCCTGAACAGGCAGTACCCGAGAACAAACAGGCAAATGCCGACCGGGATGACCAGAAGGAGCGCGTACTTGACCGCGATCGGCCAATTCCTGCCGAGGCTCAGAAAGGCGCCGGTATTTTCGGTATAGGTCAGGATAACAACATCCTTCAGAAATCCTGTCGGAGGCCGGCCCTGTAGATACAGCTCGGCCAACAGCTTTGTGATTCTGTCGGCAGCAAAATTAACGGCAAATGTGATGCATACAAGCACATACGGTGCAACCGGTTTTTTCATTTTGCTCCTCTTCCCGGAAGCATCCGTTCCGGCGGTTCATTGTAATCGCGGCAGGGCATATCGGCAAGCGGACAACGAATCTATCCTGGCAGTAGTTGAGCAGGCTTTAAAATAAAAAAACCGTAACCCTTGAGGATTACGGTTTTTATTGAAAAACTGAGCCACGATGGATTCGCCTTCCAGCTCCGTGCATCGTGCGCGTCGCTTCCAGGCCGCCTCAAGGTTCTGTCGCCGCCATCCCTGGCGGCTTTTCCTCCCTTCGGTCGGCGAACCTTTCGGTTCGAATCCATCGTGGCAAGAATAAAAAAAAGACCCGAATCTTTCGATTCAGGTCTTTTTTTGAGCCACGATGGATTCGCCTTCCAGCTCCGCGCATCGTGCGCGTCGCTTCCAGGCCGCCTCAAGGTTCTGTCGCCGCCATCCCTGG
>SHOL01000248.1 GCA_004294945.1 Treponema sp.
CTCTATGCAGCGCTGTCGGAATACTCGGGAGCGCGGCCGGCCCTGCCCGATGTCCGCCTGGACGCGAACGGGAAACCCGTTCTTCCGCATTCCCCGGTATCCTTCAGCATCTCGCACGCCGGAGCGGAATACGTTATTGCCCTCGGCCCGGCCGTCGCGCGGGTCGGGGTGGACCTTGACCTCCTTTCCAAAATCCGGAATCCGGCCGCGTATTCGGCCCTGCTTTTCCGCGACCGGGTTTTTGGCGACGCGGAAACGGTTCTCCGCGCCTGGACTATATGCGAAGCCTACGCGAAATGCACCGGAATCCCCCTGGGCTCGCTCGCGCGCGGCGATTTTTCCCGCTTTGCCGCCGATCTCGCCTCTGGCGGGGAGCCGGGTAACTGGGCCGGCTTCCGTTTTACCCTCGTCCGCTTTTCGCCTGCTTCCTTCACTACTCTGTGCGAGCGGACTGTGCCGGCCCGAGAGGGAAAAGAAATTTACACTCTTTTTTGTTGACAGCTCCGTAGAATCGCCTTTACTATTTCTTAAGCCTCTTTCCGGTTCGGGATCCGGCTGATAATAAACTGAAAGTTGGGAGCATCTCGGTGATTTTTGGAAGATATTTCTCGGCGCCTGCCGGATTCGCATACATCTAACATTTTTATAATTACATAGTTAACAACAATGATAATACGTTGTCCGCGCGCAACGCGTTCAAGGCATGTACTGAACGGTACTGCCCGGGTGCGCCATACGACAACGATAGTGATGGTTCGCAAGGGGGACTTGATGAAAGCGGTCGTGACTGGCGGAAGCAGGGGAATCGGAAGGGCAATCGTGGAGGAACTGGTACGAAACGGGTATCAGGTGACGTTTACCTACAACTCGCGGGAGCAGGAAGCTGCCGAGCTGGTGTCCAGTCTTGGCGCCGACAAGGTTAGCGCGGTCAAGTGCGCGATCACGGACGCCAATGACGTGAACGCCCTGTACGAAAAGGTGTGCGGGACCGACGGCTCCGTGGATCTCCTCGTCAACAACGCGGGCGTGACGAAGGACAATTATTTCGCCCTGATGGGAATGGACGCGTTCGAGACGGTGATCGACACGAACCTGGTCGGGTCCGCCCGCGTGACACAGCGCTTCATCAAGAAGATGGTCGCGCAAAAATCGGGGACGATCATCAACATCTCGTCGATCGGCGGAATCATGGGCCCCGAAGGGCAGACGAACTACGCGGCGAGCAAGGCCGGCCTCATCGCGCTGACCAAATCGCTCGCGCGCGAGATGGGCAAGTACAACATCCGCGTACTGGCCGTCGCTCCGGGATTCGTGAAGACCGACATGTACGCGAAGATCCCGAACCAGATGAAAGTGAAACAGCTTGAAGCCGTTGCCCTGAAGCGGCCGGCGGAACCGGCGGAAATCGCCTCCGTGGTCGGCTTTCTCGCCGGCCCGGGAGCCTCGTACATGACCGGCACGACGGTCGTCGTCGACGGAGGCCTGTCGTGAGCGATACCGGAATAGCCGCTGTCAAGACGATGTCCTTCACGGCGACGCAAATCCAGCAGATGCTGCCGCACAAATTTCCCTTTCTCCTTCTCGACGGGGCGTATGACGTTGTCCCCGGAAAATCGGGCAACGGAAGGAAATTGTACACGCTGAACGAGTGGTTCTTCCAGGGACACTTTCCCGGCGAGCCCATCGTCCCCGGCGTCCTGCTGGTCGAATCGCTGGCGCAACTGACGGCGATCGTGTATCTGTCCGAGGCGCTCGCGTCTGACGGGCAAGATGGCGGGCAGAAATCAGACCTGGCGAAGCTCGCCTCGCGCGTCGGCTACCTGGTAAAGGCGAACGTCAAGTTCATGAGTCCCGTACGGCCGGGCACCGTCCTCGAGATGTCCGTCAGGATAGTCAGGAAAATGGGCAGCCTTTCGCTCGTCAGCGTGAAGGCGATGGACGGCCGGACGGTAGCCGTCGAAGGCGAGCTGTCGGTCTCGGAGAGAGAAGGTTTTTGATTACGGTTACGGGTACCCAATCCCGAATACTTCGATACAAAAGGAAGGAATGTATGGCAGACACAATCAATATCGCGGACAAGCTGAGCGAAGCGCGCGAGGTGAACGGGAAGCGGCAGGAAATTTTGACGAGGGTCAAGGAAGTCCTGATTCGCCGCCTGAATCTCGAGATTACTCCCGAGAAGATCGATGACGATTCTCCCCTGTTCGGTATGGGACTCGGGCTCGATTCCATCGATTCGCTCGAGCTTGTCGTCGGCGTAGAGGAAGAATTCGGGGTAAGCGTTCCCTCCGACAATCTGGAGGTGTTCCTTTCGGTCAACACCCTCGTCGATTTTATTCTTGGCTCGACGGAGCGCTTTTCGGCGACCGTGGTGTCCGCCTCCGGCGAGAGCCTCTCGAAGCGTCCCTGGCTCAAGGCGTACAAGGCCCTGCGCGAGGGCTGCCTCATGTACGACGCCGCTCCGGTTATCCTCGAGATGCCGGAGCAGGACGGCGGCCTCGAGTTTATTACCT
>SHOL01000055.1 GCA_004294945.1 Treponema sp.
CCATGTACATCTAAGGTTGCTCTTTCAAAACTTTCCGAGTTTTGAAAGAGCCTCATGTTGAATATGGAAAAGCATACGGACCGCAGCTATTTATTTCTTCTCGGAATCGCGGGCAGCCTGATCGCAATCATCGGGGATATTCTCCTCGGCTATGCGGTCGAAGAGCTGGGGTTCGTGGCAGGCTTCGGCATCGTGCGCGAGGGGCATAGCGGCATTGCCCTCTGGAGGCTTGTACTTTCGCTCGTTCTGGCCATGATCGCCTTCACGTTGTATCTACCCGCCCTGTGGGAAGTTTCAGGACGCCTTTCCCGTACGCATCCCAAATCGGCCCGGGCGTTCTGGTGGCTCTCTCTTGCCGACGCGCTCGGCTGGGGCCTTCTGCACGCAGCCTACTGCTGGCCCATCTACGCCTACCGCCTTCTCGGCGACGCGGTCGGCTCGGAAATCGCAGATTCCATTACCAATTCCCTCATGCAGGCCGTTTTTCCGTTCGCCCTGTTCTACGTGCTTCTTTCGATCGTCCCGTTCGGCATCCTCTTCATACTAATCGTACCGGGCCGCTCCGTGTTCCCGCGCTGGACCGCCTTCTGCACACCCGCCTTCCTCTTCGGCCCGCTCTACATTCTCTACTACCAGGTGCTCCCGCTCAACACCGCCACCTATACGCTTGCCCTCGGCATCATGAACCAGTGCATGCTCGCCCTGTTTACCGCGCTCCTGTTCGGACAAAAGCCGGCCGCAGACGTTCGCCCAAAAAATGATGCCCGGGAAAGTTCGACTCCCGAAGCCTGAAGCCTGAAGCCTGAAGCCTGAAGCCTGAAGCTTCATGCAGAGGCGCGAGCATCATCCTTCGGGGGCACAAATACACAGGGTTCGAAATCGGATCAGACGCGGATCGAGCACCGAAGCCTCCTCCCGCGTTGATTGCCGGCAGTTCAACATTCCCCGGTGGAATATCGATACGGCAACGGTGGAACGGTTGACACGCTTTCGCTCCTTTTCGAACGCATGTCGTCGTTTGTGACTGTCGGGCTGAGCATCGACGGTACCCAATCATAAAGCGAGGCTCTTTTCTTTTTTTGAACCGGAGAGTATGATTAAAGCATGAGCAGCTTACCGTTCGTTGAAAAACGTCTTGATGCAGCATACGTGAATGAAGATACAGAATTCCTGACTGTCGCGCGGGTTCTATTCTATATGTTATCCCTTCTGACAGCGCTTGCGCTTGTATTGGTTCCGATACTCCGGAGCTCCGGCATGCACCGGGTTATTGTCGGCGGCATGGGCGTGATTTTTGCGGTCCTTGCCGTGCTCGTACTGTACGGAAAAGCCCGTTTTTCGAGCCTCGCCTCCAGTTATCTGCTTTCGGTCCTGCTCAGTCTTATGGTCTTTTTGAATCCGGTTACCCAGGGGTACCTGGAATTCTACATGATCGGTTTTATGAACCTGTTCGCGATCGGCGTGACGCTTTTGATCGGGTACTACTCCTGGCAGGGGTTCCCGGTTGTGGGCATTACTGCGGCAGCACTCCTTGCGAATCTGGTTCTGCGCGGTATTCCCCATGCGCAGCGAACGGGGGGCACTCCGCAGTACGACGATGTGCTTGTCGTGCTTGTGCTCACTGGTGTCGCCTCGAGCTGTCTGTACGTTGTGTTCCGCCGCACACGAAGATTCAACACTCTGGCGCGCGATGAAAGCAGGCGGTCAGACCGACAGCTCGGCATTCTGCGGGGCGCAATGTCCGCCTCGGCCGATGCCCTTTCCCGCGGCGAAACCCTCAAGGAATCGGCAGCCAGAACTGTCGCCCTGGCCTCGCGCGCATCCGGCAGTGCGGTGTCTGCAGGAACTGCCATGAAACAAGTTCTTTCCGACAGTGCGGAACTGGGGCACGAACTCGACGGTATCGGCGACAATTCCCGCATGGTGCGCTCCAGCGCCGAGGACCAAAGCAGTGTTATAAACGAAACATCGGCAGCCGTCGAACAGATGACGGCTTCGATTCTGAATATTGCCAACGTGACGCGTGACAGGCGCGCTTCGGTTCAAGCCCTTTCAAAAAGTACCGGTGAAGGCAGGGACGTCGTTGGAGCTTCGGCAACTTCTATGAAAAAAGTGGAATCTTCCACCGGGGCGATTCTCGATATCGTGAAGGTTATCAGTTCGGTCGCCTCGCAAACGAACCTTCTTGCCATGAATGCGGCGATCGAAGCGGCTCATGCCGGAACCTACGGACAGGGATTTGCCGTTGTTGCGGACGAAATCCGCAAGCTGTCCGAACAAACCAGCAAAAGCGTAAAAGCGGTCACCGATACGGTAAAAGCGACAATCAGCGACATCAAGACTGCATCCGACGGGAATGCGAAGGCTGTTTCCGCGTTTGCCTCGATCGACAAGGAATCTGCTCTGGTCGCCGCGGCAATGGACGAAATCATCAACGGGCTGGATGAACTGTCCCGCGGCACCGAGGAGATCAATCGTGGCGTTGCCGATTCCGTGACCAGTACGAACAGTTTGCGGACGGCGGTAGCGTCTCTGGACGAGCGGATCGAGAAAGCTCGCGAAAGCCTGGCTGCGCTCACCGCAGCATCGTCGGAAGTCGCCAAGCAGCTGGAAGAGATGCGCGGCAATACCGACTCGATCGCAGGCGAAGCCCGCGCGGTTTCTGCCATCGGGGTCGATACAACCGAAGGCCTTTCAACACTCAAGACAGCCCTGGAACGGGCCGGTTTATAAGCAGTCGAAGGTTTCAGTTATTCTCCTGCGGATTTTCCGTGTCCCGGCAAAGCGGTTATCCGGTATTCGTCTCTCGATACAGCGACTGTGTGCCCTACAGGTCTTTGGGTATCATCAGCAGAAAGGCAAGCTGTCCGAACGAATAGAGCAGGGCGGCTCTACGGACGCGGTTGGCGAAAATGTTGAAGGCTGAAATTCCCAGTACGGAGACCACCGCAGTGTGCGGCGCAAGCATCGCGGTAACCATTCTGGCGTTGTTGATCAGCGGGATCAGGCGTTTATAGTCGTTGACGAATTCTTCGGCATACAGAATATCGTTGTAGGTCCGTCTGTTCTGCCGGTATTTTTTCAGCAGCATGTGCACATAATTGACCACGTATGCCTCGTCGTCGAAATTGAAATCGAACATATCTTTGCGTCCGCACGCGATCGAAGCGTTGGTCAGAATTTCGGTAATCCTGTCCAGTATTTTGTTGTCCGGTTGATTGGCGGCCGTTTGCACAATACCTTTCAGCCGGCGGCGGTAATCGTCCCAGATGGTCCGGTAATCAATATTGATGCTTCGAATCTCTTTTTTGGTCAGCACTCCTTTTTTGATCTCCGCCATGCAGTGCGGGCAAAAATACCCCGAAAGGTCGATTCTTGTGCGATCGATCCTGACCGGATGCGCGACTACTTTCTGTTTGCAATTCTTGCAGACGGCAACAAGCACTTCGGTGCGGATAATTCCCGGAAGCGAAAGGCCTTCCCTCGTTCGATTTTTGCGAATTGTATCAATGCTCAAATTTTTCATACCGATACCTGACTCTTTTCCACAGGAGCAAGTGTATCCGATATTTAAGGAAAAATCAGGGGTCGAAAGACTATCAGACGCGCGCTGGCGCGCTGGCTCTACGGCTCCGGCACTGCTGCGCCAATCATAAGCGGGTTGCCTGAAGGTTTTTCAGAAGCTGCTCGCCGCTTTCCGGCTTGCCGAAATAGTAGCCCTGCAGGTAATCGAAGTTCATCAGTGCAAGCGTCCCGGCCTGCTCTCCGGCTTCCACGCCTTCTGCCGCAACCATTGCCCCATTCCGCTTGAATATGTCCACCATGCCTTCAAGAATTTTACTGCCCTTGAGGGTTTTCAGACCCGGTTGGATAATTTTCTTGTCGAATTTGATCAGTGAAAACGGCATCGTGTTGAGCTCTACCAGATTGGTATAGCCTGAACCAAAATCGTCCAGAATAAAACTGACCCCTTTGGCGCTCAAAAAATCCATGGCCACGAGCAAATCTTTTCCGAACCGGGAAACCGTTGTCTCTGTTACTTCCAGCGCGATTCGTGCGGGATTCAGCCGACATTTTGCTGCAATCGTCAAAACAGTATGCGGCCAGTCGACATCCAGACACAGTGCAGCAGGCACTCGAATCTGAATCTGGCTGAACGAGGTTTCGGCTACGTTGTTCGTTACATACCAGTCGAAGCAGCTCTTCATGACAAGCTCGGCTAGCTGCCGGCTGACGCCCATTTTTTCGGCAATGTCGAATACTTCGCTTTGCGTCACGGTTTCTCCGCCGTTTATTGTCACACCTATCAGCACTTCAAGCGCTACCGGATACTGGCGGTTAATGGAGTACACCGGTTGATACGTAAGTTCGGCAGTCTGCTGCTCCAGACAGAGGTCCAGAGCGCGCCCGATCAGCGAGCCCCGTTTGTATTTGCCGATCGAAAAGTCTCTTGTGGATAACAGTATCCTGTGCGCTACCCGGGTTGTGATTTCCGGCAGCTGGTTGATGCAGTCCATGACATCGGACACTTCTGCGGCATCCTGCGGACAATGCAGCACCAACACCTTGAACGGAACGTGCACCTGCACAGTCCCGGCGTTCCAGGGATGGTCCGAGTGTTCCGCAATTTTCAGTGTCAGTTCGTGAATCGTTTTTTGCCTGGTGCGCGGTTCGAACAGGAGTGCAAAGACGCCTGTGCGAATCCAGGATGCGGTGCTTTCGTTGCCGGAAAGCCATTTTGATACCGCTTCGACCAAATTCCGGTAGGCGTTCGATTCAAGGGTCCCCTGCAGATCGGCCAGTTCTGCGGAATACGCAATAAGGATCGAAAAGCGTTCATTGCGGGCAAACGCTTCGCCAAGAAAATCGATAAACGACTCCCGATGATACAAGCCGCTTTGACCGTCGAGCAGTTCGCTTTCGTTCTGTATGGTAATCAACACGAAAATCGCGCTGATGGATGCGCCGAAACATTCAAGCATTACCCGGTCGAACAGCGACTGTGCAATAATTGCAAGAATCGGAATCAGCGCTGCGGCCAGAAAAGAGCGCCGGTGCGCCGGAGTAAACCGTGATCGTCCGAAAACAAGCACGATCAGCACAATAACAAAATAGCTCAATGACAGCACATACAGACCGTAAAAAAGCGGGCCGTGGCGGTAAGTGCCTGCGGAATCGATAAACGAGAACAGCTTTGTCCAGGGATTGGTCAGTACTGCCGCGACTGTCAGGGCCCAGGGAAGCATGAACAGCGTCTGCATTTTTTTCTGCACAGGATACAGTCCGCCGGTATGGAGTATATACAGGGCTGCGGTAAACGGCAGTGAATTATGAAAAAGGTAGAATACCGTAACCGAGGCCATCACCGTTTCCGGCGCTTCTGCGGGCAGACGGTTAATGTACAGTGAACTGACGAGGCTCGTTACCGCGCTTCCCGCCACTACCCAGGCAATAAGAGCGAACCGTTCCCCCGGACCGAATTTCCGCTGTTTCCGCTCGTAATACAGGAAGATAGTGATGCATGAAAGTATGACAGCTGCAATATCGAAATCGAGTATATACCTCATGCCTTCGTCCTTTTGCAAAACTGCAGGAAATCTTCAGGCGGGAGCGGCCGCGAAAAGTAATAGCCCTGAATAAGGTGGACTCCCAGATCGGCCAGCAAGCGGATTTGCTCTTCTGTTTCCACTCCCTCTGCAACAATGCTGACGCCGAGCCGTCTAAAAATGTCGACAAATCCTTTCAGTTCGATACCTTCAGGCTTGCGGGCGCTGGCTTCGGTTATCAGGCTCCGGTCGAGCTTGACTACGGAAAAGGGAATCTCGATAAGGGTTGCAATGTTGGAATTTCCGATCCCAAAATCGTCGATGGCAAGCGCGAAACCCCGTCCGTTCAATGCGTCCGTTGTGCGCCTGAGCGCCAGCGGCGATTGCGCTGCAGCGGTTTCTGTAATTTCAAAGCACAGATCCCCCGCCGAAAGCCCGTGCCGGAGGGCGGTTGCATAAAAGCGTTCGGTCAGGTTGAACTGGGCAAACTGCACCGGCGAAAGGTTTATTTCCATAAATTGCAGCGGTATGCCTGCTTTCCGCAGAGACGCAAAAAATGCACAGGAACAATCCAGCACATAATCCCCGATTGCGTGTATAAGGCCGTTTTTCTCGGCTATGGGGATAAATTCATCCGGGGGGATAAAACCCAATTCGGCGTTCTTTAACCTGACCAGCGCCTCGGCTGCAATGAGCGCCCCGGTTTTGGAATTGATGATCGGCTGAAAATAGACCATAAGCGCGCCGGTATCCAGCGCTTCTTTTATCGCTTCGACTATCGCAAGGTGCCGTTCCGCCAACGAAAGATCCGGAAGGCTCAGCCAGCTGTCCAGCGGATAATCCCAATGGGACAAAGACAGTGTCCGGTGGGCCTGAAAGACAACCTTTGCTCTGGAAGCGTCGTCCGGAATTGTCAGCTGAGCGAGCCGCGCATGCAGCGTGTAGCGTTTCCCGGCAAAACCGAGCGGCAGCCTGACGCGCTCCAAAATTCTTTCCTGCACATCAGCAACTGCATCGGCTCCGGGATCCGGTATCATCAGCACATATTCGCCGAAATCCAGCCGAGCCAAAAACCGGTGTTTTCCGGACTCCGAAAAAAGCCTGTTAACCAGAGCCTGTTCAAGAGAACTGACCATTTCCGGCCGCACTGCGTATTCCAGAAATTCCTTGTTGTCAATGTATACCAGAAAAACAGCATATCGCAGCTCTTGCTGTTCAATATTTTCCAGCTGGGCAGCAAGGGCAGCCCTATTGAACAAGCCGGTCTGGCCGTCGACGAACGAATCGAAATCGTTGATAGAAAATAGAATAATCAGTTCGGATACCGAAATGGCAAAATTGACAATCAGCACATCAGGATGGAAAAACTGGAATATGAACGCGCTGAGCGTAATCGGCAAAAAAAGAACCAGACCGAGCGCTGTTCGCGCGGAGAATGTTTTGCGGCTCCGTGCCAGCGCAATTAGAGAAATAATGGCATAGAGGGCCGACACACCGTACAGGACGGTTAGTCCGATATTCCGGCGATATTGCAGCGACTCGTCAAAATAGAAGGCCGCATGAGTCCAGGGTGTTGAAAGGATAATCACCATCGCACAGGCCCAGGGCAGTGCGAGCAGAGTTCTAAAGCCTGTGCCCAGCCGTTGATACCGGTGTGCGACAACCAGCAAAAAAACGCAAAAGGCCGGCGCAACGGAGTTCTGAAATATATAGTACAGAACATTGACCGCATAGTGCACCGGGAGGGGAACTCCGGACTGATATTTGTACAGCACTACGCCGGCCGCATCCATAACTGCAGAACCGAGACTGATCGCGAGTAGTATACTGAACAGTGTAGACTGAAGAATCCTGAGTCTGCGCCGCGATACAAAAAGATAGAGATTGAATGAAAAAACAATAATAGCGGCTATATCAAAATTGATCCCACCCATGTAGATCAAGTATAGGCGGATTAGTCCAAAATATCCAGCTTCTTCGCTTTCAAAAAAAAACGGAAATCGAGCATCGAACCCGCTTGATTTTACACTTTGTTTACAATTTTCGAACCCACGAAATGTAACACGTTTCCTTTAGAATTTATTATCTTGTAGTATGCGCTCATACTTCGCGTGTGCGGAATTGGTGCGCGCAAAAACCATATATAAAACCGGAGGACCCATGATTGACGTGCAGCAGGTGTCCCGCCGGTTCGGTTCGTTCACAGCCGTAGACGGTATCAGCCTTTCGATCAGAAAAGGCGAAATCGTCGGGCTTTTGGGACCGAACGGGGCGGGAAAAACCACCACGATGCGTATGATTACCGGCTTTCTTGAACCGAGCGCCGGGACAATTCTGATCGACGGGAAAGACATCCTGTTGAACCCCAAGGAATCCAGGCGAAAAATCGGCTATATGCCCGAATCCGCCCCCTTGTATTCCGACATGATAACCGCCGACTACCTCGAGTACGTCGCACGCGTACAGGGCGTCGACCCGGCCGTGCGGGTGAGCGAACTGGTCCGCATGTGTGGCCTTGCGGACGTCATGCACAAGAACGTGGGCGAACTCTCCAGGGGCTACCGCCAGAGGGTTGGACTTGCCCATGCCCTCATGCACGATCCGGAGATACTCATACTGGACGAGCCCACTTCGGGCCTTGACCCCAACCAGATTATCGAGGTTCGCAAACTGATCAGGGATATCGGAAAGACGCGCACCGTCATTATTTCAACGCACATCCTGGGCGAGGTGGAGATGCTGTGCGACCGGGTGGTCATCATCTCGCGCGGCAAAATCGTCGCAGACAGTCCGACCGCCGAACTGAAAACCCGATTCGGCCACCGCTCGACTGTGAGGGTATCTTGCGCCGGCTGTTCCGCAGAGGAGCTGGTGAAGGGCTTGTCGACGCTTCCCGGCATTGCGGGGGTCACGGCTGCAGGTTCTTCCGGCGCGTTGCCAGATGGCTCGTCTCCCGAGGATCGCGCCGCTTCTGCTGATCGCACCGCATCGTCCGATGGCGCGGCTGATTCCGGCGCTTCCGGCGCTTCCGAATCCGAAACGCCGGACGGAAAGCTTGCGAGCGCGCTTGTGTCCGTGGCGGGCGACGCCGACGTGCGCGGTCAGGTAAGCCGGCTTGTATCGTCGCGCGGCTGGATTCTCTACGAACTCGCGCTTGAGCGGAACTCGCTCGAAGACGTATTCCGGACCCTTACCGCAGGAGGAGAGGCATCATGAAAAAAACATCCGCTGTTTGGCCCGTGCTTTTGGCTCGCGAGCTCAAGGCGCTCTACCAGAGTCCGGTTGCCTGGATTGTCACCGTGCTTTTTCTCGTGTTTTCGGGATTTCTCTTTTTCCCGACGTTCTTCCTTATTAATCGCGCGGAGCTCAGGAATTTCTTCCAGCTCCTGCCGGTTCTGTTTTCGTTCTTCATTCCTGCGCTGACCATGCGCGTGCTTTCGGAAGAGTCGCGGAGCGGCAGCCTGGAAACCCTGCTGACGCTGCCGGTGTCGGGCGCAGACGTGGTCGCTTCCAAGTTCCTTTCGGTGCTCGTCTTTATCGCAGGGATGCTCCTCCCGACAGCGGTCTACGTCGTGTCAGTGAGTCTCATCGGCAATCCCGATCCCGGTCCGATCGCCGGTGGCTACATCGGCGCGCTTTTCCTTTCCGCCGCCTATGCGGCGATCGGCGTCTATGCTTCCTCGCTGACGAAAAACCAGATTGTCGCGTTTTTCATTGCATTCTCGGTATGCATCGTGCTTACCCTTGGGCACCAGTTCGCCATTTTCCTGCCGGCCGCACTCGTTGGTCCGGTCGAGTTCCTGGGTACCGCGTCGCACTTCGAGGCAGTCTCCCGCGGCATCCTCGACTCCCGCGATCTTCTCTATTTCGCGTCGGTGACGGCGATTTTCCTTGCGCTTTCCGTGCGCAATCTTGAAGACAGGAGGACTGCCTGATGCACTCGTTCAAAAAATTTTGGGCCTGGATTGCCGGGCCGAAAAGCAACCTCGTCCTCTTTTTTGTTTTGATTATCCTTGCCAATCTCGTTGGCGCACGCGCCTTTTTCAGGATTGACCTGACCGGGCAAAAATCATACTCCCTTTCGCAGGCGAGCCGCGAACTTGTGTCGTCGCTCGAGGAGCCGGTGTCGGTGCGTGTATACTTTACCAAGAACCTGCCGTCGCCGTACAACAGCGTCGAAAGTTATCTTTCAGACCTCCTTTCCGAATACCGGGGCAAGGCGGGCAAGAACCGCTTCAGCTACGAGTTCGTAGACATGGAAGATCCCGAAGCGCGCAGCCAGGCAATGAACTGGGGGCTGCAGAACGTGCAGATCCAGGAAGTAAAGGATACCGAAGTGGGCCTCAAGACTGCCTGGATGGGGCTCGTGATTTTGTACGGCGACGGCGCCGAGGTGATCGACAACCTGACGGGCACCGAAGGACTTGAGTACAAGCTGACCACGACGATTGCGCGCATGATCGCGATGAACGATACGCTCGCCGGACTCGACGGCTCCATCTCGCTGACGCTCTATGCCTCCTCGGCGCTCTCCCGCTTCAATATCGGCGGATTCGCGGAGCTGCCTGCGGAAGTGCAGACTGCCCTCGATATGCTGAACAAGCGTAACCGCAACCGCATTGTGTACAGCAGGATTGATCCTGCGCAGGACGAGATCGAAATGCTTGCGGCGAAATACGGCGTCCAGGTGATCAACTGGTCGGTCGGCCGCGACGGAACAAGCGCCGGCATGGGTACGCTCGGCCTGGTGCTGTCCCGGGGGGAACGCTTTGTCTCGGTTCCGCTCGAGCTGACCCGGGGTATTTTCGGCGGGTACAGCATCCGCAATCTGGGCAACATGTCCGACACACTCGCCGAAGCCCTGCAGAGCCTGCTGTCCCGCTCGGTCGAAATGGCCTACCTTACCGGCCAGGGCGAAAAGAGCCTGTGGGATGGGCAAAGCGGAGCCTACCGGCTGCAGGCTCTGGTTAAGGACCGCTATACGCTCAAGGAATATGCTACCGTCCGCGAAGTGCCCGCGACTGTTCATTCGATCATGATCAACGGCCCGCGTACTGCGTTCAGCGAAGAAGACCTCTACGCGCTCGACCAGTTTCTGATGCGCGGCGGAAATCTGGTGCTCTTGCTTGACCCCATAAACGAGGTGATGCCGGACCAGCAGATGCTGATGTACGGTGCGCAACCGACCTACGAGCCGATCGATACCGGCCTGCAGAAGCTCCTTGCCGCCTGGGGCATCGAGCTGAGCGCTTCCTACGTTATGGACAAGGCGTGCTACGTCGCCAAGCAGCAGGGTGTAGGGGAGCTTCCGCTTTACTACGTGCCCCAGCTTGCGAAGGAAAGCCTGAATGCAAAGCACCCTGTTTCGAAGAATCTGGCGTACGTACTGTTCCTGCAGGCGGGAGCCCTTTCACAGAAAGACGGCCGCATCGCAGAAGGCGTTTCCTACACTCCGCTTGCGTCGACGTCGGATGAAGCCTGGATTCCCGATGCCGTCACCAGTTTGAACCCGTATGCGATCATGCCGCCCGCAGCAGACGCATTGGCGAAACACGATCTTGCCGTTGCACTTGAAGGCATCTTCCCGAGCGCGTATGAATCATCGCCGGTCGCCGGTATCAGGGAGGAGGAATCATCCGGAGAAACCGGAGATGCCGCAGCCGGCAGCACCGATTCCGCAGCGAAGTCAAAGCCTACCCCCAGTGCGCCGTCCGTAACTGCGGCCGATCTTTCTGCAACTGCTCATCTTTCGAAGTCGGCACAGCGTGCCCGCGTTGCCGTCTTCGGTTCGTCGGCGATTACGACGCCTTCGGTTATGGACGAAAATGGCACCCAGCCGGTCGCTCTTTTGTTGCGCAACGCTATAGACTGGGCTAACGGCAATGACGAGCTGATTCCGATGCGCACAAAAGGTTTGGGGCTTAATACGCTGGACAAGACCACCAAGGAAAAGCGCGACGCTCTGCGCGCCGTGAACCTCTACGGGCTTCCCGCCCTTGTCGCGCTTGTAGGACTTGCCGTCTGGAGGCTGCGCGTCGCACGCCGCCGGCGTATCCGCGAACTGTACTGCGGCGCAGAACGGACAACCAACGCAGAACGGACAACTAACGGGGAGGCTGCACAATGATAAAGCTTGCGCCGCGAAAAGCGGCATTACTCGGCGCGATCGCGCTTCTTGCGGTCGTGTACATAGCGCAGCTCGTCCTTGACGGCCGCGCCGGAGCCAAAACGCTCGAAGCAGATGGAATCGATATGCTGACCGTCGAAAAGACCGACGGAAGTTCGTACATACTTTCGAAAACCGGCGACATCTGGACCATCGGTTCCGGAAACGGATCGACCGACCGTGTTCCTGCCGACCAGTCGAAGGCTGCGGCCTTCGCGTCCGCGCTCGAATCGGTCAAAGTGCTCGGCGTCGTCTCTTCGGGCGGCAGCGCGTCGCGCTTCGGCTTTACGGAAGGAACAGGTGGCGAAGACGCGCCCAACCTCACCATCACCGCGAGCGCAAAGGGTAAAAAAGTGCGGACGATCGTCGCGGGCAAAGCTGCCTCGGTGCCAAGCCAAACCTACGTTCGCGCAGATGGTTCGTCCGACGTGCTTCTGGTTTCGGGCGACTATCTTGCGCGGTTCGACGTGACGGTCGATGACCTCAAGCAAAAGGAAGCTCCGGCGCCTGTCGTCGACGCGGGCGGCAGTGCCGATGATGCCGGTGTTGCCGATGATGCCGGCGGATCGGCCGACGGAGCTCCAGCCTTGCAGACGCAGTAAGGACTTGCCCATCCATTCTTCGCATGTATCCTGCCGGCCTGCTCAAGCGAGCGGCGGCGGCAGGCAAAGCGAAGACCGGCAGGCGATGCTTCGGACAATCGGCGCGATGCAAGCGTGCGCTAAAGGGCGCAATGCCTGCAATGCGCCGGTCGATTGTTACTGCTTTGTATAGTGCCTGATCCAGTCGATATACATGTACTGCGGGAACGGCGTCGAGCTGTCAGGCGTTGCCGTAAAATTGCCGCCGACTGCAATATTGAAGATTACATAGAAGTTTTCGTGGAACTCGGATCTCGTCGCCTCGCTGATCGAACGTTCGCCGATTTTCGTCCCGTCGAGCTTCCACACGATCGACTGCTCGTCCCACTCGATCTCGAATACGTGGAATTTCTCGGCGAAGAACTCGCCGTTCGGCAGAGTGTGCTCGGCCGACGGCAGAATCTCGTTGTTCCAGTTGAACGGTACGTTCTCGACCGTCGGGTCGTGGTGCAGCGTACCGAGCGTTGTTCCCTGTCCGTAGTTGGCCTTGGTCCCCTCGCCGATTTCCATGATGTCGATTTCGCCGCACTCGGGCCAAGTCGTACTGCCGCCGGTTTCGTTTATGTTGTCTCCGAGCATCCAGAAAGCGGGCCAGATTCCTTTTCCGTAGGGCACCTGAATGCGCGCCGCGATCTTGCCGTATTTGAATAATTTTCCATCGGTGCCTGAGGCGCTGTCTTGTCCGCCGGGATTGGAAATGACGCGGGCCGACATGAAGTTGTTGTCGGCGTATGACGCTCCGGTCTTTGCTGCCTTGAGAATCATATACCCGTTTTCTTCGTACGCGTACGTAGCATCGGTTCCGCCGGGATATTGCTGCCATTCGTTGTTCGGCGGATCCATCATCCTCTGCCGCGTCCACACGTAGGTGTCGAAAGTTTCGTCGTTGAAACCGTCCTCCCAGGCCAAGGACCAGCCGTCTCCCGGCGTCCATGTATCAGCGTTTGTTGCGGGATAGGCAATGACCTTCGGCTCCGGATCGGTTCCTCCGATGACGCCGTCGTACAGGAGGCTTACGTCGTCGATGAATACGTCGGTTGCCAATGTACCGTCTCCGGTTACAGCACCGAGTTCGAATACGAGTTTGCCGGACGAGAACGTCGGAGCTGCCTTCGTAAAGGTGAACGTGTACGCGGTCCATGAAG
>SHOL01000249.1 GCA_004294945.1 Treponema sp.
TGCAGGCGATGGTCTGCTCGCGGGGCGGCGGCGACCGCGAAAAAAACGACCCCCGCGAACCGAATTACTGCACCCGGTGCGACGCGCACCACTATCTGCCGGGCAAGCAGTATACCTATTTTGTACTGAAGCCGCTGGGAGAACGGGCGAGTGTCGGCGATCTGGAACCGCTGGAAAAAGAACTTCGAGCAGTAAAAATGGATCCTGAAGAATCCGAACTGTACCGATCCTTTCGCGCCAACTATCTCGACGGACCGAAACCCTCGATCGAGCACATGAATGCGCTGAAAGTTCCCCTGATTGCCGAGCGCGCCCTGGTGTACCTATTTGCCGAGCAAAACCTTCTTTCGGCCGAGCAAACGAGGCTTCTGGTGGACACGCTCGATCTGGACCGCGAATACTTGACGAAGCGCCTCTCGGACAACAAGCGCCCCCTTGCACTCTGATGCACTATACTTGAGGTATGAACCGCCGCCAGTTTGAAGGAGAGTTCGCGCAAATTCTTGTCATGCTGCGGGAACATGCGTTCCTCAAGTATTCACCGTCCGGAAGAGCCGAGTACGCGCTCAAACTCGCTGCCGCCTACCTGTACTTTAGAAGCCTGACACATGCGGCGACCGGCGTTGTGCTGCCCGAACAATCCGAGCTTGCCGCCGATCTGGATGCGGTTCGCGGCTCTACGGTGTCCGAAGCTGTGCGCCTTCTTTCGCGGCAGGCTGCCCGGCAGGCTTCCCGCGATGCGAACCGGCAATCAAGCACGGCGGTTTCGGGCACACGCAACAAAGCAAGAAGGGCCGACGCAGACAGCGAAAACTGTTTTATGCAAGCCGCCGGCAAGTTGCGCACGCTGCGGTGAATGTGCGTTGCGCACGCTGCGGTCCACTTACGCGAGCTCCGTTGAAAGGAAGTTCAAAGACCGCAGCATCGGCATCGCCTGATCGGATGCCGAACCCGGGACGATTCGCCGAATGAAGGCGTTTTTTTTTCGCCCCTTCGAAGATCTTGATGCTCGATTTGTATAAAAATCGGAAATTTATGCATTTTTCGTCGAAAAAACGTATTTTCTTGCAGGACAAAACTTGACCATGTTCAGAAAAAAACAGTATGCTTCAATTACTTTAATCCCTTGTAAAGGAGAAGCGCCATGCAGTTGCCGCAATGCAATTTCTGTGATTCCGGACTTAATACCTTCGCCGTTCTTCTCCCCGTTTTCCGTCGCCGTCAGGCGTAACCCACCTTTTTTCCGCCCGTCCCGTTTCGGGACACCCAGTGTGGGACTGCCGGCTTCCCGGAGTCTGCACTGCACACTCTGTATCAAAACCACTTTGAAATTACTACTGCGGATCCGTAACGATCCGCCCATTATGCATTCGACTGGAGAATAGGTATGATTACTGCCGGAATTATCGGCGCCACAGGCTATGTCGGCGTCGAGCTGGTAAGGCTTTTGGTCGCCCACCCGGGCGTCGCGAAACTGTCGCTGAGTTCGGTCAGCTTCGAAGGCCAGAATATAGTAGATATTTATCCGAATCTTTTCGGACAGCTTCGGGGAAAGACCGACGGCGTGCTTTCTGGCGCCGACGCTGTCGTTGAGGCTTCCGACGTTGTGTTCACCGCGCTTCCCCACGGGATCGCGGAAAAATACGCCGCCGACTGCATCGCAAAAGGAAAAAAGCTCGTCGACCTTTCGGCGGATTTCCGCTTCGACGAAGACGAGGCGACCTTCACTGCCTGGTACAATAAACCCTACGAGTATCCCGCCGTTCATGCGGAATCGGTATACGGCCTGCCTGAGATGAACCGGGAAAAGATCAAGAAGGCCCGCGTGATCGGGAATCCCGGTTGCTACGTGACGGCCGCAACGCTCGCACTGCTTCCGGTTCTGGAAAAGTCTCTTGTCGATACCGACGGGATTATTGTGGACGCGAAAAGCGGGATTACCGGCACCGGTCGGAATCCTTCCGAAAAAAACAATTTCTCCGAATCGGGCGAGTCGTTCGCACCTTACGGTATAGGCAACCATCGGCATCAGCCCGAGATTGCACGGAACTGTTCGAAGGCGGCCGGAAAGGACGTGAATGTGATTTTTACGCCGCATCTCCTCCCGATGAGCCGGGGCATCATCGCAACGGTGTACGCGAAGCTCGAAAAGCCTTTATCAGCGGACGAAGCGCACGCGCTTTACGCGGCGCGCTATGCCGACGAGCCCTTCGTGCGGGTGCTTCCGAAAGGTTCGACCGCGACGACTAAAAACGTGCGAGGCTCGAATTTCTGCGATATTTCGGTGCATACTGTAAACGGCGGAAAAACACTCCTCGTGGTTTCCGCTCTGGATAATATGGTAAAGGGAGCCGCAGGCCAAGCTGTTCAGAACATGAACCTCCTGTGCGGATTCGAGGAAACTGCCGGCATCGACCAGGTACCGGCTGCATTTTAAAGGCGGGGGCGAGGAGTATGTCCATGACGGTTATTGAAGGGGGCG
>SHOL01000056.1:0-8042 GCA_004294945.1 Treponema sp.
CGATAATTCAGTGACTTACGAGGTCTATTATTTATTCGCTTGACCGCTCTGTCAAGTTCCTTTTTCGTGAGCGTGTCCAATGGACGCTTCTTTGGAAAGTACTGCCTCAGCAAACCGTTGGTGTGTTCATTTAATCCACGTTCCCATGAATGGTACGGATGTGCAAAATAGACCTCACCACCAATTGCTTCTTCCAATTGTTGATGTGCCGCGAATTCTTTTCCGTTATCAACAGTCGCTGTTTTAACTGCTTCTTTGGGTATTTTCCTGAATGCTTGTTTTGCTCCTTTAACCAAAGCAAGCGTTTCTTTTCTGACTAACGGATACGCTACTAATAGCTTGGTCGAACGATCTACCCAGCTCGCGATATAGCCTTTTTTTCCGCCACCTTCAACGGTGTCTCCCTCCCAATCTCCTACACGCTTTTTTTCGTTTACAATCGGCGGGCGATCATCAATGAACTTTCGGTTAGGTATACAGCCTCTCAAATCCTTACCGGACAGGCGTTTAGATCTTTTTTTCTGTCCCTGTCGAAAATGAGCTTTAAGCTCTGGCTCTGCTTCTATGCAAGTATACAGATACTGGTAAATAAACTCGGTAGACGCATGACGATTCTTCTGTCCTGGGTAATCAAGCTTAAGGCGGCCTGCAATTTGCTCAGGAGAGTGATCCTGCTTAAAGCGTTTTTTTATGTCGCGAAGGAGTTCTGCATTACCCAGTTTTGGCTGCGGTTTAGTTTTGAGTCGTCTATTACTAGCCCATTTATGTGCTTCAGTCGCTATGTAATAACCAGTGCTTGTATTGCGTGTAACCTCGCGATAGACGGTTGAAATATGCTTCCCCAATATTCGCGCGATAATAGATTTATCTATGGACAAAGCAAATGCAGACTGTAGAAAATCTCGTTCTTCAGTGGTAATATGTGAGTAAGGCATCGCTGGGTCTCTTGGTATTTGTAGTCTTTGTAAACCACAGTATATCAGAAGCCGCGATGCCTTTTTAGCCGCTATTTTCGCACTTCAGATTTGAACTGGCGTGTTATTTGTTGCGGAGAAGGGTGATCTATCTATGGATGGCTCCCTGTATCAAGAGTATTGTTCAGTCTTTGGCGAATGGTACGGCGAACCAATTTCTGAAGATGCGTTGAGTGAGTCTGGTTATCCCCAAAACGATTTCAGGGAGTGGCTGAAGACCCGTGTGCTGGATTTCTCCGATGAAACAGCTGAACGTGAACTGGAGATTAGTGAAGGTCATCTTGACGAAGAGATCGAACGCATACGGAAGATTCCAAGTACGCGTTAAGTTCGCTAAGTAAATTAAATAGTACGTTTGTTTGGAATGAAGATCTTTGTGTTGTTTTACGAACTGCGCATTGGCCATCATCGAACACCTGTAATTTATACAATGTCATAATAGCCTCTGAATTAGACTTTAGTGACAAGCTCAAAATACAGATCTGCGGGAACTTCATTCTCGAGCGCTAAGAGCATGCGAATCGGCCTATTACCTTCTGCGCTCTGGCAGACTGTTTTACCGAGGTACGTGAACGGTTGCGACCTGCCTTCGACAGTTTCGAACTTTCGCACAAATAAGTGGAGGTTGATGCCCCGTTTGTAATTATACACCAGATCCTGTCCTCGGTTCGAATCCTGTGCCGTTGTGTTCGGCGATTCCCACTGAAATACCTTCGAGGTGAGGAATAGATCCTTATAATTGATCGACTCTTTAACATCCGCGTTTTTATGAAGATTCACAAACATAAAGTACTCTTTCCCGGATGTTATAAGTCCTGATCCGCGAAAGGAACTGTGGGCCTTAGTATAATTAACCAAAAGTGCTGTTTCTTTCATGGTGTATTGTTGATACAGCTTAAAAAACGGAATGCCGTAATCTGCGTCGCCGAATTCCTGTTCGTAGCGAAGCAATCCGTATGTAAGTATGTCCTCGATCCATGTTCTGGTTCTTAGATCATCGAAAACAGCGCGCGTTCTTTTAGTCGGTATCAAGACATCATCGTGTTTTTCAAAAAGTAATCCGGCAAAAGTTTTTTGCTCTCCGGAATCAAAGAACTTTTGTGAAAGAAAGTCGAACGAGTGCGAGACGGTGTTTCTGCATGGCTGTGCAATATATTTGTTCAGCTCGTGTACGGCTTCTTCTTGGGTTATAGAAGCATGGCTTAAAAGATACTTGCTCACGGCATATTCATACGGCCTCTTGCAGGGAAGCAAGTTTGAATAAAATCGCAAAATGTTGTTGAAATCCGGATTTAACAAGAGCTCTGCAAATTCATCAGTAGTATCGGCTTTTTCCAGAAAGTGTAGATAGGTTGAGCTGTAACTGACAAACGTCAGAGGATCAACAGCTCCGTCAATTTTCAGATAGTCTACAAGCATCGGAGTTCGATCGCCGATTTGGCGCTTAAAATCGCGATATTCCTCTTTGAGATACTTCAATGAAAAGAATTTCTCGTTCTCCAGTTGTGCGAGTATGCTCTCTCTCGCAATTTCATCCATATGGATGTGAGAACTTCCCGGAATATCTGCAAAACTGTTTTTAACTGCTACTTTCAACGAATCCTTATCGAACTGTTTGGTGCCCATGAGCGCAATCGCCATAAGGAATGATTTTCGATGGTTACCGATAAAATCCAGTACGGTGACAAATTCCTTGTCAGGAAGACGCCGGAGCCCCCTCCCCAGCTGTTGGGTGAAAATAATCGAGGAGTCCGTGGGGCGAAGCATCAAGATTGTGTTTACTGTGGGAATATCTATTCCTTCATTGAAAATATCAACGGTAAAAATTACCTGAAGGCAGTCCTCTTCCGATTCCAGTCTTTGTATTGCCGATAGGCGTTCGGGAATAGAGTTTTCGCCCTTAAGGCACAGCGACGGATATCCGCGGCTGTTGAATTCCTTTGCCATGAACTCGGCATGTTCAACTGTTGCGCAAAAACCGAGGGCTTTGCGCTTGCTGCCGTCATGTCCATAGAATTCCATCTTTTCGATTATGTATTCCGCACGGCGGCTTATCATGAGCAGTTTTGCGACGGCGGCTAGATCGTCAATATCAACGTTTTCATAGGTGATTTCGTTGAATTCCGTAATTCCGAAGTAATGAAAGGGCGCGACGAGCTCGTATTCCAAAGCCTGACGCAATCTTATCTCGACGGCTATGTTGTTGTCGAAAATGGAATAGATGTCTCCCTGGTCTGAACGTTCCGGCGTCGCTGTCAGTCCAAGCAAAAACTGCGATGAAAAATAGGATAAAACTTTTGTATAGCTTGGACTTGAAGCATGATGGGCTTCATCCACGATTATATAGTCGAAATCTGTTGCTCCGAAGGATTCATAATGCAGTTGCATGGTCTGAATCGTAGAGAAAAGATAATCCGCGTCTTCCTTTGTATTTCCGGTAAAATAACCAGTCGTATACAGTGTTTTGTCTATTATCCGATCGAAGGATTCTTTTGCTTTAATCAGTATGTCTTCCCGGTGAACGATGAAAAGAACTCGTTTCGGGCGAACCTGAAGCACATCGAAAACGGCCATGTAGGTTTTTCCGCTTCCGGTTGCGGCAATGGCAAGCGCTTTCGTTTCCTTGCTTTTCCTTAGCCGATCGAGTTTTGCTATCGCTTCGGTTTGCATCTGATTTGGTTTTATGGCTTCGTATTCGTATTCAAACGCGTTTTCCGGCAGTAATCGATTTCCGAGGCGCTTCAGGTATTTCGAGTACTCAGCAATGAATTCATCGGAAACAGGTTTTGAACGTACGTCATTCCATTGCGCAGCGAACTCTCGTCGAACATCGCAGGCAAATTGATCATTCTGATCGCTGTAGTTCTGTACGTTCCATTCTATGTTGCTTTTTAATGCGCACTGCGTGATATTCGATGATCCGATGATGATTTTATTTTTATCCGCATATTCGAAAATATACCCTTTGGAATGAAATCCCCGGTCGCGCGTTGGTATGTATATTTTTGTCTCAAGGTTTGAAAAACGTCTCAGCGCTGTCAAGGCCTTCGGCTGCGTGGAATTGAGATAGGTGGATGTGAGAATTTTCCCCGGGATGTTTCTTTTTTCCAGTTCCTCAAACGTTTCAAGAAGCAGCTGGATCCCTGAATACCGTACAAAGGCTACGCTCATCTGAAACGATCTGCACGAAAGCAGGGATTCCTGCAATTCTGCATAGAAATTCTGATACCCGCAATTGTGGATGAATCTCGGATCGTCAGTTTTTGTTATTGGTATTACAGCGTTCACAGCAGCATTTCCCGTACCCGTTCCACAATCGGGACATCTGCCGGAGCCCAGTCGACGCTGTCAAGTTCGTCCAGAGAAAGCCACTTTGAATCGATATGCTCTGAAAGCGTCAGGTTTCCTTCAAGGATTGAGCACTGGTATGCATGCATGGTAATGGAAAAGGTTTTGTACTGATGGTTGACGGTAGTAATGAAATCGCCGACAGCAATGGTGGTCGAAAGCTCTTCGGCAATTTCTCTTGCCAATGCCTGCTGGCGGGTTTCGCCTGTCTCGATTTTTCCGCCGGGGAATTCCCATTTTTTCGCTGTTTCGCCCGAATCTTTCCGCCGGGCGCAAAAAACACGATGATCCCGTATCAGGACTGCTGCTACTACTTCAAAATGTTTCATTAATCAGTACCTTTAGCGCAGCATACCAGGTTTCGATGCAGGGAACAAGCGTCGCTCTCCTGATCGTTCCTCGGCCCTGCCAACGCTTGCTCCCCGGGCGACGTTATTCGACCCCTTCGTAGAGATTTCCCGCTTCAAAATAAAAGACAAAAAACAATAAAACGTTGTATACTGGTTGCATTATGATCTGGAATCCTGAACATGAATGCATGGACAAAGCTGCGCTGCAAAAACTGCAGTTTGCACGGCTGAAGAATCTGGTGGAACGCGTGTACACGAATGTACCGTTCTACCGGGATACATTGGACAAAATGGGCGTAAAACCCTCCGATATACGGAGCCTTGCGGACATAGCAAAACTGCCGTTCACGACCAAGGACGATCTTCGGGACACGTATCCGTACGGACTTCTTGCGGTACCGCAGTCGGAAATCGTGGAAATCCACATGTCGAGCGGGACTACGGGGACTCCGGTCGTCGACGCCTACACCCGGCGCGACATGGACGACTGGTCCGAAGGCATGGCCCGAACTCTTTCCGGCGCAGGGGCAACACGTAACGACACTATTCAGAACGCCTATGGCTACGGCCTTTTTACCGGCGGACTCGGTTCGCACTACGGCTCGCAGCGGATTGGAGCAACGGTGATTCCGGCGTCGTCAGGGAATACTGAAAAGCAGCTGATGCTGATCAGAGATTTTAAAACGAGCATCATAACGTGTACGCCTTCGTACGCGCTCTATCTGGCCGAACGCGCCAGGGAGCTTGGAATCGATCCGACCGCGTTAGGCGTGCGTTCCGGCTGTTTTGGCGCAGAACCCTGGAGCGAAAACATGCGTAAGGAGATCGAAAAAGCCTGGGGGCTCAAGGCGTACGACATTTACGGGCTGACGGAGATTACCGGACCCGGAGTTGCGTTCGAGTGCGAGGCTCAGTGCGGCATGCATGTAAACGAGGACCTGTGGTACCCCGAGATTATCGATCCGGCCACCGGAGCGGTGCTGCCGGAAGGCGAGAAGGGTGAGCTGGTTATTACGACGATTACAAAAGAAGGCACCCCGCTGTTGCGCTACCGCACGCGGGACATTACCTTTATAATGAAGGAAGTATGCGGCTGCGGACGGACAACCCGGCGCATCCACCGGCTGTTCGGCCGGACCGACGATCTGTTGATAATCCGGGGCGTGAATGTGTTCCCCAGCCAGATCGAACATACCCTGATCGAAATTCAGGGCGTCGATCCGAATTATCTGATTATTGTCGACCGCAGCGCCCAGACGCATCTTGACGAGGCTGAGCTCCACGTCGAGGTTAATCCCGAGGCGTTCTCCGACGAGACGAAGGATATGGAAGCGCTCCGCAACCGCATCGAAGCTGTGATGAAGAGCAAGCTCGGCATCAATCTGAAAGTCAAGCTGGTCGAGCCGAAGAGCATCGAACGGTCGATCGGCAAGGCGAAGCGCGTCATCGACAAAAGATCCTTATAAGGGAACGGGAGGACTGAAATGGTTATACAGCAAATATCTATTTTTCTGGAAAATGCCGCCGGACGCCTTGCGGAAGTTACCCGGGTCCTGAAAGACGGCGGTGTGAACCTCCGGGCAATTATGATTGCCGATACGGCAGATTTTGGCATTCTGCGCATCATTGTCGATAATCCGGACAAGGCGCTGCGCATTCTCGGCGATGCACAGTTTACCGTAAAGACAACTGATGTGCTTTCGGTTACGGTGAAAGATTCTGTCGGCAGTCTTGCTGACGTGCTTGCGCTGTTTGAACAGAACGGCATCAATATCGAGTATCTGTATGCGGCGCTCGAGAAAATCGGCGAAACCGCCGTGGTGATTTTCAAGGTAGAAGATCTTGACAAGGGTCTTTCGGTTGTCAAGGCACATGGTCTCGGACCTGCTGCAACGTTCTGACCGTCCGGAGGAGCAATGGCCGTAACCCTGTCCGATGTAGCGAAGCACGCGTCTCTTTCGCGGGAAACTATCCTGGAAGTGCTGGTTTCTCCGTCGTCTATCGAACCGGAAGTGGTCCGGTTTGTGATGCAGACGATCCGCGAAACGGGGTATCTGGAAACCTTCGCGCCCTGGAAGATTCAGCGGAAGGGTATGGCGATTGCCCTTGTTTCTCCTTCTATAGATGCACCGGCCGGTATGGAGGTCTTTAAAGGAATCGACCGGGCAATGTCGTCGCTTGGTTTGACTACGTCGATGGTCACGATCCCGACCCGGCATTCTCCGACATTCCGCGAACAATTGTTGAACAGTCTTTTGCCGTTCAACATGATCGACGCGGTTATCTGCCTGACTATCAAGCCGGACGATGAAACGTTCGATAAATATACCCGCGTCGGCAAGCCGATTGTTCTGGTGGAAACCAAGAAAAACGGTTCGTTGTCCGTTTTGCTGGAAAACCAAAAAGGCATATCCATCGGGATGAATTATCTGTACGGCAGGGGGTATCGGCGCATTGCGCTGATGAACGGTCCTTCCGGCGGTTCCGAACCCGGTTCGATTCCGGGCGAACGGCTGATAGCCTATCTGTCTTCGCTGCACCGGCTGGGCTTGCCCTTCGACGAGTCCTTGATTTATGAAGCTCCCGATTATGATTCCGACAGCGGCATTCACGGCTTTGAATACTTTTCTTCGCTGCCACAGCTGCCGGATGCGCTGTTCTGCGCTTCCGGCGATATGACGGCGATCGGGTTTATCAATGCTGCGCGCAACAAGGGCATTCGCGTGCCGGAGGATATAGCCGTTCTTGGCTACGACGATCTGCCGGTTTCCGCACTGGTGTATCCGGGGCTTTCGACCATCCGTCAGCGCCTGATGATAGCCGGGGCAGGAGCCCTTGTCCTTGCCCTTGAATGCGCACGCAACGGCCCTGGCGAGAATCTTGTGATTATGCCGGAACTGGTGGAGCGCGGAACTGCCTGACGCGGCTCGGGTGCAGCTTCGGGTGCGGGGGCCCGCTTTAAAAAAGCTGATTCAGCGCTAGTCCTCGACTGCTTCACAGTCTGCGGAGACGCGCTGTATCAGCTTTTTTGCGCCCCGCACCCGAAGCCTCACCTCGCTGGAGGGGTATCGCGATGCTGCTACGCGAATATATACATGAACTTCTTTATTTCCAAAATCAACGACCGCGAGATTGTCACCCTTTCCCAGCTGAAAAGGTGCTACCGGCAGATTGTGAAAAAGGTGCATCCCGATACGGCAGGCCGGGACTCGAAGGAGTTTATCGTACTGTACCGGCAGTTTCAGGAAGCGAAAGCATTTCTTGAGCATAACGCCTGTCGGTTTGCGGAAGAGGGATCAGTACCGGTTGCGGGGAATGGTTCTGCCGCCGCCTCGGGCGCCGGAGGGCATCCCGCGCGTTCAGTAAAGAC
>SHOL01000056.1:8052-13482 GCA_004294945.1 Treponema sp.
ATGGCAGGTGCAGGAACTGTTCGTGGACCTGATGTGCAGCAACTTTCCGATCGACCGGAGGGTTGCAGGCAAAAATGCGCTCTACAGCAAACGGATCGTCCGGATCAACGCGATGCTGAACACCCTGCTTGCCGAGCTGGACCTGTTCCTCAAGTTCGAAAAGGACCTTTACATACTCCGCCGCGATACCGTCGTATCCAATCATGAATACAACGTGGTTATGTTGTATCTCAACATTATTCGCGATTTCATCCTCATGGAGACCGACCGGTGCCGTTCCTGCCTCGCGAACACCTATCCGCTCACCGCATCCATTCTCCTCGGCAGCAGTCTTGAGGGCGGCAGTCTCGAGTGCCGCCGTCATGACGGCAGGTGTTTGGACGGTGCGCTGCGCTTTATCAACTGGCTGGTTCAGGATATCATCGAGAGCAAGAATCTATCGGGAGAAATTCCCGCGGCACGAAGGGGCGATTAATGCACGTAATTAACGATCAAGGATTGGCGAAATCCGATCAGGGTATCGTCGAGTATTTCGATCTGTGTACGAAGGACAGGGTACCTCTCGGAAAAACGGGCGTTCGTGGAATAAAGCCCGGAGCGGATGAATACCATCTGGTTGTCCTGGCCATTCTGGTGAATCGGGAGGGGAGGGTCCTGCTTACCCGTCGGAGTGCCCGGAAAATCGCAAGCGGTTTGTGGGAGTGCACTGCAGGCTCTGTTCAGGCAGGCGAAACCAGCCGCAAGGCGATTGTCCGCGAAGTGAAGGAAGAGATCGGACTGGACGTGGAATTCACCGGAGAACCTATAACAACCTACGCTGAAGGCGCCGAGCTCTTCGATATCTGGACCGCCCGGATCGACAACACTCTGGACGACCTCGTTCTCCAGACTGCGGAAGTCGATGCCGCCATGTTTGCGACCCTTGACGACATCAGGCAGCTCATCGGTTCCGGAAAAGCGACCTTGAGCTTGAGCGAGGTGGTGCGGCTTGCTGAAACCGGTATCGTTTCGATACGGTAAAGGACAGCGCATGCAGCAGATGGAACTTGATTATTCCGGCGAGTCGGGTTTTACAGGAATCGATTTTTCTGGGCAGACGCTTGAACGCAAAGAGTACGAGAACTGCACGTTCACAAGCTGTGTTTTCACCGATGCGAAACTGCTCGACTGCAGGCTTGAAGCTGTTAGATTCGTCTCGTGCAACCTGAGCAACACGGATTTCTCAAACTCAAGACTGACGGATATCGAATTCATCGACTGTAAAATCGTCGGATTGACGCTGTTCAAGTGCAAGCAGACTGTGTTCGATCTGCGGTTCGGGAAATGCATAATCGAGTACTGCAACTTCAGCGATGTGAGCATGAAAAGATGCGTTTTCGATTCGTGCGATTTCCGGGAATCCTGGTTTCAGAACACTTTTCTCGTCGAAAGCAGGTTTACCGGCTGTGTATTTTCCAATACACTATTCGACAAGTGCAACCTGCAGAAAGCCTCGTTTCTCGATGCTTCGGGGTATGTAATCGATCCGCGCGACTGCGATATCCGCAAAGCCGAGTTTTCTGTTCCCGGTGTGTTCGGCCTTCTCGACGTCTTCGGAATCACCATAAAGTAGCGTTTCGCAACAGAGCCAGGGGCCCGCTTGCCAAGAAACGGTGCGTTCGCTAGTCCTCGGTATTCCGCTTCGCCTTCCGGCTTCGCGGAATCCCTGCGGATCCGCTCAATGCTCCGTTTCTTTCGCGCCCTGGCTCTGTTGCGAACTTGTAAGTGAGAATAACGGTCTTTCTCGAGCAAAGGACCGAAAAGGATGGGGGCGCCGGGAACAGCGTCCAGGGCACGTCTCCGCAGGAGGTCCGGTACCCCGGACCTACGAGGACTAGTGCCCTGACGCTGGTTCCCGTAGCGGGGCCCCCATCCTTTTCGGACCATTCGCGAACCAACCTCTTGACTTAAAACATACTTCAGTGTATTAAGTATTACTGTAAAGGAGTGCAATATGGGAAAGACGCTTGCACAGAAGATTTTCGAGACTCATGTAGTGGATACACCGTTCGGCGAAGCCTGGGTGCTGAAGCTTGACCGCGTGTTTTGTCATGAAATAACGACGCCGGTGGCGATTAACGACCTGGTTTCCCGCGGTATGGACACCGTTTTCGATCCGACCAAGATCAAGGCGGTCATCGATCACGTTACTCCCGCAAAGGATTCGCAGACGGCTGAGCAGGGCCTTGTCCTGCGCAACTGGGCACAACGGCACGGCATCAAGGACTTCTTCGATATCGGCAAAAACGGCGTGTGCCACGCGATATTCCCCGAGAAGGGATTTGTGCGTCCCGGCTTTACGGTGATCATGGGCGACAGCCACACCTGCACGCATGGCGCGTTCGGCGCATTTGCGGCCGGCGTCGGCACGACCGACCTCGAAGTCGGTATTTTAAAAGGCGTGTGCGCATTCCAGTATCCCGGATCGATAAAGTTCGAACTTGAAGGCTCACTGCCCGAGGGTGTGACCGCGAAGGACGTGATTCTTTCTATTATCAAGATGGTAGGAGTGAACGGAGCGACCAACAAGGTGATGGAGTTTACCGGCAGCGCGATCGATTCAATGTCGATGGAAGGCCGCATGACGATCTGCAACATGGCGATCGAGGCGGGCGGAACCTGCGGCGTGTGCATGCCCGACCAGGTGACCGTGGACTACCTGTGGCCGTTTATCGGACCCGACGGTGACAAGACGTACGCGACGAAGGAAGCCGCTCTCGCCGACTTCAAGAAGTGGCATTCCGACCCTGACGCGGAATACGACGCCGTCCATAAAATTGATGTAACAAAGCTTGTTCCAGTCGCGACCTTCGGCTACAAGCCCGACCAGGTCAAGACGCTCAAGGAGCTTGCCGGCACGAAAGTGGACCAGGTGTACATCGGCAGCTGCACGAACGGCCGCATCGAAGACCTCCGCGCCGCCGCCGCCGTGCTGAAGGGCAAGACCGTCGCCCCGGGACTCCGCGGCATAGTAAGTCCGGCAACACCCGCTGTCTACGCACAGGCACTTGAAGAAGGAATTATCAAGATTTTCATGGACGCAGGTTTCTGCGTAACCAATCCGACCTGCGGAGCCTGCCTCGGCATGTCGAACGGCGTTCTGGCCGGCGGCGAAGTGTGCGCATCGACGACCAACCGAAACTTCTTCGGACGGATGGGCAAGGGCGGTATGGTGCACCTGATGAGCCCCGCAAGCGCGGCGGCGACGGCGGTTGCCGGAACCATCACGGAAGCGCAGTAAGCTCGCGCGGGCAAAATCGCGCAACTACAGGAGTTACAATGAAGAACTTTAACGGAAAGGTCCTGTTCCTGGACAGAAGCGACATAAACACCGACGAAATCATCCCGGCCAAATACCTGACCGAGATAACCAAGGAAGCCCTCAAGCCCTACTGCCTCGAAGACCTCAAAGTCGACGGCTTCGACCCTGCGCGCGACATTGCCGGCAAAACGGCCATCGTCACCCGCGCCAACTTCGGCTGCGGCTCGAGCCGAGAACACGCTCCCTGGGCGCTCGAAGTGAACGGCATCCAGATCGTGATCGCCGAAAACTTCGCGCGCATCTTCAGACAGAACATGTACAATTGCGGGATGATCGCGACCGAACTGAAAAAAGAAGAGATCGACGAAGTCTTCAAGACTTTTGCGGGTCTGGAAACCGATCTCACCGTGGATACGAAGGCGGGCACGCTTCTGTTTTCCGCGAAGGGAAAGGACGGCTCGAAGCTTTCGCGTTCATACAAGTTCAAGCTCGGCGAGTTCGAAGCAGCCCTCGTCGCCTCAGGCGGATGGGTTGCCTACGCCGCGGCGAACTACTGATCGGGGACTGCGGACGCAGTATCATTCCGCGGAATTATTCTGGTTCCGCGGAAGAATTATGAACTCGCAAAAAGATGCAACATACAGTTGAATGGGCCTTTGATTTACTCCAGAGAATAATCCCAGGTAATGTTTTTGATCACATTATTTTCAAAATAAAATGTTACCCAATGACTGTTATTGCTTTGCATCATGCATGAGTCATTGTCAGAAACAGTTATTCCAAATATTGCTTCAAGCTCTGCAATACTTGTTCCATGTTTGATTCCGAATAGATAATCAACACCATTCTTTGAGCGAATGCTTGACAGCATTGAATGCGGAAATACTCCACTTGGATGCATACCCCAAGAATAATAATGTACGGAATACTGTTCGTATTCCAATACCACCTGTTCGTCTTCATAGCCGTCATGACGGTTGATTATCTGTGTCCTGTTAATTGTAGACGGCTTTCCATGGTTTTTGATAAAAGTCTCGTAATTTTCGATCTCACTATCAATATACTTGAATCCGAAACCTTCTGACGCAAACAGATGTGCCATAGTAACAGGATCAGGAGTACTCGATATAGATTCAGCGATTGACAGTTGAGACACGCAAATACACAGCACAACCAGGAATGGTAAATAAACATCTTTCTGTTTTCTCATAGATAACTCCTCTTTTTTTTCGGATGAACAAGCTGATATTTGTTTATATGTAGTGCATATTTTGTATAGTTACTTCAGTCCGCGCCGCTTGGCTTCTTTTACGATGGATTTGACAATGCCCTCGAGTTCTCCGGGACCGACCAGCTTCATGATCTGGGCCTGCAGGGGAAAGTCCTTGCGCACTCGACCGATATTCAGGTTCCTTACCTTGATGGCAGGTCCCGACGGGGTGGCAATTTCTTCGATATACCAGCCGCCTTCGGATTGGCCGATGGAACCGTCGGAGTCGAGCAGGTTCCAGATGATGGCGGTTCGGTTGCGCTCCGGCTCTTCGACCAGGGTATAGCTCATGTCGTACGTAGTGGGATACACATAGCCCATGATGCGGATTTCGTAGAACTGGCGCATTTCATAATAGGAGTCGGACTGGGAGAGGACTTCGATTTTGGCGAGCCTCGGCAGAACGCCCACCTGGCCGGGAAAATCGAGAAACACGTCGATGAAGGATTTCTTGGAAAGCGGGAGAAGCGCCTGAATGTCCTGCTGCGTCTGTATCCAGGTAACTTTTTTTTCAGCCGGAAGGGTGTCAAGTTCGAACACCAAAACCTGCGGTTTTTCCTTGAGTTCTATGCCATCCGACGGAAAATTCCATGGGTCCGCTACCGGGGCGAACGATGCGTTGATGGATTGCTGTGCGTCCAGTCCGGCTGTCAGAAAAAGCAGATACATACTGGCAATCATACATACTGTTTGTTTCATACTCGTCTTTTCCTTCTTTTTGCTTTCACGGTCAGCGAATTTGCCTGCGCAGCGAGACGGTGTCTCCTGCGGCGCGGCCTGCGAAGTACGAGTCTCGCTCGACGCGGCGGCTGACGTTTTTTGTTTTCACCTTGCCGTATTTTTCTTGCATAAAAGACTT
>SHOL01000057.1 GCA_004294945.1 Treponema sp.
GGTGAACGGAGTGACCGTGTCGGTCGAGTCCTTTTCACGGGCTCTGATCAGAGCCGGCCACAAGGTTGTTGTCATCTGTTCGTTTTATCCGGACAGTCAGGCGATTCAACGTATGTCCAACCCTGTCATGGACAAGCGCGATACAGATACCGATCCCGTTGTATTGCGAGTTCCATCGTATCCGCTGCCGATATCGAAAGAAGACCGGGTTGCAAAATTCCATAAATGGTTTTGGGTATCGAAACAGCTCGATGTGTTCAAACCCGATATTATCCATGTCAATTCCGAGTTTGTGATCGGAGAGTTCGGCTTTTACTACGGAAAAATCAATAGCATTCCAATTGTGTACACCTTTCATACCCTGTGGGAAGATTATGCGGTCAACTACATACCCCATGTACCCGAGTTTCTGCTCCGTTTTTTCGCCCGCCGTATAATCAAGAACATGGCGTCCCGTTCTGATACGGTTATTGCGCCTTCCAGGCAGATTCAGGATGTCCTTGTCAAATATAAAATCAAAAAACCGGTGTATCTGTTGCCTACCGGAATAGACCCGGCGATGTTCGCCAATTCTCCCGAATCCGTCCGCGAATTCCGCGCCGGTATGGATGCCAAGTATCCTGTTCTTGCCGGAAAACGCATACTTCTTTTTGCCGGAAGAATCGGGAAAGAAAAGAATATTTCTTTTTTGTTCAGGGCTTTGCCGGACGTGTTCCGGGAATTTCCGGATACGGTACTATTGATCGTTGGAAACGGTCCCGATCTCAGCATCTTCGAAGACGAAGCCGCAGCTGCCGGTCTTTCAGATCGCTGTGTGTTTTCTGGATACCTGGATCGAAAGGATCTGTCTCTCGCGTATGCGATGTCTTCGATTTTTGTATTTCCGTCGGTAACTGAAACGCAGGGGCTCGTAACCATAGAAGCGATGCTTTCGGGAATACCAGTCGTTGCTATCGGTGCGATGGGGACTCTGACAGTGATGGGCGGGGACAACGGCGGCTTTATGGTCAGTCATGATGAACATGAGTTTTCTTCCCGTGTTCGCGATTTGCTTCGTGATCCGGATCTGTACGCCGCGAAAGCCGCTGATGCGCGCGAGCATTCCAAATCCTGGACTATCGATACTATGGCCGGGAAACTGCAAGCAATTTATACCGAAACTATCAGTGCACACAGGGTGCGCGGATGACTGGAGAACGGATAGCGTTTCTGTATCTTGACACCGGATACGGACATGTTTCACCTGCGCGGGCACTTGCCGGTGCCATGGAAGAACGATATCCGGGAAACGTGCAGTCGTTCCTAAAAAAAGGTTTCAGCGAACACATGCGGTATTCCCGATTTTTCTTTGAGGACGGTTACCGACTTACTTCCAATGCGTTCGAAAGTGCCTATGTGACTTTTTATCGTTTTACGCAATGCGCTCCCAGTATCGAATTCGGTAATTATCTGATATCGCTGCAGGGCGTGTCTTATCTTGCAAAATTTCTCCGGACCGAGCGGATCACAAAGGTGGTCTGCTTGCATGAAGTGCTTATACTGATGACCCGGAACGCGATCAATCGGGTCGATCCGGCAATCCCCCTGATTACCATTGTCACGGACCCGTTTACCGCCCACGCTTTATGGTTTTACGAAAAGAATACCGATCTGGTCGTTTTTTCCCGGAAGTTGCGGGATGAGGCCGTCAATCGGTGGGGATTCCCGGCAGACCGAATTTATCATTTTCCGTTCATTCTCTCGCGGGAAAACAGCACTCGTCCGACTGCAGAGGAATCTGCGCTGTTCAGAAAAAGACTGGGAATACCAGAGGGGAAAAAAGTCCTGCTGATTGCCGGGGGCGGGGAAGGGCTGAAAGGTGCCGACAAGATCGTCTCCTGTTTTGCGAAAGCCTCGCCGGACATGTTTCTCCTGGTCGTATGCGGAAGGGACCTCAGACTCAAGCGCCGTGCGGAAAAAATTGTACACGATACCGCAGCTGCCAATATTATGGTATTCGGATTCGTTGATTTCATGCATAATCTGCTTAATATAGCCGACTGCGTTATCACCAAAGGAGGGGCATCTTTGTTGATGGAAACCCTCGCTGCCGGAAAACCGGTTATTTTTTCGACCTTTATTCGCGGGCAGGAACTTGGCAATGTGCTGTATACGGTTTACAACGGTGCCGGCTGGCTGATCAGAAAACCGGAACTCATTATTCAAAAAGCGGTTTCCCTGCTCGGGAATCCGGAAGCATTGGAGCAGGTTCAGAAAAATGTTGAGCGAATTCGTCCGATAAACGGGCTGGATGATATAGCGGAATTTATCTACAACAGGCCTCGAACTGAGTCACGGATTCGGTGAGCCTGAAACGCAAAACCATACTGAGCCGATTTCAAAAGCAACCGACTTTTGAAATCGGCTCCAGTAATTGTTTTTGCATGATACATGCACACGGGGTGATACAATGAAAAAAGTAATGCTGGCGGTTCTCTTTTTGAGTGCGGTTTCTGTGTATGCGCAGGTTGCAGCCGACATTCACGATTTCTTCTATGCCGATCTGGAGCGTTGGGAGACTCTTGGCTTGGTAAAAAACCTGCCCCATGCGCGTCCCTATCCTCTGCAGGTAATAAAACCGGCTCTTGAATCGGTGATGGAAAAAGGTGATCCTGTTCAACGCGCCATCGCTGATGCGCACTATCGTCGCTTTTTTTCGCGTACCGCAACTTTCGGAGGAAAATCCGAAGCGGCTTTGGATGTCAATTCCGGCAATAAACAGATTGGAGCAGCTCTGTCGTACGATCTGAACTATCTTGCGAGCCCGCTTCTTTCCGCGTCTGCATCTGTCGATGTGTGGGCAATCAACAAGCTCCCGGACGATGAAATTCTTACAGCCGGAGATGCTTCCGCGAAAGATGTTCTGGAAGACAATGCAAAAATCGGTCCCTTATGGATGCTTCCTTCGATCAACACCGCTATGGCCGTCGGAACCCCGGATACCTACCTTTCAACCGGCCTGATGCGTGCGTCCTGGGGCCCGTTCTATCGGAACGGCGTCATTGCAGGGCCTCAGGCTCTGCACACGGGACAGGCGAATTTCCTGGTCGACCGGGACCTTTGGGCCTTCAATTTTTCCCTGTATTCGCTCAGCGCTACCAGCGTTGCCAATGTGATCAGCGACAACAACACGACTCTGTATCCCGAAAAGTATCTGGTTGTGCACTCCCTGGAATTCCGTCCGTTCGAGCGATTTTCAGCATCTCTGCTGGAATCTGTCGTGTATGGAAACCGGTTTGATCCTGCGTATCTTTTTCCCTTTACTCCCTTCATGATAACGCAAGGCCTCTATGGGTTCGCAGACAGCAGCTGGCTTGGACTCATGTTCTCTGGCCGTCCGGTTGACGGGCTCAAGCTTGATGCAGTGTTTTATGCCGACGACCTGAGCTTCAACGATCTGGTAAAGCTGGATTTTGACACCAAGCTCAGATTCAGTGCGCAGGCAGGAGCATCCTGGGCACCTGTACGGTCGGGAATAGTTTCGCATGTTTCGCTCGACTATACGGCAGTTATGCCCTATACCTATACTCATCGGATCGGGAGCGACAACGAGACCCTGGCCCAGATCAATTATCAGAATTATACCCATGCCGGCGCATCATTCGGGGCATCGCTTGAACCTAATTCGGATCGTCTTAACTTGAAAATTACCCTGCGGCCCCTCGAAGACTTCGACATCGATCTGGTTGGCATGTATATTCGTCATGGAAATGTGAACGAAGGTCTCGAACAAAAATGGGTGCGCGAATATCTTATCAAAGAGGGTGTCTATCTTTCGGACGGATCGATCAACAACAATTCTGCTTCTGACGTTGGCCATGCCTTTTTCTACTCGAATCCCTTCATGAAGCAGAATACAATTCGCCACCGAGTGCAGACCGGTTTCAACGCCCTGTGCAGGCTGCCCGTATTGAAAACAGGCGGTTACATGGTGTTCAAGCTCGGGTACCGCTTTGAAATTGATATTAATCCCGGCGTTTCGAAATCGATTTATAACTATGCCGGAATCGATTACAGGGTCGAGGATGCTAACAAGCTGAACGACGCGGATAAGGCTGCAGTCGATGCCGAAGCCGCTTTGCAATACAAAACCTGGTTGAAAAATGCAAAGGGAACAGAAATCAGAAACTGCATAACCGCAGGATTTGAGTATTATTTTTAGCGGGCGCATACACTTTATGTCCCGCTACCGTGTCCAGCATCCCGCCTGCCGCCTGCCGCCGGTCTGTGATCCGCCCGCCTGCCCGTCGGCTGTTGAGCGCGGGCGCCCTTGGCGGCCTTCCGGCGGCTGGTGCAAAAATCAGGGGGCTGCGGGTTCCGTGTCGCCTTCGCTTTCTACCGGAGCGCGCACAACACCGCCATACAGAACTTTTGGATAGATGACAATGCCGAGCCTTTTTTCGATTCGGGCAAGGGCGCGCAATTCTTTTTCGTCTCCAAAAACGGCATTGATTCCCGATTTTCCCGCGCGCGCGGTTCGTCCGGCACGATGTATAAAAAAATCTTCGTTTTCGTTTACATCAAGCTGCACCACGTGGGTCACATCGGGAATGTCCAGTCCGCGTGCGGACAGATCGCTGGTAACCAGCACAGGGACACGGCCGGAACGGAACGAATCTATTGCCTGTTTTCGCTCCTGTTTGCCCATTTTTGCGTGGAGCGACGCTACCTTAATATCGCGCCAGGCAAGCTGAGCCGCTATGTTTTCAACTTGACCGGCTATAGCAGTAAAAACAAGTGTTTTCGGGGGATTGACAGCGGCAAGAAATTTCCTGAGCGTTTCTATCTTATGCCTGCCTTCGCACCAAAATGCCCAATGCGAAATATTCCTTTTTAAAACATTTTCAGGCGGAAGCTGAACCAGTTTTAACCGGTGCTCGCCTGTTTTTTTTGCCGAACTCCGAACGGCAGCAGAACGAATTGGAGCCGGCGTTTCAGCAGCAGTCTCGGCGGCGGGTTCAGCAGCGGTCTCGAGGCCAGGTTCGGCGGTGGGTTCGGCGGTGGGCTCAACCGAGGGTTCAACCGAGGGCAGGGGAGGCAGCATTTTTTCCAGCAGAGACACATGGTAGGTGCTCATTGTTGCCGAACAGGCAATGTACTGCGTGCGCTGCGGTACCAAAGAAAACAGCTCCCTGACCATATCGCGCATCTCCGGCGCGAGCATTCTGTCCGATTCGTCCAGCACCAGCATCTCGATGCCCTGGGTTTTCAGCTTTTTCAGGCGAATCAGCTCGATTATCCGTGCCGGACCGCCGACAAGAATAGAGGGCTTTTCCTTAAGCATTTCCGCCTGACGCTTGATCGGCGCCCCCCCGATGCATAGGGCTGTTTTGAGCGGAATACCGGATTCTGCCGCAAGAGAAACGGCTTCGCTTTTAATCTGGGAAGCAAGTTCATGGGTTGGCGCAATAATCAGTACTTGAGGCGACACTGTTGCGGGAGAGTGCATACAACGTGAAAAAGCAGGCAGCAGATAACAGAACGTTTTTCCTGTTCCGGTTTCAGACTGGAAAACAATGTTTTCTCCTGCAGAAATCCGGGGAATTACCAGCTGTTGAACCGGAGTCGGTTCTGTAATGCCTTTTCTGGCAAGCGCTTCACAGATGTTTTGCGGAACGGATAGATCGGAAAATGTAGTCATTAGATTCAGGATAGCATAATCAGTAAAAAAGTGCTATTCTGTTAGAATACTACGCATACCGGCGGAGGTTTATTTTTTGAAAATCGGTATTGATGCTTTTGGCTGCGACCATGGTCGATCGGGTTTCGGCTCGTATATATTGTCGCTTGTTCATAATTTGCCCGATTCCGGTTTCGATGTCGAACTGTTCGGCCCGGAACTCGATCGCTATACCTACACCTCGGGCGTTGACAACGTTACCTATTCCGGCATTTCGATTCCGGACAACTTTTTCGCAGAGCGTCTCTGGCACACTGCAGGATTTCCATCGTTCGTCCGTAAGCAAAAATATAATGCAATTTTATTTCCGGCGGGAATCAGATTGCTGCCGTTTTCTTTTACAGTTCCGTCAGCGGTACTTGTTCAGGATATCCTGTCCAACGCATACCGCAACACAGACGACGAATTGATGGACGGCTACCTGAAATCGCGCCTAAAAAAAGCCTCCTGCATAATCGCGGCCAGCCGATGCATCCGGGACGACCTGATAAACATGAAAATTCCCGAATCGCGCATACGGGTCATTCATCACGGAATCGACACCGACCTTTTTTACCCTCGCCTGCAGCCTGAGGGAGAGGCAGTACTCATTCATCCGTTTTCGATCCGCAGACCCTACATTTTATACGCATCGCGCATTGCATATCCTTCCAAAAACCATGTCGAACTTATCAAAGCCTTTACCCTTTTCAAGGAAAAAACGGGCGCTCCCCATCGGCTGGTGTTAGCCGGCGCCGACGGCTTGAACGCTGAAGTTGTTCATCGCGAAGTACTCAAGTCATCAGTGTCGTCCGACATCCTGCTTACCGGCTACTTCCCGCATCAGAGCCTTCCGGAACTGTATTCGGCCGCAGATGCATGCGTAGTTCCTTCATCGGTGGAAGGAGTCGGCATCCCTGTTTTGGAAGCAATGGCCTGCGGAGTTCCCGTTGCCTGCGCCAGAGCCGGCGCGCTTCCTGAAATTGCCGGAGACTGCGCGGTGTTTTTTGATCATTCCAGTCCCGCAGAAATTGCCGGTGCAATAGAGAAAGTAGTACGCCTTCCCGGCGTTGACAATACGGCCTTCAGAAATGATTTAATCGCAAAAGGCCTGTCCTGGTCCAAGAATTACAGCTGGAAACACAGCGCGGAAGAAACCCTGGACTGCCTCGTCTCAATCGTGTGATGCACCTGTATCAGATTAGTCCGCACACAAATCACTTCAGAAGCGAACCGAATTAAGGGCACCTCTAAAAACTTCAGTTTTTAGAGGTGCCCTTAACAGTATCGTTTGGTGCCCAGAACACAAAAAAACCGGAACACATGGTTCCGGTTTTTTTGTATGTGCTTCGGTACTGCCCTGTATCGGCCGAACGCGGATGCATCCGTTTCGGCGCTTTACGCTGTTTTCTGCGAAATTTGCGCAATCGCCGGCTTTTCGGCATTTTCAACGTTTTCGCGGGTAATAACAACCTTCTTCTGGCCTTCGATCGAGGGGATCTCGAACATAACTTCCATCATCATTTTTTCGACAATAGCACGAAGCCCGCGGGCTCCAGTGTTCTGCTTGATCGCCTTTTCAGCGATTGCGTTGATTGCATCGTCTTCAAAAACGAGTTCGACCTTGTCGATATCGAGCGAAGCCTTGAACTGCTTGACAATCGAGTTTTTCGGCTCGGTCAAAATGCGCTTGAGATCGTCAAGCACCAGCTCGTCGAGTGCGACGGTTATCGGCAAACGACCGATAAACTCGGGAATCATGCCGAATTTAATCAGGTCGTCCGGCGCAATCTGCTCGAACAGTTCACGAAGAGACCGTTCCTTTTGCAGCTTTATATCGGCACCGAATCCCATCGGATGCTCCGCAACGCGCGATTCGATCATCTTGTCCAGACCAACAAATGCGCCGCCGCAGATAAAGAGAATATTCGATGTATCGATCTTCAGCATTTCCTGGTTTGGATGCTTGCGGCCGCCTTGCGGAGGCACGGATGCCGAAGTTCCTTCTATAATCTTGAGCAGCGCCTGCTGCACGCCTTCGCCGGAAACGTCGCGCGTAATCGACACATTCTCGCCCTTACGGGCAATCTTGTCGATTTCATCGATATAGACAATTCCGCGTTCCGCAGCGGCAATATTGTTTCCGGCATTCTGGATCAGCTTCAGCAGAATGTTTTCAACATCCTCGCCAACATAGCCCGCTTCGGTCAACGTCGTCGCGTCGGCAATCGCAAAGGGTACTTTCATCTTCTGGGCGATCGTACGGGCAAGCAGTGTCTTGCCGGAGCCGGTCGGTCCGATCAGCAGAACGTTGGATTTTTCTATTACCACATCGTCCGGAGCCTTAACCGGATTTGCAATACGCTTGTAATGATTGTATATGGCAACCGACAACGTCTTTTTTGCCGTTTCCTGCCCAATAATAAACTGGTCAAGATATTCCTTCATCTCTTTCGGAGTAGGAATCTCGCCGGTAAACTCGGTGGAAAGCTGCTGGCTGTCCTCGTCGAGAATACCCTTGCACACATCAATACAATGATCGCAAATCGAAACGCCCGGTCCTGCTATTATCTTTCGGGAACTATCGGCACTCTTTCCGCAGAAGGAGCACACCTGTTCTTTTTCATTTTTGAATCGCGCCATGCTTTCTCCTTGTCATAACCTGGTCGACAATACCGTATTCCATGGCTTCCGGCGCCGACATAAAAAAGTCCCGCTCCATGTCTCTGGCTACCTGTTCTTCCGTCTTGCCAGTATGAGCGGCAAAGTATTCGATAGTCAGCTTTTTCAGGCGGATTATTTCCCGCGCCTGAATGCCGATATCCACCGCCTGCCCCTGAACTCCGCCCCAGGGCTGATGGATCAGTACTCGGGAGGAGGGGAGCGCATTCCGCTTGCCGGCGCTGCCGCCTGCAAGAAGAATCGCCGCCATGCTCGCAGCCTGTCCAAGGCAGAAGGTCTGCACGTCGGAGCGAATCAGCTGCATGGTATCGTAAATGGCGAGTCCCGCAGTTACCGAACCGCCGGGACTATTGATATACAGATTAATATCCTTCTCCGGATTCTGCGAATCCAGAAACAACAGCTGTGCAACCACAAGATCCGCCGTCGCGTCGGTGATTTCGCCGTCGACAAAAACAATCCGGTCTTTCAGCAGACGCGAAAAAATATCGTAGGACCGTTCACCGTTTCCCGTCTGCTCTACAACATACGGAACCAGATTGTTCATTTGCTCATTCATTCTTACTTCTCGTTCTTGAAGAGATCTGCAAAGGCTGTCTTAGCGCCCTTGGTTAGCGTACATTTGTCCAGAAGCTGCGCATACAGACGCTGCTCCTTAATGTCATCAATAAGATACTCTTTATTGCGTGGGTCCGCATAGTGTTTTTTCACTTCATCTGCAGAGACTCCGGCACCTTCTGCGATTCGGGTGTATTCGGCTTCAACATCTTCCGGCGTAACGGTGATCTCGCGCTCTTTAAGCAGCAGTTCGACAATCACGCGGCTCTTGAGCATCTTTTCCGCTTCCGTGCGCCATTCGGCAAGCATTCCGTCCTTGCTCTGCCCGGAGGATGCAAAGAGCCGTTCAAGCTGTGCCTCGTCGGTGCGGAAACGCTGGGCAAGCATGCGCCAGCGGGATTCAAGCTCGGCCGCAACCATTGATTCCGGCAAATCGAAGACGTTTTTTTCCATGATTTTCTCAAGGAGTGTATTTCTCTTGATTTCCTTGAGCTTGTTCTCCAAAGCGGTTTCCATGTTTTTTTTAATATCGGTCTTCAGATCATCGAGCGTCTTGTATTTTTCACTGACATCCTGTGCCAGCTCGTCGTCCAGCTCGGGCAGATTGCGCGCCTTGAGCGCAGTCAGCGTCACGCGGAGCTTCTTGCTGGTTCCGGCAAGATCCTTGTCCTCAAAGTCCTTGGGGAACTTCTTGGTAAAATCCTTCGTGTCGCCCTTCTTCATGCCGACAACCTCGTCGTCGAACTTATACATATTCTGGCCGGTACCGATCGTGAACACAAAATCCTGACGCTCGGTTCCCTCCACCGGATTGCCCTCTTCGTCAAGGTCGCAGTAGTTCACGGTAGCAATATTGCCCTTGGCAGCCTTGTCGCCGTCGTTGCAGTCTACCACAATCGCATTGCGCTCGCGTATTGCCTCCAGTTCTTCCTTCATTTCGGCGTCGCCGACAGTTACCTGCGGCACTTCAATCTTGAAACCGTCGACAGTACCGAGTTTTACTTCGGGAAACACATCGTAGGTTACGGAAAAAACGAGATCCTTGGTCAAATCCAGATCGGGCGCCTCATCTAAAGCGGGCTGGGAATAGGGAAGGGGGCGTTCGAATTCGGTTGCTGATTCAAATATCTCGCCGAGCGCTTTTTCCATTACATCGCCGGCAACTTCGGCCTTCAGCCCCTCCCCGAATTTTTTTTCGATAATGCTGACAGGAACCTTTCCTTTTCTGAAACCGGGAAGCTGGATAGATTTTGCATATTTTGCGAGCAGATTCTGATAGGCATCTGCAATTTCTGTCTGAACAATAGTCACATCGAGTTTAACCCTCGATTTTTCAAGCTTGGTAAAGCTCTTGGTAAGATTCATGGTAAGCCTCTTGATTTGGTTAGTGTCTGCCGGAACAAAGACAACCGGCAATTTTAAAAAAAAAGCGATCCGGATTTTACCGAATCGCTTGCCGAGTAAGAGCGGGAAACGGGAGTCGGACCCGCGACATCGACCTTGGCAAGGTCGCGCTCTACCACTGAGCTATTCCCGCAAAATCAAACTGTACAATCTGCTCCTGGACGATGGAACCTGCGAGAGGAGGGACTTGAACCCTCACGCCAAGGCACCAGATCCTAAGTCTGGCGTGTCTGCCAATTCCACCACTCTCGCTTACGTTGCCCGTCAGGGTTTTCGCAAGACCTGAGCAGATTAGCTGAAATTACCAAAAGTGTCAACACCTTTCAATTTCAGTCTGAGCCATGAAGGGATCGAACCTTCGACCCACAGATTAAGAGTCTGTTGCTCTACCAGCTGAGCTAATGGCCCGTTCGCATTTGATGCTTCCAGAAAGCATCGTGTGCATCCGTTACGGTTATTTGTTATATCGTATCCGTTTTTTTTTGTCAACCGGGTATACTATAAAATAATCAAACCTACACCGATACCTGCTTCCCTCGAAAGTCAGAAAATCCCCTGACGGTTTCAGGACCCGGCGGGTTTGAACTTCGATTTCTCCGCGAAATACGAGTGCGCCCCGGTGAACGCCCTCTGCCGGGAAAGTCCATTCGTTCGCCCCTCGTTAAAGCGAAACGTTTCTTGTTAATCGGCCCAGTGCGTATGCACTCTGTTTCGTTCGTAATTGACAAAGTACGGGCTGTAGTGTCCAAGAACCGTTTCTTTCCTGAGGTCGTCGAGCCGCTTTTGGGGAATGCTCATCGTTATTGTTTTTTTCAGGAACGTGATGATTATGTACATGAAAGAAAGCGCAACAATGCACAGCAGGACGCCTTTAATGCTGAAAAGGCTGTTGAGGTAGGCCTGTACAAGTTCCGGGGTAAGACCGGCGGCATAATCCGTTTCAGCGCTGCACGGAGTAAAGGTGAGCGGAAAAATGACGCCCGCCAAAAACATAATCGTGACTGCATACAGCGTTCGCTTGATCAGAGAATCTTCTTTTGGAAAATTGCCGATTTTGTGGAGTGCTTTTTCGATCTCGTCGATCAGTGCTTTTGTCGACACAAACGCCGTATCGAGCAGCTCCCGCTCGTTTTCCTGTTTGCTTTCCTTCTGTCCCGACAAAACCGCAGATTCGAATTTCAGGTTTTTCAAAAAACCGATATACCCCGGTTTTTGGGCTGAACAGTCGTTTCTGTACATGTCCAGAATTTCGCTCTCCGAATCGTACGGGCTAAAGCGCATGGCGGTATACAGTTCTTCTGTACCGGCTCCTTCTTTCCCGGAGCGGACCAGGTCGTCGTATTCTCTGGATTCCATAACGGCGATCCGGACCTGATTGTTGTACCATTCAAAATCGCGGATGGAAATCTTTCGTTTCTGGTCCGCGACTTTCTGCTCCAGTTGGTCGATCAGCATGGTGTTGTTATTAAAATCAGTTTCCCTGTTCAGTATTTTGCTGATGATAAAACCGCCCAGGATTCCGACAATTGCTGCCGCCGATTGCGATATCGACGTAAAAAACCAGTTCCAGTCGTGCATGGATGCACCCCCCCTACAGTACCATTCTATGCATGGCGGCTGTTTTTTTCCAGACCGACTTGTCCGGACAACACCGCCTGTTAGTCCCAGGAAAATGCGACGGCTCTTTTTCCCAGAATGTAATCGTCGAACACCAGGGTTCCCGGCTTTTGCGCAAGACCGAAGCAGACATGCAGCGGAAGCACATGCTCTTCGCGGGGATGGCAGTATCGGGCTCCCGGAATGTGTTCCCAGCCGGCAAGACCTGCTTCAATGTCTTTTGCCGATGTCCGCTTTGTGCAATATTCGATCAGCGAATCCTGAAAAAGGTTGTTCTTTGGGTCGGCAATGCTGCCTGCATTCCGGGAGAATTGCCGCATATTATGGAAAGAAAAGCCGGAACCGATAACCAGGATGTTTTCTTGTAGAAGCCCTTTCAGGGCTTTTCCCATGGCGATGTGCCGGGCAGGATTTAGTCCCTTGATCAGGGAAATCTGAATGGTCGGAATTGTTCCTTCAGGATGCATCAGCATCAGGGGAACGAACACGCCATGATCGAACCCCCGAACCGTATCTATCTTTGAGTCTATTCCCGCATCGGAAAACATCGCGTGTATCCGCCGCGCCAGCTCAGGATTTCCCGGAAGCGCGTACTGCAGCGAATACGCTTCGTCGGGAAAGCCGTAATAGTCGTAGAGCAGCGGGGGATTCGCAGTTCCCAGAATCGTCGGAACAGATTCCTCCCAGTGCGCGCTGAAGACGAGGATCGCATCGGGCTTGCCGATCTTACCGGAAAGGCCGCGCATAAAGTCGATCATTTTTGCATGGCCCGGATCTCCGAATAGGGGTAGCGGGCCTCCGCCGTGAGACACATACAGAACCGAACCCTTGTCGGCCTCCGCCGTTCTGATCATAGCAGCTCCTTGTTCCGGGCGCCTTTCAAAACTTTCCGAGTTTTGAAAGATCCTCACGTGCTACGAGGCGCCCTTCAATAGTATACGATACAATTACCCATTATGCGGTACCGGTTTGCGGAACCGTCTTCCCGGCTTTTTGAAAAAGATGAGTTGACACCCGGTATATCAGATTTTAGACTGTCGATATGAAACTACCCCTGATACCTTTTTGTGTGATGGCTGCCGGGCTGTTCGCTTCCTGCACCGGAAAGACCGCGTCGTCCGTTCCGGAGGGAATGGAACTGGTCTGGTTTGATGAATTTGAAACCGACGGAGCGCCCGATGCTTCAAAATGGGAGTACTCCACCGGAGGAAACGGCTGGGGTAACGCAGAACTCCAGTTCTATACCGATACCCGCGATAATTCGATTGTGAAAAACGGGAATCTCGTTATCACTGCAAAACTGGACAAGGGCACGTGGACCAGCGCCCGGCTCAAGACGCAGTATAAGGGAGACTGGCTGTATGGCTACTTTGAAATTCGAGCGCGGCTTCCCGAAGGCATTGGCACCTGGCCGGCAGTCTGGATGCTGCCGACCCATTCATCCTACGGCCAGTGGCCGCGCTCGGGCGAAATCGATATCGTCGAGCACGT
>SHOL01000250.1 GCA_004294945.1 Treponema sp.
GATCGACTGCTGGACTGAGGCTTCAAGCGTTTCGACAGAAGAAGCAATCTCTGTTTCGACTCGTTCAACATCCGAACGGTTTTTTTCCAGAAATGCACGATTGATTTCAAGCACTTCTGCTGTTTTTGTTTCGAGTTCTGTGGCAAAGTCTGCGAAATTGCGTTCGACTTCATTCTGAAGCGAATGAAAATCAGCCCGGAGCGATTCAGACCGTGCAGCGGCTGCTGCTTCGGCGCTTGCAACTTGATCTTCAATTCTGGAGGCGGAATCACTGAAATCGCTTTTAAACTGAAGAATTTCAGCCCGGGTTGCTTCGAGAAACTCGTCGGCTTCTGTTTGCCACTCGGAGCGGAAATTTTTTACCAGAACCTGCGTTTCATGCATGCGCGTTTTGGCAAGCTCGTGCAGTGCCGTAGTTTTTTCCTCGATGGTTTCGCGATATTTTGCAAGACGCTCGCCAGCTTGCTCCTTCAGTTTTGTAAACGCTGCGTCTTCAAGACTGTCAGCTTTGCGCGCCGCTTCTGCCATCGCTTTTTTGTATAATTCTGCAAACGCTGTTTCCGCAGCGGCTAAGGTCTTGCCGGTCTCTTGATGAACAAGAGACAATCTGTTTTCGAGCGTTCCAATTTCGGATCCGACACGCTCCAGGGCATCCCGGGCAAGAGAAGAAAGCGCTTCCCGGTTTTCTTCGGTAAACGCCTGCTTCATGCCGGAGATCGATTCGGAAATTTCCCCAAGCTGCTTTTGCGAAGCCATCAGTTTTTTTCCGAGAGAATCCGCAAAATCCGATTCGCCGGTAATTTTTGCAAGATTGGTCTCTGCGCGCGAGGTCATCTCTATCAACATACGCATGGTTTCGTCGTATGCAGCAATTTTCTTTCCGATTTCATCAACCGCTGCGGTATTTTCGACCAGCGACTGTTCCTTTGCAGCAAAGTCTTCGCGAATAGATTCCAGCCGTTTTACGGCAGCGATAGCCCGTGTCTGTTCGACGTTCAAAGATACGGTCGATTCCTCGAGCTTCACCATTTTTTCGTTGATATACTGATCCAGATCGGCTTTCAGTTTGTCGCCGAATTTCTTGACTTTTTCGATGGAACGGTTGCTCTTGTCCAGCTGACGGAAAACGGTCAGCAAAAACAGACATACGACAAATGTTATAATATTTCCGGTAGTAAAGATCATCGCCGGCCTGTCCTTTTTTCTTTTATTGCGGCAGCCTCAAAAAACTGAACGGGTTTTTCGGGGTGCCATCTGCCATTTGCTATTTGCCGAGCGAGCCGGATACAAAGAATAGATCCAAGTACACACAGCTCAAGGACTTATTTTAGCACAATGCTGATTAATTGGCGATAGGAATGAAAGGAAATATCAGCCCCGGGAACGCGCATGCCAAGAAAGGAAGCGACCGGAGACTGGATGCAGGCAGTTTTCATACCCACGCCGGAAGCACCGTTCACATCGGAGGCAATGCTGTTCCCGACATACAGCACACGAGAACAGGGAACCCCGAGCGCGTCGGACAGCACCCGGAACGGAACAGGAGAAGGCTTGAGCGCTCCGGTTTCTTCCGAACCGAGAACAACATCGCACAGGGGACCGATTCCCCACACATCGCCTTTTTGGGACGGAAGAAAATCGGAAAGCAGTCCAACCCGCAATCCTGCCTCCCGGAAAGCGAGAACAGCATCCCGTGCATACGCATAGGGACGAACCCGCGCAAAAACAGGTTTCCAGCCCTCATAAATTTTGGAATGTATCAGAGAACGGGCATCTTCCACAGAGCAGCCGGCATGCGCAGCATACAGGGAAGCTTGCCAGCCGAAAAAATCAACATGGGCTTCACCGGGATGAGAATTCTGCCACTCGCGAATTTCCCGGCGAACGACGCCGAAACGGGCAAGAAATCCGGCATTTTTGCATAAAAAGGGCAAAAGGCGCGGGTAAAAACCGGCATTCGGGTATAAAGTACCGTCGATATCAAACGCAACCGCGTCAATTCCGGAAATCATTGCATTTTTATACTATACACAAAGCGGGCTTGTCCATCCTCGGTGTGCTTTTCAAAACGCCAGAGGGAAAACTCCCGTTTCAGGTAATCCCGGATCTCCGGAGGAAGGACAGCCGAAGGAGAGAAAAAAACCAGACCGATCGGCACAGTACCGTCGGCAAGAACCGTAAACTGCACGGTAACGCTGCGATCCGAATCGACAAGCGACGCAAGCGAATCGGGAAGCGTAATAGAAGGAACAGCGGGGCTCATCAATTTGCGGGGAACGCCTTCGAATGAGAGTCCCGAAATCGCAGATAACGAAACCGCACCGGCAGCCGCCGCCCTTGAACGCGATTCGCCAGTAGAACGCGATTCGCCTGCAGAAGCGGCAAAATCGCCTCCGGCCGTCACTTCTGCAGAGTCGCCCGCTTTTGCCGAAGCCGCAATACGATCCAGCGC
>SHOL01000251.1:0-1173 GCA_004294945.1 Treponema sp.
AGCCGGAGCACCGCATCCTGTGCGCCGCGAGCTGCGCGCTGCGAGCTGTGCATGCTGCGCAACCGGCGCAACCTGCTCCTTACAGACGGCGAATAAACGCCGCCATGTGTGTAAAGGAGTCGGCTCCTTCGCGCCGGTTCGATCCGAACCGTTCGTCGCAGGCAGTACACAGCCCGGTGTCGCAGATATGTTCTGCCGGAATCCCAAGCAATGCGCACAGAATTCGGTTCGCTTCGGCCAGGGACAGCCGGTAGGGCCAGGAAAAGCCAGCTTCCTGCAATGCTGGATCGAGCGCCACGCACGACGGTCCGAATTCTTTACTGAAATAGACAGCCCGCTCCTCATCTACCGTATAGCAGCAGGAGCGGATATGCGGACCCAGAATAACACGGAAATCGGTCACATCAGCGTTCCATTCGCAGGCAGCCAGCTCGATTGCCTGCCTGACAATACCGGTCCCGCGCCATCCGGAATGCAGAACGCCAAAACACCCGCTCTCCGGATCGTACAGCCAAACAGGCATACAATCCGCAACAGACACACAGGGCACCAGATCGGGATTAACGGTAAGCACTCCGTCGCATTCCGGAATTTCGTCCGCAAGATCGGGTAGATCAATTGCGATAACATCGCGGGAATGCACCTGCTTCGGAGAATATACCGATTCCGGCGCAATCCCGAGCGATTCAAACACACGGGCGCGATTTTGCGAATCTCGAACAGGCTTCATCGGACCGGCCGAACGAAGGGTCAAACCGCACTCCGGCGGACGCATCAAGGCACCGGAACTGCGGGAACTGCCCTGCGCACCATCGGCCAGACTGCCCGAACCGCCGGAACTGCCCTGCGCACCACCCCCTGCATCCGGAAACGAAAACCATGCGACCATTACGCTTCTCCCTCCCCGAACCGGCTTAAAAAGCCTCACGTTCTATCACTTCCGCTTCTTCCAGAATCTGGCAGGCTTCCTGAATTCGCTGCCGGACGACCGCAAGATCCTTGCGGTATTTATCGTTCGCCCGCCCCTGAATGGAGGCAAGATTCACCAGCGTTTCATACGGCCCGCCCCGCACCACCGACAGGATTCCGCCAAGAATTGCATCGATGCTCCGAAAAGAGGAAATTGCCTTGCCGATAATCATGTCGGTTTCAGAATTCGTCGTGAGCATCAAA
>SHOL01000251.1:1183-2447 GCA_004294945.1 Treponema sp.
GGGTTTTACCCCGAACCGTCGCAACTTTTTCTTTTTGCAACAGAACAAATACCTCTCCCAGATCCCCCTTGGCCGAAAGCCGCGCTTCGAACAGATCGACAGTCTGCGCCATATGTTCCAGATTGCTGAAAGCATCGGTGTACTCGATAAGATTTTCGCGCCGGTAGAAATCGCCTTCGATCAACAGGATTTTCAGCGGCTTCATCAAAACCTGGGGATATATTTTTTTGAAAATACCTTTAACAAATCTAAAAGATACCTCACGCCGCAAGACAAGCGGAATCCACATGTTTTTCCAGGGAGCATTTACCAGGTCCGGCATACGATCACCGTCAAGAAACGCGGTTATGCGCTTTTCAAGCATTGCACTGCGGTGCAGTTTACTCCAGGAAGCCCACTGCTCATCAAATTTCTTTTTCCAGGCGGTCTTGTAAAACAAAAACCAGTCTTCCCCTCCGGATTCGGGAACCGGAGACCAGCTGACATCCTGCACGGCAAAACGGGCCAGATCCGCAAGCGGGACGGCATTCTTAAAATCGCGGATGCCGGAAAGATATCCGGAGGCCGTTGCGACGAAAACCTTGCATTCGTTTTCAATATCAGTCTTTTTCTCGTCGAACCGGTCCTGGATAGAAAGCAGATAGAGAGCTTCCAGAAGGAGAATAGGAATACGCTTTGCACCGGACAGAACATTGACGATGCTCTGCAACTCCGCACCGACAGACTCCGCCAGACAGCTGCGGGTATCGCCGGGCATAGAACCGAACCGCAGTAACACCCGGTCGAGCGGCAGGTCGCAAAACGTTTTCATCCATTCGATCGACTGGGCTGCCTGATACATGCGCGTGCGGTCCTGATCGGGAATTGCCGAAAGCGCAGACTCCAGTTTTCTGAGCAGCGACGCCCTCATTTCCGGTTTTACCGGCTCCAGATACGAAACAGAAAAGGGATTCGCGCACGAAGCCACCGTTTGGGCGGTATCGTGCATCATCAAAGAGGCAAGAACAATATAAAAAGCGCCCTTCTCGTTTTCGTAGGCTGAAAGCAGACCGGAAAAAAAAGACTGTGTTTTTCTGAGCTCTGCAAGGCGATCCGCCAAGCCGGATGTAAAGCGCCGTTGACCAACGTCGATATACACATTCCAGTTTTTTGCAAGCCTGCGGCCAAGCAGTACGACCAGATGGGCTGCATACAGCTGATAGGAAGACGACTGGGAAAAAAAAGCCCTGAAAGCAAACCAGAGCCGTATCCAGAAGGGCTCTTC
>SHOL01000058.1 GCA_004294945.1 Treponema sp.
GTATGTACTCTTCATCGGAGAAGCCTTCTGCGTTTTCGGGCAGCGGCGCTAGCTCGTCAGCCTGCTGTGCAAGACCGGTGCTCTCCTGTTGGCGCGCTTTTGCAGCGGTAATGGCAAGATCGGCAGCATTTCGTTTCAGGGTAACTTCCTGATAGACAGAGGCAAACTGCGTGACAGAATCAGTGTATGCGAAATATGCCTGTTCCCATGTATTTGCCTCGCCGTACGCAACTGCTTTCGTATAGGCGGACTGCGCCCGGGCATACGCTTCTTTTGAGGCCTTTGCTGCCTTGATTGAATCGCACAGAGCCCGAATCTCATCGGCTTTTGTTTTTTCTTCAAAAGACCACTGCTTGAAACCTTGATTATTGACGATATATGCAAGCCTGAGCATTTCTATGCTTGCTTCGTAGGCAACAGCATCGGCTGTTCCGAACGCAGCTGTAGCCTTGTCAAATTCGGCATGCGCCTGGTCGTATTCTTCAGGCGCATACTGGGCAAAATCATTTCGGTCAACCGAGTCCTTCAATGCAAGAGCTTTCATGCCGTTTATCAGGGTCCGATATCTCATGAGCGCAATCTGTGCCGTATCATAGGAACCGGATAGATCTCCGTCGTTCTTCTTTGAGCGTGCCGATTCTGCAGATTCATCCGCCAGGGCAAACTGGTCGGGGAAGTATTCCGGAGCGCCGGCCGCAACAGCATCTGCTCGGGCCTGGACAATCAGAGCCTCAAGCTCGGCTGCTATTTGATTAAAAGCGTCCTGTATCAGAGACTCGAACAGGACGATTGCATTTTCGAATGCGCTTTTCGATGTGTCATAATCGATGCCGTATGAATCGAGACCGGCTTTGCGTGCGGATTCGGCATCGTTCCAGCGATCGGGCATGAAAGTATCGATTCCATATTTTTTCGTTTCGCTGCTGAGCTCCCCGGCGCGATCGCGAAGGGCTGTGAGTGTTTCATCAATGGGTTTTCCCTGCTTGACCGGTTCCGCCGGAACTGTTTCTGCCGCCGGAGTCTCGGCAGGTTTTGGTTCGTCAACAGGCTTCGGAGCGCTCTTACATGCTGAAAGCATGAAAACAACGGCCAGAAAACCTGCGGAAACAAGTACTATAGACTTTTTCATGTATTCCTCCACAGAATTTTATTTAGCGTACACCGAATAACTCGAAATAACAAGAAAAATACTTTCCATGTTATAATTTGATATCTTTGCCGGAGGTTACAACATGGCTGACGATTTCAGTTTTGAGATTATCGAGAAAATGGGAGTTTTGTCGGAAAACAAAACCGGATGGACGGTTGAACTGAATACCGTTTCGTGGGGAGGACGCCCGCCGAAATACGATATCAGAAGCTGGTCTCCGGATCACAAGAAAATGGGAAAAGGAGTGACGCTGACTGCCGAGGAGCTATCTGCCCTGAAAAAAATACTTGCAGATGTTTCCGTCTGACAGCTGTCTACAGCAAATGCGGATACAGCCGGAGTGTCCGCATTGGTTTTACCGATGTTTTGCAATTTCCTGTTGGGTCAGCTGATCGCACACTTCGTTGTAGTGTATGCCGGCATGTCCTTTTACCCAAATCCAGCGAGGTCGAATCTGTTGCGCAAGTTCGTCAAGAAGTATCCATAAATCCTGATTCTTGACCGGCTCCTTGGACGCAGTCCGCCACCCATTGCGCTTCCAGCCTGAAATCCACTGCGTAATGCCCTTCTGGACATACTGGGAATCAGTATACACTGACACCGGTCTGGATGAGAATTCTGAAGAAGCCAGAACAGTCTTGAGCGCTTCGATAACCGCCGTCAGTTCCATCCGGTTGTTCGTTGTCATTTTCTCTCCGCCCGACCGGATTATTTCCGGGGGATTTCCCGCCCCGGACCGTCCGTCCACAACAACAAAACCCCAGCCGCCTGGCCCCGGATTTCCGGAACATCCCCCGTCGGAAAACACAATAACTTCATTAGAATCGGCATCTTCAAACAGACTGCTCATTTTTCTTCCTTGGCAGCACTGAGGTTTCGGTCGAAACGGCGGGGAACTGGCGAACACGAGTCAACATGAATTTCGGTGGAATGATGCTTCTCTCCAAGCAGCTTGTACGCTTCGGCCAGAGCGCTCGCAGTCATGTCCCAGCCGAGACAGGGATCGGTTATTGACAGTCCATACTTGAGATCCGAAGGATCGGCCGTGATAGGCTGACATCCGGTTTCGAGATAGCTTTCGATCATGCAGCCGCACAGGGGCAGCAGCGGATTGTCGGCATCGGTTCTGAGCCTTATTGTTTCAAGAAGAACCCCAATTTGGTTTTCTGGCATTTTTTGCGAATTGCCGTGAGAACAGTCGACGATAATCGATGGCCGTATACCAGCCTTCTTGAGAGCGGAAATCGAGGCAGCAACCGAATCACGGTCGTAATTAGTGCCATTTTTTCCTCCGCGAAGTATCAGGTGGCTATCAAGATTGCCCAGTGTCTGCATGATGCAGGCAGCTCCGTCGCGGTTGATCCCGATAAACGAATGAGAGTGCCGGGAAGACACGATAGCATTGACGGCAATCTGAACGTCGCCATCTGTCGCGTTCTTGAATCCGACAGGCATTGACAGGCCGGAGGCCATCTCCCGGTGAGTCTGGCTTTCAGTTGTCCGGGCTCCGATGGAAGCCCAGCTGACAAGATCGGAGGTGTATTGAGGAACAATAGGATCGAGCATTTCCGAACCAGCCGGCAGCCCGATTTCATTTACCTGGATCAAGAGTTCTCGTGCCATCTTGAGACCACGGGAGATATCGCTTGTGCCATCAATACCGGGATCAACTATAAGACCGCGCCACCCGATCGTTGTGCGGGGTTTTTCAAAATAGACGCGCATCACAATGCACATTCGATCGGCGTATTTTGTTCTGAGTTCTGCAAGACGGCGGGCATACTCCAGGGCAGAGTCCGGCTCGTGAATGGAACAGGGGCCGACAATAACCAGGAACCGGTCATCCTCGCGGCGAAGAATCCGCTGCACTTCTTCGCGTCCTGCCAATACTGTTCCGGCAGCTTTATCGGTTGCCGGATACGCTGCAGCCATCTGCTCCGGAGACAGAAGCGTTTGGGCTTCGAGAATGCGGACGTCGCGGATCCGGTTGTCGTTCATGTTGCTGCCACCTTGCGGATTTGATCAAGAATTTCCATTACCATAATAGAATCAGACCATGTTTGTACAGAGCTCTCGATTTTACCCCCGAGCAGACAGTGTTCCACTTCGCGAATTTCGTATTCATACCCGTTGCACTCGAACGGAGCTTCTGCCACCGCTAATTCCAAACCTTCGGTATTCAAAAGGACAGCCCGCTGTGCCATCCAAAAATCGGGAAGAAGAATCGAACCCTGCTCGCCTACGATAAGCGCAGAACGAAGAGCGGCTCCTCCATGAATGGAGATGGAACTTGAAAGGTCGGCAAAAACACCCGAATCCCAGGATAAAACAGCTTTATTCCATATATCTACGCCAGTCGGGCCATTTCTCATAATCGCAGATATGGAAGAAGGCTTTTTCCCTCCGGAAAACATGTGGGCGAGAGTAACCGGATATATACCAACATCAAGAAGCGCACCGCCGCCCAAAGCAGGATCGAACAAGCGGTCGACCGGATTGAACTGCGCGCTGAAGCAGAAATCGGATCTAATGTAGCGGAGAAATCCGATTTTCCCCGAAAGAGCCCACTTGAGCGCAGTCTGAAACGAAGGATTGAATTTCATCCACATGGCTTCCATAAAGAAAAGCTTTTTTTGACGGGCCAGAGCGATTACGGGCTCGAGTTCGTCCCGGTGCAGACTGACAGGTTTTTCACATAAAACCGCCTTTCCCGACTGCAACGCACTATAGGAAAGAGGCGCATGCATGCTGTGCGGGGTGGCTATATACACAACATCCACTTCAGGATCAGCAAGAAGCTCTTCATAAGAAGCATAGGATACAGGGATATTCCAGGTATTGGCGAAGTTCAGGGATTTTACTTCATCCCGCGACGCAACCGCATACAGCTCCGAAATTCCCGATCGGTCGCATTCGAAGCGACAAGCCTGGGCGAACTTTGAGGCAATAGCACCTGTTGCAATAATTCCCCATCTTATTTTTTTCATGTTGCCGATCCTCCCTCTTTTGATTATTTTATAGTGTAACCCCGTTTTTTTGAAGGGGAAATCCAGGTGAGGCTCTTTGAAAAACTCGAAAAGTTTTAAAAGAGCAACCTTAGATGTACATGGAGAAAATCACAAGTCTTTATAATAGAAAGACTTGTGATTTTCTCCAAAAGCCGATTTCCAAAGTAATCGACTTTTGAAATCGGCTCAAGTAACTACATTTAAACCCGTCAGGGTAAGGCAATCAAGGAGAAGGAAAATGGCTAAACAGTTAATGTTTGAGGAAGAAGCGCGAAAAAAACTTCTTTCGGGTGTTGAACAGATTTCACAGGCAGTCAAGGTAACTCTTGGCCCCAAGGGACGCAACGTGCTCCTGGACAAAAAGTTTGGAGCTCCGACCGTTACAAAAGACGGTGTCTCGGTAGCAAAAGAAATCGAACTGCAAGACCCGTTCGAAAACATGGGCACGCAGCTTCTCAAAGAAGTCGCAACAAAAACCAACGATGTTGCGGGTGATGGAACAACGACAGCAACCGTACTTGCCTATTCCATGGTACGCGAGGGCTTGAAAGCCGTCGCAGCCGGCATGACTCCCATCGAGCTGAAGCGGGGAATCGACAAGGCGGTAACAATTGCTGTTGATGACATCAAGAAAAACTCCAAAGAAATCAAGGGATCCGACGAAGTCGCCCACGTTGCATCGGTATCGGCCAACAACGATGAAGAGATTGGAAAAATTCTCGCTGATGCCATAGAAAAAGTCGGAAAAGACGGCGTAATCACCGTTGAAGAAGCGAAAACAATGGATACCACCACCGACTACGTTGAAGGTATGCAGTTTGACCGCGGATATATTTCTTCCTACTTTGTGACAGATCGGGACCGGATGGAAACGGTATTCGACAACCCCTACATCCTGATCCACGACAAGAAAATTTCCAATATGAAGGACATGCTTCCCCTGCTCGAAAAAGTCGCGCAGTCCGGCCGCCCCCTTCTTATCATCGCTGAAGACGTCGACGGAGAAGCGCTTGCAACTCTCGTACTCAACAGCCTCCGCGGCACGCTCAAGACCTGCGCCGTAAAGGCTCCCGGTTTCGGCGACAGGCGCAAGGCAATGCTCGAAGACATCGCCATTCTGACGGGAGGCGAAGTGATCACCGAAGAACTCGGACTGAAGCTTGAATCTGCCGACATCAGCCAGCTCGGACAGGCAAAGAGCATCAAGATCGACAAGGACAACACCATCATCGTCGACGGCGCAGGAAAAGCGAAAGACATCAAGGACCGCGTTGCCCAGATCAAGGCACAAATTGAGGATTCTTCTTCCGACTATGACAAGGAAAAGCTTAAAGAGCGTCTTGCCAAACTTGCAGGCGGAGTTGCGGTTATCAATATCGGAGCCGTCACCGAAGTCGAAATGAAAGAAAAGAAGCATCGTGTGGAAGACGCTCTGTCCGCCACCCGCGCAGCTCTCGAAGAAGGAATTGTTCCCGGAGGCGGACTCGCCCTTATCCAGGCAGTATCGGCGCTCGACAAGGCCGATACAACAGCACTGACCGATGATGAAAAGATCGGCTTCAAGATCGTCAAGCGCGCCCTTGAGGAGCCGATGCGCCAGATTGCCGCAAACGCCGGCATTGACGGAGCTGTTGTGGCAGAACGCGCCAAGACCGAAAAGAAGGGAATCGGCTTCGATGCGGCAAAGATGGAATGGGTCGATATGGTGAAAGTCGGAATCATCGATCCGGCCAAGGTTACCCGATCGGCGCTTCAGAATGCAGCCTCGGTTGCAAGTCTCCTGCTGACCACCGAATGCGCAATCACCGACATTCCCGAGAAGAATTCCCCCGCAATGCCCGCAGGCGGCGGCATGGGCGGAATGGATGGCATGTACTAATCGCTGAGGGAATCAAATTAAACTAAAGTTCTTATAGGTGCCCTTACGGTTACTTACACGGAACAAAAGACGACGCCATCGTGCGTCGTCTTTTTTTTAATGAAAGAGTTGTCTTTCCATCTGTAATGAGATACTATCTAATACTATCAACACGCCCGGTTTCAGCGCGGGAAGGTATAAGAGGCTCTTTCAAAACTCGGAAAGTTTTGAAAGAGCAACCTTGGATGTACATGGAGAAAATCACAAGTCTTTATATTAGAAAGATTTGTGATTTTCTCCAAAAGCCGATTTCAAAAGTAACCGACTTTTGAAATCGGCTTATAAGACAATTAAAATCGCAGGATAGTTTTCTGGAGGAAAAGATCATGAACAAAGCAGAACTGGTTAGCGCAATCGCCGAAGAAACCGGCTTGACCAAAAAAGAATCCGAAGCAGCACTCAAGGCTTTTACCGGCATTGTGTCGAACGAACTCAAGAAGGGCGGCTCTGTCCAGCTAGTCGGATTCGGTACTTTTGATGTTGGCACAAGAGCTGCACGAGTTGGCCGAAATCCCAAAACAGGCGAAGAACTGAAAATCAAGGCAGCAAAAACACCCAAATTCAAAGCCGGAAAAGCGCTCAAGGATCTGGTTAACAAGAAGTAAAGTTAACTTCCCGGCGAAGTTGTATTCCCCTGAATACCGTCCGAGAACGATTCCAAAAACAAAAAACCTGCAGACTGTGTCTTGCAGGTTTTTTTATGCCCTCTTGGGTTACGTACCTGGGTTACATCTTAGGTTACACCCGTTTGAACCAAATATGGTTCTACAGAGCACCGCTACGACAAGACACCCAAGACAGGCTAAACGGTTTTTCAAGATGCTCAAAACACACAAAAGGTTTACGCACTGATTGCCGCACCGGAAGCGGGGGATGCCGGAATAGATATCTTGAACGTCGTCCCCCGCCCCACCTCCGACTTGATATTGATCGAACCCTTGAGTTCCGAAACCCGTTCCTTGACCAGGTTCAAGCCAACCCCGCGGCCTGCATACAAGTCAGCATGAGAGGCAGTACTGAAGCCTGACTCAAAGAGAGCCTGGACCAGCGCATTTTTGTCCTCCAGCTTCGACGAGTCGGAAAAAAGACCAGACTGTGCCACTTTATCCCTGATTGCCGCAAAATCCAGCCCTTTTCCGTCATCCTTGAGCTCCATGACAATCGTAGAGTCATCGACAAGCTCGACCGAAAGATGGATTTCTCCGATACTGCTCTTGCCCCCCGATTCGCGGACTTCGGGCTTTTCGATACCGTGGTACACTGCGTTTCGCACCAACTGCATGAGCACTTCCTTCATGACACGGCGGGGTCCGCGCTCGATAGCGGCGGGATCGATCCTGCCAACAACGAGGCGCGCCTTTTTCCCCAGCTCGGAGGATGCTTTATCCACCGTTTTTTCAAGCGTCTGGCGGAGCACAGTGTCTTCCTGCATCCTGGATTCGCCCCGGGTAAAATTCGCAATCTTCCGAATAATATCCTTGAATCCGTCCTTGATCTTCATAAGCTTGTCCAGCTCGACCGTAATATGCAGTGTTTCTTCAAAGCTTACCGAATCGCCATCCCGCAGAATCCTGATTTCGTCCTCGAGCTTGTGGAGCTTCTTGCTGAAGCTTTCGAGCCCCAGAATAACAGCGTTCGACTTGATGGCATGCACCGACTGGTACATATCGATCATGGTCTGCTTCGCCGTCCTCGTCTTGTCTTTGAGAATTTCATTAATGCGGTTGAATTCGAAGTCGGTATCCTCGATAAAATCGTTGAGAACCCGAGGTTCCACATGTATAACCTCGAACAGCGCGTGCATTTCCTGTTCGCGCTTGCCTTCTTCCTGCTCAAGCTGCTTTTGGAGTTCAACCTCGCGCGTTACGTCCTGCAGGGCGCCAAGAATTAGCACTCGGCCGTCTTCGCGGGTAATCGGGGTAAAGGAGCAGCGAAGCGTTTTTTCTTCTCCGGTTACCCCGTGGACATAGGTAAACTGGTGCAGCGGATTGATGTCCTCGAGCATCCGGGAGTCGAATGAACGGTTGTACACCATCTGGAAATAGTCCTGCAGGGTTTCCTGCTCCCGGTCCTGAAGGGAGTTCCTGAGGTACTCGATAAAAGAATGTCCCTGCAAGGCGTTTTCGGACAGAATGTCCTCGAGCGCAGCCGAATATTGCGGCTGAATCTCGTACCCGCCGTCCATCAGGAACAGACCCACTTTCAGGTTGTCTTTCATTGCCGCGATTTCATCGCGTTCGGCCTGAAGCACCTTGTTCAGCTTGAAAACGCTCCGTTCTTTGGCCATCTTGGTCAGTTCGTACACAACCGTAATAGCAAGCACAAGCACATACACGCCGACCGTACGGAAGGCAAATGACGGATGGAATTCCAGCGGAGAAAATCCGGGCAAAAACAGCGAAAGCAGGATGACCGCGAACACCAGAACGGACAGGAAAATACCGGGGCCCATGCCGAGAAGGAATACGGCCATCATGGGAAAGGAAAAACTCCACATGACACCCGACCCCTGCGCACCGCCGGACTGCGCAAAGAAAGCGCACAGTACCGCAAACGGAACAACCGTCATAAGGCTGGACACCATAAACAGAGCATTGGTGCGCAGCGTGATAAACGCAACAATGGTCAAACTGCCCATGCAGAGGTCTGCAACGGCCTGTATAAACTGGCCTTTCGCGAGATTCTCAAATCCGAAAATAAAAAGAAGGGTTCCGCCAAGGAAGATGAGAAAGTTGAGCAGAATATAGCGAACCATAGTATCCATCGACGCTTCATCGCGCGAATCGAAAGATTTCCCGCTCGTCATTATGTTAAGGAATAGATTTCCGCTTTTTTTGGACATATCAGGCTCCTGTATGCGACTCGATGGCCACCGACAGACAGAAACTGTCGTTTTCAAAAATCTTGAACGGAATGCAGATAATTCGGGCCTGATCGTTCGGCCACTGGATAGTGTGCCCGGCCCCCTTGACGATCGTCGGCAGAGAAATGACCAGCCGGAACGATTCCTCCAGACCGCGCTTGGCGTTACCCGCTATAATATTGATAATTTCGCCGATAGCGTCGACAACTTCATCGTCCATGTCGCTATGCTCAGCACCGGTCAACATCCCCGTCAGACGCAGGGCAAGCTGCTTTTTCATCGAAATGACGACGGCGCCGCGAGCTTCGCCGGTCAAACCAATTATTGCCGAAACATCCCAGTCGTGGATGTCGTTTTTATCCATAAAATGAGGACGCTCTGCGGTTACCGCGCTTCCGACAAACTCCGGAAACACCGACAGGCACACATCGACGAAAGGTTGTATATATTGTTCCATAGTAAACTCCTAGAGGGTGATTTTCGAAATTTTTTCGCGGAAATTCTTTTCGTTGACCGGTTTGATAATATAATCGGTTGCACCGTTCTTGAGCGCCTCGATGACATTGTACCGGGCTGCTTCGCTGGTAACCATAATAACCGGAAGATGCTTGTACTTTTCCACCGCACGAATTTTTTTCAGAAAATCAAGACCGGAAAGCTCCGGCATGTTCCAGTCGAGAAGCACCAGATGGATCTCGTTTTTTTCAAGCAGGTACAAGGCTTCCCGACCGTTCGCAGCCTCTACAAACTGACAGGGAATATTCATGCCCGCAAACGTATTTTTGACGATATTCCGCATTATTCGGGAATCGTCCACCACCAACACCGTTTTTACACTCATCAAAACACCTCGTTTATGAACTACACCACAATTCTACCGAGAGTATAGCTTCCGCCACTGTAGAAAACAAATAAATCTCGCAAATCTCCATGCCGTGAATGGCAAAAAATCACCGTTTTTACAATCACAGTGCGCCCGGCTCGCCCTGTTCATGATAATCCGGTACACTGGATGCCATGCACATTTCAGAACCCGCCCCTGATTCGTTCGAATCTCTGGACCCCGACACCATACTGAATGCCGTGGAACACCACACAGGACTGTTTCTTGACGGCAGCCTTACGCCCTTCAACAGCTACATCAACAGGGTCTACGGCGTAACCGACGAAGAGGGCAACAGATACGTCGTGAAATTCTATCGGAACTACCGCTGGAGCGACGAAGCCCTTGCAGATGAACATATCTTCCTTAACGATTGTACGAATTTCGAGATTCCGGTGCCGATCACCCTGGGTGAAAGCCCGGTTGGCCGCAGCGGGGGATTCCGCTTTTCGGTGTTTCCCCGAATTTCCGGAAGAACCTTCGACATAGAAAGCGATGAAGACTGGATCAGATCCGGCGCACTGATCGGCCGGGTGCATGCTGCAGGCAGGCTCAAGAAGGCGCCGCACCGAACGCTATGCGATCCGGAGCATACAACCGGCCAATACATTAACCGCCTGATTGCAGAGAAAATAGTCCATCCGGATTGCCTGAGCGAATTTTCCGCCGTATGCACCGAAAGCCTTGAGCGTGCAAAACGCGCCTACCGGGCATGTGCCGGCAGCGGTGCTGACTGGGGACGGATACACGGAGACTGTCACCGCGGCAATATCCTCAGAAAAAGCGACGGAACGCTGACCATCCTCGATTTTGACGACATGATGACCGGACCGGCGATACAGGATCTGTGGCTCCTCCTGCCGGGCCATCTGGAAGACTCCCGGCGCGAGCTGAACCTGATGCTGGAAGGCTACGAGGAATTCTGCTCCTTCGACCGGCCTTCTGCAGAGCTGGTCGAGAGCCTGCGCTTTATGCGCCAGATTTACTTCCTCAACTGGTGTGCCCTGCAGCGGAACGATCCGCTCTTTGCAGAACGGAATCCCGGCTGGGGCGAAAAAGCGTTCTGGATACGGGAAACGGGCGATCTGGAAACCCAGCTGGACTTTTTAGCCTGAGGCTCAGTATATTTGACAGGATGAAATCACCAAAAGAAATTTCAATAGAAAAGAAAATCCTCGACGCACTTGTTCCGGGCAGCGTATCATATCTTACAGCTGAACTCTTGATGGCCGATACCGAGATACAGCTGATGCAGGAATATGCAAATACGGTTTCCATCGTGCGGCTCGGCTATAACGACCACGGACCGGTACACATGCGTAAGGTAACGCTCAATGCGGTTACCATGATGAACCTCCTGCACGAGGCCGGAATAAAACCAAATATTGAGCAGGAAAACTCGGGGAACCTGGACGATGCGCTTACCGCCGTTATTCTGGCAAGTTTTCTGCATGACCTCGGAATGGCAATGGGCCGGCAAGACCACGAACTGTACAGCATGTCGCTTGCAAATCCGATCATCGACCGGATCCTTGCACAGGTCTATCCTTCCAGCATCGAAAAACGAATTGCCGTCCGGTCGGTAGCCCTGGAAGGAATTATCGGCCACATGGCCTCCCGCAGAATACACTCGATCGAAGCAGGACTCATTCTGGTAGCTGACGGATGCGATATGGAAAAAGGCCGCGCCCGTATTCCGATGGTGCTCAACACCGAGGCGAAAGCCGGCGACATCCACAAGTATTCGGCAAACTCCATAGAAAAAGTCGCGATTCACAAGGGAGTCCATAAACCGGTGCGGATTACCGTCGACATGTCGTCCGACGTTGGCTTTTTCCAAATTGAGGAAGTAATGCTGCCGAAAATAAACATGAGCCCGGTAAAACCGTACCTGGAGCTGTACGCAGGCCTCCAGGAACAGGAGCCGAAAAAATACCTGTAGGGGTCTACATGAACAGCATGCCGAAAACGGCACCGATGGCGATAAGAACGAGCGGATGCCAGTCCCGGAAGCGGTTGACGGCACAGAGGACGGCGAACAGCACCAGAGCCTTCCAGTCCGCAATATCGGCAAGAGAGCCGGTATTGCTCCAGCGGTCGAGCGTCAAAAGGGCGATCCGGACAACCTGCCAGGCAGCTACCGCAATCATCCCGGTGGAACCGGCACGTAATCCGTAAAATGCGGCTTTTACTGACGGTTTTTCCTGGAATTTGCCGAAATACATCGCGATAATCAGGATGCAGATCAGCGACGGCAGCACCGTTCCGAGCGTGGTTATGATGCCGCCCCACACACCGAACAGTTCGTATCCGATATAGGTCGCCATATTGACCCCGATCGGCCCCGGCGTGGATTCCGAGATGGCCACCATGTTGAAAAAACGTTCGGGAGTGATGAGTCCGCGGCCCAGCAACTCCTGCTGCATGAGCGTAATCGCGACCAGCCCCCCGCCGATGGTGAATGCGCCGATGTAGAAAAATATCCAGAACAGCTGCCAGAGCGTCATGCGGCGTCTCCTTTTCCGTCCGAACCCCGAACCGGGCGAAAACGGAATGCGAGACCGAGCAGCGCCGTCACCAGTACCACCGCATACCCCGGAACATTAAAAAAAGCCATCGAAATGAACGAAGCGAGCGCGATGAAGGCAGTCACCGCATCGATGATTGTTTTTTTGCCGAACGACCACACCGCGTTCAGCAGAAGAACGGCCACGGCCACATTGATGCCCCGCAGGGCTTTTTGTACGATTACAATATCGGCAAACGATTCCAGAAACATCGCAAGCACGGTGATGACGATTATCGACGGAACGATAATACCGAGCGTCGCGACTATGGCGCCTACAATGCCTTTCCGGTTGTAGCCGACAAAGGTCGCTACATTGACCGCAATGATGCCGGGAGTACTCTGCCCGATCGCAAAATAGTCCACAAGCTGTTCGCCGGTCATCCAGGATCGTTTCTGGATAAGGTCACGCTCGAGCACCGGAAGCATTGCGAGCCCTCCGCCAAAGGTAAAGGCGCCGACACGGAAAAAGACGCCGAAGAGTTCCAAGTATTCAAGAAATGTATTCACAGTTGCCAGTATACCGAAAAACAGGACAGCTCTCAAGGCGATGAAGGCCTGCTCCAATGCACGCTGCGCGTGCGGTGAATGCAGAGCCCGCCCCTGCAAGAACGTTCGGAGGCGGTGGATGCGCCCGTCCAGAGTTCGCCAATCGTTGCACTTTCTTCCTCTCCCCTGAATCCTTGCGTAAAAAGCGCTGTTTATATAGAATAAAAAATCATCTCAACGACTTTTCGAGGAGCTTTTCAGCATGGCAAAATATCCTTTCGAGACAATTGAACCCAAGTGGCAGCAGTTTTGGGAAACACATAAAAC
>SHOL01000059.1:0-10806 GCA_004294945.1 Treponema sp.
TCTTCGGTGTTCCCGGAAAGAGCGTTTTCATCGCGCTCATCGTAGACGGTCAGATTATAGGAAAAACTCCAGCCGGTTGTACCATTGTCGGTGAGCACCCTGAGCCAGTCGCCCTGAAGCGCGGTTTTGCCCGACATGACCGGAGAGCCTTCACCTTTTTCGAGAATCTTGATTTTTTCGCCCAGCTTCAGGCGGTAGACCATTTTTGCAGTGTTTTCAGGATCGGAACGGATGGGAAGACCATCGATTTTTACCTGCGCATACGTATAGCGGTATTCGCCGTAAGCTTCGGCAGCTTTGACGGCAGCACCCCGGTTCTTGTACAGCGAAAGCTGCCACAGGGGAAGTTCAAGACGGGTTTTATATCCGGGACCGGAACCGACAACATACACCTTACCGATATTCGACTTGATGAACACCGGAACGACGTCTCCGGCAGCAAGACCGTATTCGGGCACCGACCATTGAACGACCCCGTAACCGATGCGGGAAGTGCAGGAGGACAACAGCAGTACGGCGATGCAGAGGGCTGATACAGATAAACGCCGGACGGACTGGTAACAGGAGTGACGTGTCATGCTTCCACAATACCCTATCGGGGCCTACTTTTCAATCATCACCGGATTGACAAAAACCGAAGCTGCCCAGAAGCACAGAAAAAAACGGAAAGAATCCTGCCGGTTCAGGCCCGAATCGACGGCGATACCCACCAGCAGAGCCGAATAGACGCCCATTTTGCCTCGACCGAACTGCATGAGCCACCGGACAAATTCGGAATCCATGTTCTGGTCTTTCATAAAAGAAGAAAGCAGATCGATTATTTCCGGATTTTCTTTTTTATGCCGTGAAAAATACTCTTCCAGAAGATCTCCCAGGATTTCTCCGGCGCGAGATCGGTCGCGAACATAGGATTCATACGCGTAAAAAAACTTTTTTGGAACTGCCATAAGAGTCGACAGTGCAAGAATTGTTTCGTCGGCGACATGATCCGGAAGCTGTTCGTTCCGCAGAAAATCAACCAGAATCGGAATACTTGCCGTAGTGCCGAAAGTTTCCATCGCCTGTACGGCGCGAACCATTAAAAACGGATTATCGGTTTCCAGCATAATATCGCTGATTGCGAACTGGGCGCGCGTTTCGCCGAGCCGCGCCAGGGCAAGCATCGCTTCGCCCAAAAGCCGGTAGTCAGGACTGGTAAGGCTTTTTGTCAGCAGGGGAACTGCCTGGGAAACGCGGAATTCGCCGAGGATGCGCGCAGCGAGTGCGGCTGTCGAAAAGACGCCATGTTCAAGCTCCGAAAGAAGCGCATCCCGTATGCGAACGGACAGAGTGTCCAGAGAAGCGACAGATTGGAGCGCTTCGTAGCGGACGGCAAAGCGCGGGGACGACAGCCGGTCCAGAAGGCTTTCGGCAGACACGGAGGAACCGACCTCGCCGAGTTCTGCGAGTATCCCGGTTTCCTCTTCGGGATCCTCGTTCGAGTCGAGCCTTCTGAGCAGGGTGAGTGCGCGCATGTCCCGCGGCGAAAAAAGAACCGCGAGCGTATCCTTGACCGGATAGCTGCCAAGATCCATGAGCTTGCGCTGGATGCAGAGCCCGGCGCCGACAAGGGCGAGCGCGAACAGGAAAAAAATCCTGAACGACGGTAGCGGAGAAAGACCGGCTCCTCCGAGGGCGTCGAGTATGGCGCCGCCTATGATCGAGCCGAGGGCGCCGGTGCCGCCGAGGATGAAATAGTAGAGCATGCTCAGATCGAGGATCGATTCCTTGGGAACCATGCCGAAAAAATAGGTTTGCGCAGCGTTTTCCTGGCCGGCAAAACCCATGTTGGTGGCAGCCGAGAGCAGCGCGAGAAATACGACGGCGAAGGACGCAGAGCCTATTCCGGGTGCAACGAGGGCGGGAACGAGACTTGCAAGGCTTATTGCGGTAAAGATGACGAACATGGGCTTTGCGCCGAGGCGGTCAATGACGAGGCGCATCACCAGGCCCATCACAAGGGCGCCGAGGCTGGAACAGATCGTGAACACGGTAACGATGCTGTCGCTCTGGCCGTACACTTCCTTGCAGAATACAATGATGAACGGGCGCGCCATGCCGATGCCGAGTCCGACGACGAGATAGGCGGAAAGAAAGCGCCTGAAGTTGGGATCGGCAAAGGATTTTGCAAGGTTTGCGCGGAAGGTTCCGGTCGTCTTGCCGGGAATGGGCCGGTCGCGCTGAGGCTCGGGCAGCCGGTACAGGAGGAGGGAGGCCAGTATGCCGGTGATGATACCGACGAGAACAACGAGATTGTAGGTCTGAATTCCCGAGTCGATCCTCAAAAGCACTGCAAGACCGACGGTTGCAAGGAGCGCAGTCCCGTTATTGATGAGCGAGAGGCGCACGATGTATTCGCCCCGGTCCTTGCCGGGAGCGAGAATGCCGATAACTGGATTGTTCGCGATCAGCCCGATGCCCCGGAAAAAGTTGAAAAAGAAGACACAGGCGAGCAGCACCGTCAAGGCAGTGCGGGCTCCGGCTGTCGCGGCAAGCCAGGGCATGGCCAAAAGCGGAACGAGGGAAGAATTGCGGAGCATCCAGGAGTTCGCAAACGTTTTGACGAGGGTCGACCGCTTGAGGGCAAGCTTCCCGAGCGGGATGGCGAAGAACGAAAGATACATGAACGCGCTCAAAAAACCGATGGATGTACTGCTCGCTCCGAGCGCGAGAGCGTACAGCGTCACTGTATTTCCGGTCACCAGCGCGAAGGAAAAGGAATTGATGGCGCTGTAGGAATCGAAGATTCGCCGGCCGCGTTTAATCCGGAACGGGGACAGTTGCTCAGTCATCCCTATTATTGTATCTTTTCCGCATGAAACAAACAACCATACCCGCCAGATCCGAAGTCGCACCCGGCGACACCTGGAATCTTGCGTCCCTTTTTGAAAGCGACGAACAGTGGAACGGCGAGCTCGCCCGGTTTTCCGGCCTTGCGGCAGCCGTCAACGCCTTCAAACCGGCGTTCGCCTCTCCTGACAAGCTTTCTGCAGGCACCTTCGCCGACTGTCTCGACGCCTACGCACAGGCCCAGCAGCTCGGCGAAAAACTGAGCAACTACGCATTTCTCAAAAAATCCGCAGATGAAAGCGATGCCGCGAACCTCGACCGCTTCGGCAGGTACATGATGGCCGCCAGCGCCTTCGAGGCGGAAACCAGCTGGCTCGTGCCTGCCCTCCAGACGATCCCCGACAGCCTCGCGAAAAGCGCCGATGCGCGGCTTGAAGCCTACCGCGTCTGGCTCGACAAGCTTTTACGGCTCAAGCCCTATATCCTGGGCGAAAAGGAAGAACGCATCCTCGCGCTCAAGATCGAGGGCGACCAGGCGCCGCGCACGGCGTTTTCGGCGCTGACGAACGTCGACATGGATTTCGGCACCGTCGACACGAAGGACGGCCCCAAGCCATTAAGCCAGACTACCTGGTCGCGCTTTATGGAAGACCCGGACCGCGCCGTGCGCAAGGACGCGTACCTCAAATTCTACGCCTCCTTCGACGCGCACAAAAACACGATCGCCTCGCTGTACGCAGGAAGCGTCAACCAGGATGTCGCGCTCGCGCGCATACGCGGATACGAGAGCGCCCGGGCCATGGCCCTGTTCCCGGACAAGGTCGCCGAAACCGTCTACGACAATCTCGTTTCGACCGTAAGGTCAAATCTTGATGCCCTGCACCGCTACTATGCGCTCCGGAAGCGGGTTCTCGGACTCGACGAGCTTCGCCACTACGATGTCTACGTTCCGCTGGTGCAGGCGGTAAAACAAACGACTCCGTACGAGGATGCGGTCGGCCTGATAGGAAAGGCGGTCGCGCCCCTCGGAGACGAATACGTCCAAACGCTGACGAAGGGACTGCTCGGAGGCTGGGTTGACCGCTACGAAAACAGGGGCAAGCGGTCGGGAGCCTTTTCTTCGGGAGGCTACGAGGGCGACCCGTACATTCTGATGAACTACAAGGACGAGGTGATCCGGGACGTTTTCACGCTCGCACACGAGGGCGGCCACTCGATGCACAGCTGGTACTCGGCAAGAAGCAACCCGTTCATGTCCTACAATTACACGATTTTCGAAGCCGAAGTCGCCTCGACGCTCAACGAGGATCTGCTGTTCCGGCACCTCCTGAAGCATGCCGGCTCCGCGCAGATGCGGGCCTACCTGCTTTCGACCAGAGCTTCCGACATTCTTGCCACCCTCTACCGGCAGACCATGTTTGCCGAGTACGAGCACCGCACGCACGCGCTCGTCGAATCCGGCACGCCGCTGACGGCCGAAATCCTCAGGAGCGAATACCGGAAACTGCTGGAAGCCTACTTCGGACCCCTGATGCAGTTCGAGGAGCAAAGCGACCTTGAAGGCCTGCGGATTCCGCATTTTTACAACGCCTTCTACGTGTACAAGTATGCGACCGGTATCTCGGCCTCGCTCGCGCTCGCACAGAGGATCAGCGCCGGAGGAAAATCCGAACGGGATGATTACTTCCGCTTCCTGAAATCGGGCGGTTCGCGCTATCCGATAGAGGCTCTCCGGGTTGCCGGTGTCGACATGCTCAGTCCCGAACCGGTCAAGGCCGCCTGCGCCGAATTCGCGCGCATTGTGGCGGAGCTGGAAGCCGCGCTGACATAACCGAACGACGTGGATGCTGACGCGAGGCCCATTGAGCCGCGGCTTCTTTGGGCCAAAGGCACCGCACCCGCCTTAGTCCCGGCCGGTTCGGGCGTCCTGCCAGCCGGTTCGTGCGACGCGAAACCCCTGTCCCTGCTCGACGGCATCGGGAAGCGAGCCGAACTCGCCGCCGATCTGCAGCCGGTATGCATTTCCCGCCCAACTGCCACCTCTTACAACGCGTTTCCCCTCAGAATCAAAGCCCGTTGTGGAAAGTGGATCGGGCATCTGGTCAAAACACCATTCCCAGACATTCCCGCTCATGTCGTAGATGCCGAGCCTGTTCGGCGCCAGAGAAGCGCACGGAGCGGCCGACTCGGCGTCGAACACCGCATACCCCGCCGACTGTACATACAAATGATATGCATCAGCGCTTCCGGACGGGTGAGAGCCCGGAGTCCAGGAAAACCCGTCGAGATACCGGGCGGCGAACTCCCACTCTGCGCTTGCAGGAAGGCGAAAACCATCGGCATCAGCTTTGACGGCTACCGCATCGCCCGGGAATTCAAGCCATGCGAAGGACCGCACCGGTTCCGTACAGGCGTCATCTTCGTAATAAACCGGCGTCAGCGACAGCTGAACCGAAAGGGCATTACACCAAACGACCGCATCGCGCCAGCTAACTCCTTCCACCGGCGCGTCAGGGGCATTTCCGCGAATCGCCAGTCCGGAAAACAAAAAACTGTGTTTCTCAGCCCGTTCGCACACCGCAGACCACAGTCTGTTCGACGTTTCCGTCCGGGCAAGAAGAAAAGGCGAACGGACAACAGTCCCTCCTGGCTCATCCGTACAGCCGCGGGGAGCCGTCCCTGCAGGAACTTTTTTCATCACAAGATCGATGGAACCCGCTCCAGACGGAACCACATATACAACGCTGCCGATGCCCTCGTGTTTTTCATGCCTAATCTGAAAAAACGGCACATACTTCGGAAAGGACAGTGCCAGCGCGAAAACAATAAACAGAACAAGGGGAACGCCAGCACGCACGATCGCCTTAACAGGCACTTTTTTTCTCATATTCGAATCTCCACACAGTAATGCGCGATACTCTCAGAATGGCATAAGGGCACCTCGAAAAACTCGATCAGTTTTTCTCGGTGCCCATAAATACATGAACCGATTTTAAAAGCCGATTTCAAAACTTTCCGGGTTTTAAAAAGAGCCTCACATGGGCAAAACAGAGCGCGATGGACAATAAGCAATGCATGGACACAGACACCCCTGATGAAACCGGCGAAACGTTCAAAACAGGCGAAACGTTCAAACCCGGCGAACCCGGCGAAACGGCAGAAGATCCGGTCGCCCGTGCAGCGCGTGATACATTCGGTATCGAATACCTCTACCCCTGGCAACGGCTTGTCGTCGCAAACATCCTGGATGCCGCAGCCTCGGCGACAGCTGCAGCGGCTCGAAACGCCCGGAATAACACCCCGCGCGAAGCCGCCCGCACCAACGTCGATGACATCAGTACCGGAGGCGACATGAGTACCGGCAGCGATGAACCGACAGACCAAAATGACGACGACGAACTGTTCGACGAGGACGGAGCCCTCCGCGGCCGGCAGATAATCCTCCTTCCGACCGGCACCGGCAAATCCCTGTGCTTCCAGGTGCCTGCCCTGTTTCTGGACGGCCCGACCCTTGTCATCTATCCCCTTCTCGCCCTCATGGGCGACCAGCTCCGCCGCATGATTGAAGCAGGGCTCGACCCGGCACTGTTCCGCGGCTCCCAGTCGAAGGAAGAGCGCGAAGCACAGTTCCGCAGGCTCGAAGGAACCGACGGCCGTCCGCCTGCGCGGCTCGTAATCGCGAATCCCGAAGTGCTCATCGGCGAAATCCGGAAGGACGACACCGGCCCGATTTCAGGGAGCGCAGTGTTCAGGCGCATCGCAGCGCGAAAACCGGCACATATTGCCATCGATGAAGCCCATTGTGTTTCGGAATGGGGAGATACCTTCCGTCCCGCGTACCTTGCACTCGGGACGCTCATTTCAGGGCTTGATCCGCCTGCGGTAACTGCATTCACCGCGACGGCATCTCCACAGGTGCTCGCGCGCGTTTCGGAAGTGCTGTTTGCCGGAAGCGCCCACGTCGTCCGCTCCGCGGGAGACCGACCGAATATTGTATACAGCGTGGTACGCTGCCGCGCCAAGGAAAGCGCACTGGTGCTGGAGGCAAGCCGGCACGAGCGGCCGATGGTCATTTTCTGCGCGACCCGCGGCGGTACCGAACGGACGGCAAAACTGCTTCGGGAACGCCTGCACGACCGCGACATACGGTTCTATCATGCCGGCCTGCAGAAAAATGAAAAACTCGAAGTCGAATCCTGGTTCCACGGCCATCGGCGGGCAATTCTGGTAACCACCTGCGCCTGGGGAATGGGAGTCGACAAAAAAGATGTGCGTTCGGTAATTCATCGGGATCCATCTCCGACGGCCGAAGCCTACATCCAGGAAGCAGGACGGGGCGGCAGGGACGGGACTGTTGCAGAAGCAGTACTTTTGTGGAGTGCCGACGACGAAAAAGCGCTTGCGCGGAATGCCGCGATTATTGGAGAAAAGCGGGCGTACGCCATGGCGGATTTTGCCCGCGGGGACCGGTGCAGACGGACAGTTCTGCTGGAAGCCCTCGGAGACCCCGCAGCTGGAAAGGATGCGCCCGGCGGCGAAGCGACAGCCTGTTCAGGCTGCGATGTATGCAGCGGAAAGGCAGACCCTGAAGCCCGCGACGAAAAGGCTATGCTTGCCTGGCTTTCCCGGAACGAACGGAGCCGCACGCTCGACGAAGCGGCCGAAGAAACAACCGGTATTGCAAACCGTTCTATGGCACAGAAATACGGAGTCCGCCCCTGGAGCAGAAAGGACGCAAAGATGATCCTGAAAGGATTGATGAAGGACAACAAAATAGAAGAAATAAAGGGGATATTCTGGAAAGGCCGCCTGAAGATCGTCCGCAGCCGGACGGTCTTACGAAAGAAAAAAACTGCAGGTTGAGCCGATTTCAAAAGCCGGGTGAGCCGATTTAAAAAAAAAGCCGGTTACTTTCGAAAGCCACTACGTTCTTCTCTTCCGTGGCGGCGGCACTTCATCCTCATCGCCAGAGTCATCGTCCCGAGATTCTGCAGCTTCTGCATCGGCTGCCGCCGCATCACCGCCCTTTCCTTTTTTCTTCCTGGATTTTAGCTGACCGGCGGGCCGTTTGCGGTACGCGACCACGTAGTTGACAATTATTATATACGCAATAACGACGACAGTTACGCCGATCACTTCAGGAGACAAGACAACCAGTTGTATCAGGTTCAATAGTTCGGACAGCGTCATGCTTTGCATATCGGCAGAATGAACGGCACTCTTGACGACTGCCGTTGCTCCTGGCGTCCGCCGATCCTCCTTCTTGACGACTCCTGCGCCCGCCGGTAGGATAACACAATGACAGGAATAGTTGACTACAACGCGGGAAATATCCGCAGCGTCGAGCTTGCCTTACTCTCGCTCGGTGTCGAATACCGGATATCGCGCACACCGGCCGACCTGGAAAGCGCAGATCGGCTGATTTTCCCGGGCGTGGGCGAGGCAGCCTTTGCCATGCAGGAACTGAAAAAAGCGGGCTTCGATGTGTTCCTCAAGGACTGGGCCCGTTCGGGCAAACCGCTATTGGGCGTCTGCCTTGGTTCGCAGATTATCTTCGAACATTCTGAGGAGCGCGATACGCCGTGCCTGGGTCTGATTCCCGGCAGTGTACGCAAATTCCCCGCTTCTTTTAAGGAAAAAGGACTCAAGGTTCCGCACATGGGCTGGAACGATATTGCCTGGAAAAACGGCGGCTCACGCCTCTTCGACGGTATTCCCGAACACTCGGACTTTTACTTTGTACATTCCTACTATATAGATCCTGCCGATCCGTCGGTGGTTACTGCTGCCGCAGACTATGGTATCAGCGTCCCGTGCGCCGTCAAATACGGCAACATCGAAGCAGTCCAGTTCCACCCGGAGAAATCGGGGGCGCACGGACTCGTACTGCTTGCAAACTACTGCGGCGCGTCGACCAAAGGAGCTTCGGTATGCTGAAAAAAAGAATACTCATCTGCCTTGACGTGAAAGACGGACGCACCACAAAGGGTGTAAAATTCCTCGATAATGTCGACATCGGAGACCCGGTTGTCATGGCTGCCGAATACTACCGGCAGGGCGTCGATGAACTGGTGTTCTACGACATTATGGCCTCGGCACGGGATCGCGGACCGACGCTCGACCTGATCAGACGGGTAGCGGAGACGGTCCACATACCGTTTTGCGTCGGGGGCGGTATTTCGACTGTACAGGACATCCGCAACACGATTCTTGCCGGCGCCGAAAAAATCAGTATCAACTCTCCGGCGGTGCGCGACCCGGAGCTGCTTTCTAAAGGAGCGGCGATTTTCGGAAACCAGTGCATCGTGCTCGGCATGGACGCAAAGCGCGACAGTGCAATGAAGTCCGGTTACCGGGTGTTTATCAATGGCGGCCGGGTTGCAACCGGACTGGATGCCCTCGAATGGGCGATAGAGGCAGAAAAACGGGGGGCGGGAGAAATCGTGCTCAACTCGATAGATGCCGACGGCACCAGGGACGGCTACGAAATCCCCCTTACGAGAATGATCTCCGAACGGGTGTCGATCCCGGTTGTCGCTTCAGGCGGTGCCGGAACTCCGGCGCACATGGCCGAGGTGCTGACACACGGCAAGGCCGACGCGGCGCTGATCGCCTCGATGGTACATTCGGGAGACTATACTGTCGGCTCGATCAAGAAAGAACTCGCAGAGCAGGGCATACCGGTCAGGCTCTGACCGGTTCGCCTTACAGGCCGCCCGCGAGCATCAATGCGCGTTATTCGCTGTAGCGGGCGCGGCTTGTCGGCGTTTCATACACGTCGACTGCAGCAAGCGGACAGCCGGGCAGCAGTTCCCGAAGGCGTTTGAATACGTAGCGGGCAATCCGCTCCGCGCTCGGGTTATTGGAAAACGCTTCCATATCGTTTAAATTCGAATGGTCAAGCGAGGAGCACACATCCCGGAGCGCCTTTTTCAGCACACCAAAATCAACAAGCATCCCGCCTGCATCGAGTTCCGTTCCGCGGGCATGCGCGAGAACCCTGTAGTTATGGCCATGGAGCCGTTCGCATTTTCCGTGGTAATCGGCAAGAAAATGCGCAGCAGCGAATTCCGCTTCCACTCGTACTTCAAACATATTTAACACCATACCCTGTAAGCGCAAGTCTTGCCAACAGGGAGCGCGGTTGATACAATCAATCTTGTCATGACCAACCAACTGTCCAAGTTTATTACCAGCGTACCCGTCCTTTCACGGACCGGTCCGGAAGACCAGACGATTACCGATCTTTGTTACGATTCACGGCAGGCCGTACCGGGCTCCCTTTTCTTTGCGCTGAGCGGAATTCATACCGACGGCGCAAAATATATTCCGCAGGCGATTGCGAACGGCGCGACGGCCGTTGTCCATTCATCGGACCTGAGCGAATTTGCGCCCGGTGTCACCTACCTCAAGGTCGAAGATTCCCGACATGCGATGTCTCCATTGGCAGCAGCCTTCTACGGCTACCCCTGCCGGGACCTGGTCGTCATCGGAGTCACCGGCACTGAAGGTAAAAGTACCACCGTATCCCTCATCTATCAGCTACTCATTCTAGCGGGGAAAAAAGCCGGCTTTATCTCCACAGTCGACTACAGCCTTGGCGGCGAAGTATTGCCGAACCCTGAGCACCAGACGACGCCCGAAGCGGTCACCATTCACAAGAAACTCGCGGCGATGCGCGACAACGGCGTTGAATATGCAGTAATCGAGTCTTCCTCGCACGGGCTTTCGGTCAGAACCAATCGTCTGGGGGACGTGCTTTTCGACGTTGGCGTCATGACGAATGTCACGCACGAGCATCTTGAATTTCATGGCACACACGAACAGTACAAGAGCGACAAGGCGAATCTGTTCCGCGCACTGGACACGCACGATCACATTAAAAAAGGAAAACAGGTTCCCGCGTTCGGCGTCGTTAACGAAGAAGACCCGGCAGCTCCCTACTTCCGCGCAGCAACAAAAAAGCCGGTGTACGGT
>SHOL01000059.1:10816-13174 GCA_004294945.1 Treponema sp.
GGGCCACTGCCCGTCAGGGACTTTCGGCTTCGGCCATCGAACCGGACGCCACCGGTGTCAACTTCACACTCGCTGAACCCGGAGACATTTCGAGTCCCGTCAGAATAAACCTCCCCGGCGCCTTCAACGTATACAACACGCTTGCTGCCCTGATCGTCGTCGCCCGGCTTCTTGATGTCCCGGCAGGGCGTTTGGCCGGAACGGCCGCATTACTGAAGCCGGTAAAAGGACGCATGACCGTCGTCGATGCCGGACAGCCGTTTGAGGTGCTCGTCGACTATGCGCACACTCCTTCATCCTTCCTTTCGATATTTCCTTCCTTGAGAAAACGGATTGCCGGCAACATTATCAGCGTGTTCGGTTCAGGCGGTGAACGGGACACCCTCAAGCGTCCGGAGCAGGGACAAATTGCAGGGGCGTATTCGGATATCGTGATTCTTGCAGACGAAGATCCGCGCGGGGAAGACCCCGTGGAGCTGCTGGAAATGATTGCTGCGGGAATTACCGACAAGAAACGGAACGAAACCCTCTATATAATTCCGGACCGCAAACAGGCGATCCGGAAGGCGTTATCGCTTGCGGGTAGCGGAGACCTGGTGCTGCTTTTGGGCAAGGGGCACGAAAATTCGATTATTCATAAGGATTTTACAGAACCGTACGATGAAATTGCCGAGGCGGAGACAGCGCTCGGCGAACTTGGCTATAACGGAAAGGCGTTTTGAGGGAGTCTACTATGAATATAGCAGTTGTTTTCGGAGGAAAATCGGGAGAGCACGAAGTTTCTCTCCTTTCGGCATCGTCGATAGCGCGCAACATACCGGCCGCTGCGAATCGCGTGTATTTGATCGGTATTACGAAATCCGGCGCCTGGTATGTGCAGGATGATGCAGAGCTGGAGCGAATCAGGAATAATCCTGAAGCAGTGCTTGCAATTCGCGAAAGCGAATCAACGCGTGTTTCGGTTGTTCCCGGCGGCGGATGCGCGGGCGCCTTCCGATGTGAAAGCGGGACAATTCCGGTGGACGCAGTTTTTCCGGTGCTCCACGGTTCGTTCGGCGAAGACGGCACGATTCAGGGGCTGTTTGAAATGGCCGATGTTCCGTACGTCGGCGGCGGGGTTATGGCGAGCGCACTCGCGATGGACAAGGAAAAAGCAAAGGTGCTCTGGCAGGCCGCAGGCCTTCCCGTGGTGCCGTTCATCGCGGTGAAATATTCAGACTGGAATAATGAAGCGGAACGGAGAGTGCTAGTCCAGAAAGCGGAAAAGGACCTTTCGTATCCGCTGTTCGTCAAACCGTCCTGCGCCGGAAGCTCGGTTGGCGCGTCCAAGGCGTCGAACAGGGAAGAGTTGGAAAAAAAGGCGGGAGAAGCCTTTGCCTGGGACGACAAGATTATTATTGAACCCTTTGTTCCTGCCCGTGAAATTGAATGCTCGGTTACCGGTAATGAAGCGCCGGTCGCCTATACTCCGGGAGAAATTATCCCGACCCACGAATTTTATGATTACGATGCAAAGTATACCGATCCGGACGGCGCGTCGCTGAAAATCCCTGCGGACATCAGCGAGCAGACAACCAAGAAGGTGCGGCAAATTGCGGTACAGGCATACAAAACGCTCGACCTTTCAGGCCTTTCCCGCGTCGATTTCTTTATTGACAAGCGGAATGATACGCTCTACCTGAACGAAATCAATACTATCCCCGGATTTACATCGATTTCGATGTTCCCGAAGATGTGCGAAGCGTCGGGACTGCCCTACGGCGACCTTGTGATGAAGCTGATTCACCTTGCGAAAGCGCGGTTCGACGCGAAACGCAATTTACGGACCAGCCGCCAGTGACGCTCCCGTTCTACAAGCTCCAGCTTGCCGGAAACGGAACGATTCTTGTGGATTTTTCCCATGTAAATCCTCCGGGACACATGACCCGGGAGGAAGCGGTCAGCGATTTTGGTCCCGACCGCCAATCCATCGCTGCGATCAGAATGTGCGACCGCAAGTACGGTATCGGTGCATCATCGGTTGTCTTTTTGTACGCGGACAATACCATCAGAATCTGGGATCAGGCCGGAGTACAGCTATCTGAAGCCGACGATGCGCTGTTGTGCGCGGCCCGGTATGCGTTTGACGCCGGACGGGCAGTCAACCGTACGTTGACGTTCCGCCTTCCGCGCGGCGAAAAAACGCTGAAGATACTCGGGGCACACGAATTCCGGCTTCAGATCGGCTCTGCGTTCACGTTTCCCGGCGGCACACTGATTTCGCGCGATGCGGCGGAAATTACCGAATACATCGAGTACGACGGAGTCCGCACTGCGTTTTCGGCCCTGCACCTTCGGGAAAACGCGCTGGTCTCGTTC
>SHOL01000252.1 GCA_004294945.1 Treponema sp.
ACCGTGCCGCCTTCGGGCGTGTGCTTGAGCGCATTCGAAAGCAGATTAAGGACGACAGTTTCCAGGAGAACCGGGTCGACACGGGCAACCGTACCCGAAGCAAGCCCGGTAGAAAGCGATACCTTCCGCCGGACAGCGTCGGGCTGGAAAAGCCTGGAGTAGCCGGAAAGCCAGACGCCAAGGTCGACTGCTTTCGGATTCGGCTGCACCGCGCCGGAATCGAACCGCAGAAAATCAAGCAGTTCTTCTGCCAGGCGCTTGAGCCGGTCGCAGTTCCGTTTTACGAGAGCGAACACCGGGGCGTCGCACCGGATAGAGTCGCCGTATTTGCCGTCCATAATCGCTTCAAGCGGCGTGGTTATGAGGGTAACCGGCGTACGCAGCTCATGAGAACTCGCGGTGAAGAACTTCGTTTTAGCATCGTCGAGCGCCTTCAGGTGCTCGTTCAGTTCCGCAAGATTCCTGGATTGCCGGTATTCGCGCGCGAATCGTCTGGAAAGTACGAGAGACTGGATAAAAATAAATACCGCTTGCGCGCTGGTTACCAGCGGAAGTGTCGGTATATAGAGTCTGGTGAGCAATAGATCATTGACTGCGGCAAACACAAGAAGCGTGTAGCTCGAAAACAGGAGGACAGAATCGCTTTTTTTTTCGCGGAGCGCACGGACGAGCAAGTACCAGACCCAGGCGAACATGACCAGCCAGTAGACCTGAAATGCGTGCAGAATGGAAATGAAAACCGGAACAGGCAATACAGCGACTGCCAGGACGCCTGCAGTTCCAATGCCTGCGAACACACGAAACACGGTCAGGAGCCGTCCGCTGGGGGGGTAGATCAGCGAAAAGAAGGCGATATACAGCGGCGCAAGGAGGAAAATGCTCAAATATTCGATCCGGACAAGCGTGCGCCATGGAATTTCGGGTAGTACGAGCGCCAGAATTTTTTCGCCGGTGGATACTTGCCGGAAGAAAAAAGCGGCACAAATGAGGGCGAAGGCGAGAAGTGCGAAATCGCTGCGCCGATACAAAAAAATAGCAAGATAATACAGGCACATGATGACAAAAATACCGGCCAGCAGGGATTCCTGGATGGTACGGGCATAGTGCAGGCGGACAATGTCGCGGCTTTTTCCGATGGTTAACGTGCCCCATAGACCGCCGCCATTGGAGTCGTCGAAATTGGATACTGTAATTTCCAGGGTGTTTATCCCTGGAACCGGTTCGACCGGGAGGTAGCGGACGCGGACGTCGGGCACTGTCTCGCCGGCGGTGGATCCGGCAGTCCCGGTTCTGGCGATGACACGGCCGTTCAGGGATACGGTGCTTGCGGTTCCGGCTTCTCCGATGCGGAGCATCAGATCCTGCACCCTCTCTGGCGAGTCCGGCAAGGCCAGTTCCAGGCGGTAGGAAGCGCTCCCCCAAGCGTCAAGCGTAATGCTTTGTCCGCCGGCTTGCGGAATCCTGAGTCCTTTCCAGTTGGAAGGTACGGAAACCGGAATGTCGGCATCCAGCGCGCGAAACAGCCATTCACCCCGGACTGTTGCCGGACCGCCGCCGGAAAAATCGGCGTCGGAAAGATCGGCAAAACCGTTTGTAGCCAGAACTTGGTGAGATGCTGAACAGCTGGCAGCTGCAAGTACCGTGCAGAAAATGCACAGCGGGATGGAAAAACGCAAGAGATTGGTCATAGATTCCATGATGCGGCAGTTTTATCCGGTTGGCAAGGACTAATCCGCCCGCTCGTGCGCACAGATGTGCTGAAAATTTCAACCATTTTTTACATTGAAATAAACGCCGACATGGCAAATAATGAAAGTATGATCGATTTTACATGTGACGGTTTTCTTGTCTATTCCAGCAACGGCCGCGTTTCGCGGATTCCTTTCAATGCGCACACCGATTGTGCAGAAAACGGGTTCAGTCTGAAAAGCTCGTTGGAACGCACCGGCGGCGAAAAGCGTTTGACGCTTTCCGTGTCTGCAGAATCCCACACACACATACTCGCTGTCGAATGCGCACTGCCGTTTATCAAAACAGGCAGGGAGCGGGTGTTTCTGAACGGGTATCAGTCCTGGACCGACACGAAGGAATTCGGCATTCGCGATCGCATGAAAGCTCCATCAAAGATTCTTGGTCCGATTATCGAAAAAAACTGGCTCAACCGCTACGCCGACTATGAATTTCAGCGGTATTCAGGACGCCGTGGTGATCTCCACGGCGCAACCTACGGGTGGGTGCGTTCAGACGGTGATCAGGTGTCTTTTTTTGGATCTCTGGATGAATCGACCGGCTTTACGTTCTTTTACGCTGATCTGAAAGGCAAAACCTTCAGGATAGTCAAAGATGTCGAAGGGATGGTGCTCCCCGCCGCTGCCGAATCGACTGTGCTGCTCGATGTGTTTTTCACTGAAGGAACGGAG
>SHOL01000060.1 GCA_004294945.1 Treponema sp.
ACTTCTGGGAAATCCGCATCACACCGCCGTACAAACGGCTCAAATACTGGTTTCTTGTCCACGCAAACGGCGAAACCTGCGAATTCGGCGAAAAAGGTCTTGTTTCTCCGCCGGACCGGTGGAACACCTGGAACACGTTCATATTCCCGTACATCCAGCCGGCCGAAATCTTCCACGCGCCCGAGTGGATTGCAGACACGGTCTGGTACCAGATTTTTCCCGAGCGCTACCACAATCCCGACGCCGCTTCAGGCACAGAAAAAAACACCACTGCCCGCACCGGTAAAACGCTCGAATGGCAGCACGGTCCCGTCACCAACAAGGAATTCTACGGCGGCAACCTCCGTGGCATCACCGCAAAACTGGACCACATTGCCTCTCTCGGCTGCAACGGCATCTACCTCACACCCATCTTCGAATCCCCGAGCGTCCACAAATACGACACCGCCGACTACCTCAAAATCGACCCGGCCTTCGGCACCGAAGACGACCTGCGCGAACTTGTCGCCGAATGCCACAAACGGGGCATCAGAATCATACTCGACGCAGTATTCAATCATGCAGGCACCCATTTTGCGCCCTGGCAGGACGTCCTCGAACACGGAGAGGCATCCCGTTACCGCAACTGGTTCGTCATCAACGGCTTCCCCCTCTTCGGCACCGACCCCGCAACCGGCAAAGCGCGCACGGACGACGGCGACTCGCACCAGGCGAATTTCCACACATTCGCGTTTACGACGGGCATGCCCAAACTCAACACCAGTAATCCGGAAGTCAAAGACTATTTGTTGAAGGTCGCGACCCACTATATTCGAGAGTGCGACATCGACGGGTGGAGGCTCGACGTAGCTAACGAAGTCGATCACGCATTCTGGCGCGCGTTCCGCGCCGCAGTAAAAGGCGTCAAGCCGGATGCCTACATCGTCGGCGAAATCTGGCACCACTCCATCGACTGGCTCAGGGGCGACCAGTACGACGCAATCATGAACTACCACTTTGGCCAGGCGATTACCAACTTCCTCACGGCAAACCGTGAAATTCCCGACGGCCGCGCTCTTGCCGAGCGCATGACCACACTGGAACTCTCCTACCCTCTGCCGGTGATTCGGGCCGGCTTTAACCTGCTCGATTCACACGACACCGAGCGGCTGCTGCATACGCTCAAAGACGACGTCTCCCTGGCTCGCCAGGCATGGCTCCTGCTTGCGCTCCTTCCGGGCTCACCGTGCTTCTACTACGGCAGCGAATACGGCATTCGCGGCGGGCACGACCCGGACTGCAGGCGGTGCATGCCCTGGGACGATCCTGAATCGCAAGAAGAAGGACAGCTCGACTTTCTTACAAGCATCATCGCCCTCAGGAAGGAAAACGCCGTCCTTGTGAACCGCGGTTCGCGTGAATGGCTCTACGACAGCTCGCAGCCGGACCTGTTCGGCGTTCGCATCAGCGCACACCGCGACACCGAAGCTGCCAATGGACGGGCAGGCATCGCGCCCGGAGCACCGAAACGCATCACCGTGCTCTTTAACCGCGGAACCGGCACCGTTCGAGCAGGTCAATTCGACGCCGATCCTGCCTTTGCCGCAATCCCGGCAAAAAGCTGGGCCATCTCGGTACGGTAAGGGGAATCAGCATGAACCGTCTGATGCAGTTCTGATTACCCGTAATGCGCATTTCCACCGCATATCCGGGTCTGCTTGTCAATGCGTTGTAAATGCTGTCACACTCAAATAAAACGCTCCCGGTAGCTTCAGGCTTCCGGGAGCGTTTTCGATTCGCAGAAAGTTTTTTACAGGTGCCCTGTATTAGAGCAGAAAGTCGAACAGCATGCGGATCGCGCCCATGTCTATCGAGGCGTAGGCAGACGCAGCCCTGTCTTCCAGTTTCTTGACTGTACCTTTAGGATCGTCCAGGGCGCCTGTCGCGACTTCATCCAAATCGTCCTTGAGGTCTTCGGGCACCCAGGTTTCATACAGAGAACCGACCTCGGCAAAGAAAGTCTTCAAATCGCTTTGGTCAGGCAGCCCGAGACTGTCGATGAAAGCGGCGACGTCGCTTTCAGTATAGCCGTAGGACTGCGTCCACAACGAAGTACCGTCCGCTTTGTAGGCGCCCAGCGATACCGCAAGACCGTTGTCATAACAGATTCGGTAAGAACCGTTCAACTCGCCGTCGGGATGCGCTTCAGACGGAGCAGTCCATACTTCGGCCTTCAAGCCGATATTGTTGTCTTCATCGTCCGTCAGAGCGCCCAGCTTGAAGGTTTCAATCAGATTTTTGCTGCCGTCGTAGTGGGCGATCGACATGCCGGCAGTTTCGATCGCAGTCTTGAACGCGTTGCCGAAGTCGAACACGTCGAACGTGCAGGCGTCTGACAGGGTAAGCGGCAGGCTGGACAGCGCGTCGTCCACTCCGTCGATTGCATCGCCAACGTTGTACTCGAACACAAAATACTGCATCAGGGCACCGTTCACCCGAAGGTCAAGCCGGTCGAGCGAGTGGCCGTCTCCCCACGTGATGTCGTATTTCAGGGAAACAGGAGCGCCGCGCCGGTAGTGTCCATGGAGGTCGGGAATCCGTCAGTGTCGTAGGTCATTGCGATGCGGAGCGCAAGCGTATTGCCGTAGTACGTTTCCTTCGCGGAAATACGGCCGGATTCGGCGTCGTAGGAAAGATTCATCCTGACGGTGCTGTTGCCGAGCCTGCGGTCGGTGCGCTCCATGCTGACCGGACGGAAAATGCTTCCGCCGGGAAGCGGTTCAACCTTGACCAGGGACGAGCCGTCGGTATCCTTCCAGGCGAGGCGGTAGTTGACCAGGTCAAGGCTGTCGTCCAGCACTTCCGGAACCGGAAGGTCTGCCAGTTCAGGGTCGGCCACAGAAGCGAGCGGTACTTCATCGCTCAAGGTATGGGCTACCTCGGTATCTCTGCCGGCTTCAGGATATTTCAAGTTTGGAGGATCCGAACCAAGAGACCAGGGATCATCACCGCGTCTGGCTTCAAGACTCCAGTCTTTGGAATTGGGGAGGTAGAACCAGCTTACGGAGGATTTGGATTCGAGTGTAGAATAAGTGTCCGAGACAGGCGCGAATGAAACAACGGCAAGAAGCCGGCCCGAATCATCCTCTTCCCATTTGTATGCAAGCGCGCTCGAGGCAAGACCGTCTGCACCAAAATAATACCAGCGAACCAGCTTGCCCGAATCACCGGAGCTGTCATACACATACGCCTTCGAATACAGCAGCTCGCCTTCGGCAGTGTACCGGAACACCCTGAGAACCGTTCCGTCATCGGAAATCGAGTATCGCTCGATGTAGCGAAGTTCGCCCAAGGCAGAGAATCGCTTGACCTGTTCGATTACAGGCATCGTTGTAGTATCTGGATCTGCATAGAGTTCTTCGTAGTACTGGAACTCGTCGTTCTTGTACGTCCTGGAAAGATAGACCCCGGATTCGCCGGCAACCGTAAACCGTTTGGTTTCCCACCGGTCGGCGGGGCCTGTATTCGGGTCGACAGGATTGTCGTCGATGTTAAAATTGCACGACGCGAGGATCGTGCAGGAAAGGAAAGCCGCGGCGGAGGCGAGAGGGACGCCGAACTGGACGCACAACTGCGCCGCGAGTACAAGGGCAAACGGCAGGCGCCGATAACGCGAACAGTGCGAACTGCGCGAACTGCGGCGCGCTTTCGGCATCAGGCGCTGTCCAGTGTCGCGGGTAGTGTCGCGGGTAGTGTCGCAGGCAGTGTCCCGGCCGGGCGGCCTGCCCGGGTCAGTCAGCGAGCGCACGCTTCGCCTCTTCCCAGAAGACGTCCATTTCCTTGAGGTGGGCCTTGTCCATCGGGATGCCGGCCTCCTTCATGGTTTTTTCGACGTATTTGAAGCGCGCGGTGAACTTTGCGTTCGTTCTGGTAAGCGCGACGCCGGGGTCGACCTTGAGGTGGCGCGCAACGTTCACAATAGAAAAGAGCAAATCGCCGAGTTCGTCCTCGATCTCGGTCTTTCCGCCCTGGGCGACGGCATGCCTCAGTTCGGCAAGCTCCTCGTCCACCTTGGGCCAGACGTCGTCGAGCGCATTCCAGTCGAAGCCCGCCTTCGCCGCCTTTTTCTGCAGCTTGTGCGCCCGCTCGAGCGCGGGCATGCCGCGGGAAACCTCGTCCAGAATAGAGTCCGCCTTGCGGCCTTCGACTCCGCGCTTGATCACGTCCCACTGGGCGAGCACCTTGTCGGCGGTATCGGTGCGCTCAGCGCTGTCCGGGCCTTCAAAGCCGTCAGTTTCGCCAAAGACATGGGGATGGCGGCGGACAAGCTTGTCGGAAATGCCGTTCAGCGAATCGGCGACCGTGAAAGCGCCTTCCTGTTCGTACATATAGGCAAGCATTGCCGCGTTCAAAAACACGTCGCCGATTTCCTCGCTCACGTGGGCCGCGTCTCCGTCGTTGATCGCCTCGACGGTTTCATAGGATTCTTCGATCAGCGTTTCGCGCAAGGTCAACGGTGTCTGCTCGATGTCCCAGGGACAGCCGCCAGGCCCGCGGAGGCGGATTATAGTCTGATAAAGCCGCTCGAAGGCGGTCTGAGTTTCTGTCGGCATATTTTTCTCCTATAAAACTGAAGCGATCTCGGCGCAGCCGCCGGGTGAGCCCGGCCGAAGCAACGCAATGCACCGATCTTACCCGGTTATCTTTTTCTTGGCCCATTCCTTAAGGTAGGGTTCAGGCCCGTTTTTCAATACCAGCTCAAGCAGTTTCCCTGCTTCCTGCCAGACGAGGGACATACTAATGCGCTCGTCCTTGCCAAAGTCGGACAGCACGTAGGCAGCAATGTCGGCGTGCTCGGGGCGGCCGATGCCAAAGCGCAAGCGCCAGAAATCGGCGGTGCCGAGCGACGCTTTTGCAGAACGAAGCCCGTTGTGGCCCCCGAGGCCGCCCGACCATTTCAGGCTTGCATACCCCGGCGCAAGCTCGAGCTCGTCGTGCACGACGAGCACTTCTTCGGGCTTGACCCGGTAAAAGGCGCAGGCGGCGGCAATGCTTTCGCCTGAAAGGTTCATGTAAGTTTCCGGCTTAAGGAAGTACACGGGACGGGCCGTTCCGTCCGGCGAGGGGATATCCGCGCGGGCAAAGCTTCCGCGGAATTTGGATTGCCAGGAAAGGCTAGATACGAGCGGCAACGAATCGGCGAAGAGCCAGGCAGCGTTGTGCCGGTTTCCCTCATACTTTTTACCGTGATTGCCCAGAAATGCGACCAATGAAATCATACGCGCTATTCTACCGAAAAACACGATCGCAGTGGAAGACCGGCAACCATCCGGAACATCCGGAAACAAGATCGCGCGGGTACGTTGCATCAGCAGGCTGTTCCTTTTCCCTGCCGAACGGTATATACTCTAGGTCAACAAATATGGAAAACAAACAGAACGACAAGAAAATCTACGTGATCGGCCACCGCAACCCGGATACCGACTCGATAGTCTCGGCGGCCGCATACACCGCACTCAAGCAGGCCCAGGGCCAGAAAAACTGCTTTGCCGCGCGCGCCGGCAAACCCACCCCGCAAACCGATTACATCTTTAACCGATTCAAGGTTCCGCTCCCCGAATTCATCCCCGACCTCGTGCCGAAAGTCGCATACTACTACAATCCGAATATCCTCACGATCAATGCGGAAACCTCCCTGTGGGAAGCGATGGAAACGCTCGAAAAGAACGAAATCCGCGCCCTCCCCGTCATCGACTCGAACGGCCGGTACCACTCGCTCCTCCACTACAGCTCCTTTGCCCAGAAAGTGCTCAAGATGATCAACCCGCAGCAAAAAACGGTGATCCAAACCAGCATAGAACTGCTTACCTCTGTGCTGCACACGCAGGCGCTGATAGTGCATCGCGAAAAAGAAATTAAAAAGAGCCCGATCGTCATCGCAGCGGCCGAGTTCGACACCTTTTGCGAGCACCTGGGAGCGCACATCCCCGAAAACACCATCGTCATTTCCGGCAACCGCCTGGACATCCAGAAAAAAGCCATCGACTCGGGCGTGCGCGCGCTGATCATTACGAACGGGAACATCCTGTCGAAAGAACTGCGCGAAGAAGCCGAAAAGAAAAACGTTTCGGTGCTCATCAGCCCGTACGATACCGCGTCAACTGCCCTGCTGATCATTTATTCGATGCCTGTTTCGTGCATGTCCAACACAGAGGTAAAGCCGGTCAACCGCAACGACCCTTCACGAAAGGTTGCGGCAATTCTGGCGGATGCGCCGGGGAAAAGCCTGCCGGTGGTCGACGACGACGCCGTGGTAATCGGAGTCGTGTCCGAAAGCGATCTGTACCGGGATGCGAATATCGAAGTGATAATGGTCGACCATAACGAACAGACTCAAGCTATAGAAGGAATAGAGCACTACAATATACTCGAGATAATCGATCATCATCGCCTGGGGAATCCACCAACGAGAAATCCGATCACGTTCATCAATAAGCCGGTCGGGGCTACGAGCACTATCATTACAACGCTGTACCAGGAAAACCACATCCCGATCAAGGCAGAAATCGCTTCCATTCTCCTGTGCGGCATACTTGCCGATACGCTCGTACTGCAGTCGGCAACCACGACAAAAACAGACCGCGCCTGCGCGGAATATCTTTCCAACATTACGAATCTGGACATAGCCGAACTCGGAAAGGATCTTCTGACCGCCGCAAGCAACATTACCGGACGGACAGCCGCCGATCTGATCGGTCAGGACATGAAGGAATACACCGAAGGAGAGTTCTCCTTTACCGTAAGCCAGATCGAGGTCGAGGACCCGCACGAAATTCTCGGGCGCAAGGCGGAACTTATCGATGTGCTGGAAACCGAGCGCAAGAATAAAGGCAGGCTTTTTTCAGCCCTCCTCGTCACGGACATCACCGATCTTTCAAGCCTCCTCCTGATTGCGGCCGACCGAAACTTCGAACAGTCGATCACCCTTCCGAAACAGGAAGAATCAATCTATATCATGCGAGGCGTTGTTTCGCGAAAAAAACAACTGATGCCCATACTCTCGGAAATCGTCGAACGATTCAGGAGCGCGTAAGATGGCCAGAGATACACTGGAAATTCTCTTTGAGGATCGCTGGATTATCATCGTTTCGAAGCCGGCAGGGATGCTGTCTGTCGGATATCCCGGTTTCCGCGGAAAAACGGCACAGGATGTACTGGAAGACATGCGGCGCGGCCAGGGAAAAGCGCGAGTCGAGGCAGTGCACCGACTCGACCGGGAAACCTCGGGCGTCATGATGTTTGCGTTCGGGAGCGAAGCGCGAGAGCGGATCATGAACGACTGGCAGGAAATCGTAAGCGAACGAACCTACCGTTGCGTGTGCGTCCACCGTTCAACGTACCGCGGAGGAACACCGCTGGACGATTCCGGCACTATCGACGCCCCGCTTGCCTACAATAAAGCGCATGTCGCCTACGTACCCCGGCCGGACGATCCGAAAGCACTCAATGAAGCCGAGCGCGCAGTAACCCGGTACCGGGTGATCAAGCGCGGCGAACGCTACGATCTGGTCGAATGCGAACTGGAGACGGGACGCAAGAACCAGATACGCGTGCACATGAAGCATCTGGGACACCCCATTGCCGGAGACCCGGTCTACGGCGCACGGGAAAGCGGGGACTCTTCCGGAGAGCGGCTCGCGCTCCATGCCCGAATCCTTGCCTTTACGCACCCGTACACCGGAGAATGCATGCGCTTCGAAGTGCCGGAGCCGCCATTTTTTGCAAAACTGACAGGACGGAAAGCAGCTGCGGAATCCGGAAGTGGCGCTGCACCGATGGGAGCAGGTGCCAGGCGGGTAAACACCTCAGAGCCGCATTTCCGCGCTCAGACCACTGACGGAGAAGCTCGCAAACCGTCCCGACGAAAAACCGGTGCACACGGCAGCAAGTACATACCGTCTCCCGCAAAAGATTCTTCGCACACGCGCAGACCGTAAACAGTGTAAGAGCACCTCGACCAGCTGCGGTTTTAAGGTGCCCTTACTTTACGGAGAACATGTCGTGAAGGCCGCCTCCGTTTTTCACATTCGCGTACCCCATCGAAGATAGCACCCGCCGCGCATAGCCCGAGCGTGCGCCGGAAGCGCAGTAGACAATCACTTCCCTGTCCGTATCCCCGATCACCTCCTGGGCCCGGGACTCCAGTTCATCCAGCGGCAGGCTGATCGCGCCAGGAACGGCTCCCGCCTTGAATTCCTCCGGAGTACGCACGTCAAGAACAAGCGGACCGTCAGGCGGTACGACCGAGGCGGCAAGCGGGGATTGCTCTCTCTGATCGGACCTGGAACCATCTGTTTCGCCAGTGGCGTGCGTCCCCGCAGCAGGGGAAGATCCAGGATCGGCTGCGTTTTTCTTTTCTACCGGGAACAGGCCGACCATAATGCTCTTGAATGGCCAGGCGCGCGCATGGCGCTCAAGCGACAGATATCCGCCTGAAAGGTTGTACACCTCGGTAAAACCGGCAGATGCGAGCATACGGAGCGCCACATGGCCTTTCTGACCATCCTCGCTGACAAGGAGAATCGGCTGATCCTTTTCCATTGTTTCCATGGCATCCCTGAGCGCATTCTGGCCGAGATTGACCGAGCCTGCGATGTTCGCCTTCCTGAACGAAATCGGATCGCGAAGGTCAATGGCAACCGGCTTTTTTTTCAGGGCAAACGTTTCTACATGCTGCGCAAGTATTGACGGACTGAAACCGCTCCGGTTGTTTTCTGCGGTAAAGGCCGCCATGTGTACCGGCCCGTTCGGACTGTCGAAAGGCGGCGCGTATGCAAAATCCAGCGCTTCAAGGTCGGCAAGTGTCAAGTCGCCGGCAATCGCAGTTGCAATGACGTCGATGCGCTTGTCCACGCCCACGCGTCCGGCAGCCTGTGCTCCGAGAACCTTCCCGTTCTGCTTGTCGTACACCAGCATGAGGCTTACCTTGTACGAACCGGGATAATAAGCTGTATGGCTTGCCTTGTGAACGACGACTGCGTCGGCATCGAATCCTGCTTCCCTGGCTTGCTTGACGTTTAAGCCGGTGGAACCCGCAACCGCCCCGAATACCTTGACGATAGAAGTACCGCCTGCTCCCCGGTATTCCTTGTTGCCGCCCAATGCGTTCTCCGCGGCGATGCGCCCCTGACGGTTCGCAGGGCCCGCAAGCGGAATACGCATTTTTTTACCGTTCACCCGGTTTTCTATTTCGTTCATATCGCCGGCTGCGTATATATGAGGATCGCTCGTCTGAAGCCGTTCGTTCACCAAAAGACCACCGGCAGATCCAATCTCGAGGCCTGCATCTTGCGCAAGGGCGAGAGTCGGCCGGACTCCGACGGAAAGGAGCACGAGGTCTGCAGGGAGGCTCGAACCATTATTGAGCGCAACGCTTTTTCCTTCCACTGCCTGTACAGCAGTACCGGTATGGATGCGCACACCGTAATCAAGGAGTTCTTTTGTTAAAAATCCGGCCATTTCACCTTCAAGATTCGGCATGATCTGCGGAGCCATTTCAACCAGATGAACGGCAATTCCTCTTTTTACAAGCGCTTCTACCATTTCGAGTCCAATAAAGCCGCCGCCCACGACGACAGCCGTTTTCGGTGCCTTTTCCCTGATGAACAAGTTGATGTTGTCCATATCGTCGAGCGTCCACAATTGGAATACATTGGACTGATCCACACCGGGAAGCGGCGGAACAATCGGTTTTCCGCCCTGAGCCAGTATGAGCGAATCATACTGAAAAACAGTTTCCGCACCGGTTTTCCGATTAATAGCCCGCACTTCTTTTTTTGTACGATCGATAGATTTTGCTTCGGTCGCAGTGTGCACCGTTACCCGGTACTGATCCCGGAACGTTTCCGGACTGGAGAGAATAAGATCCGACCGGTTTTTTACATCTCCGCCAAGATAATACGGTAACCCGCAGTTTGCGAACGAGACATCGTCGCCAGCCTCGAGCAGAGTGATCTGTGCTGTTCCGTCCAGACGCCGTACCCGAGCTGCGGCTGTTGCTCCAGCGGCTACGCCGCCAATAATCAGTATTTTCTTCATTGCGTTTTCTCCTCTCGAATCGGATCCGGATCGCTTACGTGTATCTCCGGGTGCAGTGTATCGCTGTGTTCATTGTAATCGTAAGGTTCACGAGAGGTTTTTTCAGTGATACAGTCACACTAAGGGAGCGGATGCGAGCGTAGCTCAAAAGTCGGGAAGACAAAAACAGTCGTGTTTTTTTTTGCAAATGACTTGCAATTTTTTCACAGGTTCAGTACCTTCATTCCGGAGAATGCGATCACTGCTCTCCCAAGGAGATTGCCCGTGAACAACACAAAGAAGGTCTATACAGCTGTATTTTCGCTGCTGTGTGCTGCGGCGGTTTTTGCCGGTGGCACCAGCGATTCGCAACAAGCGGATGCAAACAAGACTCGCAGTACGGAAAAACCGGTGATAGCCGTGAGTATCTTGCCGCAGCAGTATTTTGCATCCAGAATTGCAGGAAACAGGGCAGATATTCTTGTGCTTGTCGGAGCAGGTCAAAGTCCCCATTCGTACGAACCGACCCCTGCCCAGATGGCGCGGCTCGCCAAAGCTCGGGTATGGGTTACATCAGGTACGGACTTTGAAATTGCCCTGGAACCGAAGGTGTCGGCACAGTTTCCGAATTTAAAAATCGTTCATGGAACCGAGGGTGTTACATTCCGTACCCTGCAAGAATTCGAGGAAGAAATTCCAGACGAACATGAAGGTGACGAACATGAAGGTGACGAACATGAAGGTGACGAACATCATCACGATTCAAACATAGACCGGCACTCGTGGCTGGGAAGAACACCGGCAAAAATTATGGCCGCCCATGTGCGCGACGCGCTTTCGCTGATCGATCCTGAAAGCAGTGAATTCTATCGCATCAATCAAGAAGCGCTCGCAAGCGATATAGATTTGACCTTCGATTCCCTGAAAAAAGATCTTGCGCATCTTGAAGGCAAGAATGTGCTGGTGTATCACCCATCGTTCGGATATTTTTTTGACGAGTTCGGAATACGGCAAAACTCGGTTGAAACCGGAGGCAAGGAGCCGACTGCGAAAACGCTTGCGGCAATGATTGAACGCGCAAAAAAAGATGAGGTTCCGGCTGTATTTGTGCAGGCCCAGTTCCCGGTAGCGGCGGCAAGAACCGTCGCATCGCAGGCTGGGGCAACCGTAGTAGCGCTCGATCCCCTCGCCCCCGACTGGCTTGCCAACATCCGGAAGATGGGCGAAGCATTGAAAAATGCATACAAGTAACACTGACTGTTACATCACCCGTTTCGATTCATGAGGCCAGACATTCCTGGATCGTAAGTTTTCCGGCACTTCGCGCAGGCAACACCGCCGCAGCAAGGGGAAACACTGCGGAGAACACGGCGAACGAGACGGTGCGCAGGGGATAGAACGCAGGCTTCAGCATATCGGGGAGCGCTGAACCGATATCGGAAAGTTCGAATCTGATGCCTATGCCGGTCTTTACGAGAATCCCTATTGTCAGAGCTCCAACGGCAAAAGCGCACGCAGAGGCAAGGCATCCGGTTATGAGCGTCTCGATGTAGATCAGAGCAGATGCCTGTCCGGAGGTTACAGCTATCGCACGAAGCGTTCCCAAATCCCGTACTCTGTCCTGAACAGAAAGCAGTATTGCGTTTGTAATGCCCACTATTGCAACAATTGCGAACACACCCAACATTCCAGAAAGAAAGAAATTGAGAAAATCAAACATCGTATCGTAGCCTGCGGAAATTTCCGGGAAAGGCCGGGCTTCGTACCGCTCATCTGTTCCGATCGCATTTTGCACTGCGGAATAAACGGCTTCTCCGGCACTGCCGGAGGGAAGAACGGATCCGTCCGGGCCGCATACCCAACCAATGAGTTTTGTGCACTGGTCGTCCAGACCGAAGGCAGGAGCAAACGTCGCGATATCCGTGACGCAACCAAATTCTCCGGGGAGCGAGTCCTCATGGACAATGCCGATAACCACAGCGCTCGTCATTGAAAAAGAACCGAACGCGTCAGATCCGGAAAGAATGACTTCGTTGCCGGTTGCAATGTTCAGCTTTGAAGCTATTTTCTCGTCTATGATCGCAACACTTCGATCTCCGCTTTCGGGGAAACGTCCTTCGATCAAAGAGTTCGAGACATTTTCAAGCAGGGGATTTGCACACAAAACACCGTCCGACGATGCGGAGACAAAGTCTGTAGCCAGTACCATTGCAGCGCGCGATGCGTTCCCGTCCGATATTAAGCAGCCGGTTTCAATACAGGGAGCAAGAATCATCGAAGTTCCGGGAATCAATACTGGTTCGCTTGCCGAACTTATTTTAGCAGACAGTGCGCCAAGGTCCCGTACTGTTTTATCCAGCGGCATGCCGCCTGCAGATTCAAGGTATCCCCGGCCGTGAATGTCCAGATGGCCTTCTTCAAGTACGATACGACGCACCGAAGATTCGCGGTATCCCTGCATAAATGAATCTACGATTATGATACTCAAAGTCCCCAGAAAGAGCACCAGAAACGTCTGTATCGTCCGTTTCCGATACCGGATGACGTTTCGCCATCCCCAAAAAAACAACAGCTTTATCGTTTTCATACAAGTCATCCTTTCCTAGAAAAAGTATTCCATCTTCAGTTCTGCGGCATAGTCGAACAGTATTGCAGGCTGCCACTTGTCCGGCTGCAAGTTCCAGGACACCAGTGCGGTAAAGACCAGCGAATCGGTTGTATTAACCGAAAGCTCGGTCACTGTACGCGCCGATTGCGCTTGAAAGTCCCACAGGCACGAGAGTCCGGCTTCGGTGTTTTCATCCGTTCTGGAAACCCTTCCGAATCCGAGCCAGGTATCCTGTTCATCCGAATACTGGGCCTCTGCCAAAAAAAGGAAATCA
>SHOL01000253.1 GCA_004294945.1 Treponema sp.
GTTTATAACGAAAGTATTCATCCTGTTTGTTCCTCCGCCGATAACTCCGCGGAGTCCGCCGGTTCCGAATTCCAGGTCCTGATAGAAACGGTCCTCAAGTTCCTTCATATCGTTTTTTGCAAGAAGGTCCGAAACTTCCGCCGCGAATTTTTCGTCCTTTTCTCCGGAAATATATGCATGGGCACGGGAAATAATGCTTTGTTTATCCATATCAACTCCTTGTCGCGATCAACCTATAAATGATAACATAGCAGGAGTATACCGGTTTTTTTCCCCGAGAACAAGGATTGCCTTGCGGGTGCTGGAGAAATCGGAATGTGAACAAATTATTGGAGGCTTTATGACAATACCAGAGATGATGAGCCAGAGCGGTCTGTTGACAGTTCTGGGCTTGGGCGTTGTTTTTGCTTTCCTTATTATCCTGATCGCCTTTATGAAGCTTGTTGAAGTGCTCGTAAGGATGTCCGGTCTCGACAAGGAAGAAAAAACTGCTGCCAGTACCGCTCCTGCCGTTAACCGCGGTCAGGATACTGCCATTGTTGCTGCAATCGCGGCTGCAGTGAGTGAAAAACAGAAATAATTCATCAGGAGAACACTATGGCCAAGAAGGTAAAGATTTCAGACCTCGTCCTCCGCGACGCGCACCAGTCCCTCCATGCAACCCGCATGACAACCGCCGATATGCTTCCGATCTGCGAGAAGCTCGATAAAGTCGGCTATTTCAGCCTCGAAGGATGGGGAGGAGCGACTTTCGACTCCTGCATCCGCTTCCTCAATGAAGATCCCTGGGACCGCCTCCGATCCCTGAAAAAAGCACTTCCGAATACCCCGATCATGATGCTTCTGCGCGGCCAGAACCTCCTCGGGTACCGCCATTATGCAGATGACGTCGTCGATAAGTTCGTCGAAGCCGCCGCAAAGAACGGCGTCGACGTATTCCGCATTTTCGACGCGCTTAACGATCCCCGCAACCTCGCCCGTGCTACCGCCGCCGCCAAAAAAACCGGCAAGCACGTTCAGCTGACCATCTCGTATGCAACAACCCCTGTTCATACCCTGAAAGCTTATGCCGACCTCGCAAAGGCCTATGCGGATACCGGCGCAGACTCTATCTGTATTAAGGATATGGCCGGACTTCTCAAACCGTTCGACGCCTACGAACTTGTAAAATCGATCAAGAGCAAGGTTGATATCCCTGTGCAGGTGCATACCCACGCCACTACCGGAATGTCGGTTGCAACCCTGACGGAAGCCGCCAAGGCCGGCGCCGATGTTCTTGACACCGTCATTTCTTCCATGTCCATGGGAACTTCACACAGCCCGACCGAAACTCTTGTCGAAATCCTTCAGGGAACGGACATGGATACCGGGCTCGATATCAAGCTTCTTCTTGAAATAGCAAACTATTTCCGCGATGTTCGCAAGAATTATGCAAAATTTGAATCCAGTTTCCTCGGTGCCGACACTCGCATTCTGGTGTCCCAGGTTCCCGGCGGAATGCTTTCCAACCTCGAAAGTCAACTCAAAGAGCAGGGCGCAGCCGACAAGATCGACGAAGTGCTCAAGGAAATCCCGATCGTCCAGAAGGATTGCGGGTATATTCCGCTCGTAACGCCGACCAGCCAGATTGTTGGAACCCAGGCTGTGTTCAACGTTCTGTTCGGACGTTACAACAAGCTCACCGCCGAAACAAAAGATCTTCTGGTCGGTAAATACGGCAAGCCCACGACCGAGTGCAATCCCGAACTGGTCAAGAAAGCTCTTGCCGAACTCAAGATGGATGCTGCAATTACCCATCGCCCTGCCGATGATATCGCAAACGAATTCGACAAGCTCGAAAAAGAAGCGATTGAAAACGGTGCTCAGAATTCGGTCGAAGACATCCTGACCTATGCAATGTTCCCGAAAGTTGCCCCCAAGTTCTTCAAGGAACGTGCGAATGGTCCGGTCAAGTTTACCGCTTCTCCCGCAGCCTCTGCTTCTGCAGGCAAGGGCGGCTCGTATGTGGTCAGCGTAAACGGAACCGACTACAACGTCGTATCCGGACCTTCCGGCGAGACTATGAGTGTTAATGTCAACGGTGTGGCCTATAACGTTGCATTCAAGGCTCCCGGCAGCGCACCTTCCGCTGCTCCCGCTGCTGCAAGCACATCTTCAGTCACCCTTGCGGCTCCTGTTGCCGGAACGCTGCTGAAGCATGTTGTTCCTAACGGATCCGAAGTAACGTCCGGTCAGACTGTCATGCTCATCGAATCCATGAAAATGGAACTCGAAGTCAAGGCAACCGCGAACGGTCCCGTCCATTTCGCTGTACAGCCCGGAAGCCAGATTTCTGCAGGACAGCCTCTTGCGACCATCGGCGGATCGGGAACTGTCCCGGCTGCCGCCCCC
>SHOL01000254.1 GCA_004294945.1 Treponema sp.
CTGCGGCGTACCGGCTTATAGCTACCGTCCGCGACAGCCGCTTCGGGAAAATCGAAGTGATTCTGCCGGGTTCTGATTTATATACGCTGAACATCCAGTCTCTTGCCGCGCTCAAATCGCTCCGGGAGCAGGAGCTTGCCCGTGCCCTCTTCCATGCCGCTCCTTCCGCTGTCCTGGCGGGAGAGCCGATTTCGCTTTCGCTTTCTCTGTCTTCCTCGTCCGCTATTCCGGTTGTTTCCGCCTCGCTCTTTTTCCGTACCGACGTCTCGCCGCGTTTTCGGGAGATTCGGGGGCAGCCGGTTTCCGGTTCCGGCGGCGGTTCCGGTGCTGGAACAGGCGCTGGTTCCAGCGGCTTCCTCTGTACCATCGCCGGAGCGGACACGAATGCCGCCTACATTCAGTATTATTTTGTGGTAACGGCCCAGGATCCGGTTGCCGGGCTGATTACGGTTTCCGTCAAGGATCCGTCTTCGGGCGGAACCAGCGACTTTGTTGTCGCGCCCTGATACAGTTTTGAGATCTACTGTCGGCGGTGCGGAACCAGCATGAATACCATCAGTGCAAGGGCGTAGGGAAGCCCCAGAATGATGGTTGCGGGCATTTTGCCGAGCCCCTGCAGGACATTTGTCGCGTATTCGGCTCCCGCAAAAGCGAGCACGGCCGCGGCGCAGAGCCAGGGTTTCTTGTAGCCGAGGTATACGGCGGCGAGCGCCGTCCAGCCGCGGCCTGCGCTGACGTTCGGCACCCAGGCTCCAAGATCGAGCGTGAGCATGCTTCCCGCGCAGGCGGCGAAAAAGGATGCAATACACCAGGACAGCGTCCGGTATTTTCCCGGATCGGCACCGCGCGCCGCGAGCGCTTCGCTCGCCGATCCTGCAGCCCGAAGCGATATTCCCGGAATGGTGCGTGTCAGGAAAAAGGCGACTGCTGCGGTTGCAACAATAGATGCCGGAAAGTAGGCTTGCCGTACCGGGGCAAATGCAATGCCTTCGAGCGCCACGGTTCCCCGCGTGCCGAACCAGGCTGACGAACCGAGTGATGTCAGCCCCGAAGACAAAAGATTCACCGCAAGCGCGGTCAGAAAGGGGTTTGCTCCTGTCCGTTCGGTAAAGCGCGAAACTGAGAACATAAGCAGTACAGTCAGTACAATCGCCGCGGTAATTCCTGCGACCGGATTTCCTGTTGCACCGGTTGCTGCAATGCACACAAAACCGCCAAAATTGATTGCCCCGTCCAGAAAAACCGCAAGCACTCCCGCATGTTCGGAAACAAGAGCACCGAGCGTGGCAAGGAGAAGCGGGGAGGCAGCCGGGAGCAGGGCCGGGATTATTGAAAGAACGTCGCTCATTCAGAGCCCTCCTGCGCTTCGGACTCGGGTGCGCAGCAGTGTCCGAAGCGGTCCGGCGACCGGCAGATTGGCCGAAATAAAGAGAAATATGAGCCCCTGCACGATTGCGGTGGAGTCGAAACTGACGCGCGAGGACATAACCGCAATATCTGAAGCGCTTTCTATCCATGCGTACAGCAGCGCTGCGGGAATCACTGCAAGGGGTTTTCGCCGGGCAATCAATGCAATAGCGAGCGCGCTCCAGCCCATGCCAGCTGAAAAGCCCTGATGGCACATAAACCAGGTGCCGGTTATTGCAAAAAAGCCGGTCAGTCCATGTAACGCACCGGAAGCGGTCATGCCGGCGACAGTAATCCTGCCAACCGGAAAGCCCGCGAACCGGGCGAATTCCGGTGCCGTACCGGCTACCGAAAGCCGGTATCCGGCGCGGCTGCGCGAAAGAAACAGCGAGACGGCGAGTGCTGCTCCAACCGCAAAGAGAAAGGACGCGTTCAGCACCGAAGGCGGCAGAAGAGATTGAATCCGGTACGCCCTGGCAATTTCCGGCGTTGCAAGAAGATTTTTTCCGGGATCTCGCAGCGGTCCGGCTGTCAGATAGTCCAGAACCGGAAGCATCGCGGCGGAAAGGAGAAACGAGGTTAACAGCTCGCTGGTGCCGAATTTCGCGCGAAGCAGTCCGGGGATACCGCCAAGGAGTGCGCCGGTCAGGACGGCAACCGCGAATGCGAGCGCAAAGAAGAACGCAGTTTCTGCGCTGCCTCCGGCAGCCGCGGAAACAGCGGCCGGACATGCGAGCACAATTGCGGCCGCGAGTGCGCTCGCGTAGATTTGGGACTCTCCGCCCAGATTGAAGGTTCCCGCCTTGAGCGCAAAAGCTGCTCCGGAAGATGCGAACATTAGCAGGCCTGCGCGGTTCAAAAGATTTCCCGCATGCCAGGCAGAAGAAAAAGGACCGAGTATAAAATCAGCAATGTCGCTCATATAAGAAATCCTTCTTCCATTACAAGTATGTTCGAGAAAAAAT
>SHOL01000255.1 GCA_004294945.1 Treponema sp.
GCTGAGCATGCCGACGGTGTCGGCAAGAGGGTAGATGCCTGCTCCGTCCCAGAGTACGACGGCGACGCCCGAGAAAGCGACGATGAGTCCGACAATGGTAGAGGGGACTACCCGTTCCTTCAGGACGAGGATGGCGATGAGGGCGACGAATAGGGGAAAGCTGTTGTTGAATACGCTTGCCCGGCCTGCGCTGCCGTATGCGATTGAAAGGTAGTAGAGGATCATTCCCGCTGCACCGAAGATGCCGCGCCCGAGCCAGGGTTTGAATTTGATAATTTTGAACGGTCTTCTGCGGATTTTCAGTTCGGCAAGGCCGATGACAAGGCCGACCGCGAAACGGGCGAACGAGGTGAACCAGCCGTCCGTGCGCTCGGAAAGGAGGCTTACGCATACTGCGGTAAGCGCGAAAAAGAGGTTCGAAGCGTGTATAAAAAGAAGGGACGCCCCTTTGGAAAGAGGCGTCCGCGAAGCGATTGAGTTATTCGCCGTAAGCGGCTCCTGTTATGCGTCGCGCAGTGCTGGTCGCGCGCCGTGTTTGTCGCGCGGCTCTGGTTACACCGTGGTGGTCGCGCGGCTCTGGTTACACCGTGGTGGTCGCGCGGCTCACGACCAGCGCCGTCGTCGCGATTTCTTATTTCTTGCCGAACAGTTTCTTTATCAGGCCGACGAAGCCGCCTGATTTCTGCGCGGATGCCGACGCTGCGGGATTTCCGCGGGCGATGTCCGGTTTTGCCGGCTTTCGCGCGTTCGCGTTTCGTCCTTGCGCCGCAACCGGTCTTTCCTGCCGTCCACGGTTCTGCGCCTCGCCGGTGCGGTTGGGCTGTCCACGGTTCTGCTGTCCACGGTTCTGCTGTCCACGGTTTAGTCCGCCGGCAGAACGGTTCGTCGCGCTTCCGTCGCGCTTGCCGCTTCCGGTTTCTTCCGTCTTTCCCTGCATTTTCGGCGGTTTCGGCATTTGCTTGCGGTCTTGCGCACCGCGGTTCGACCCGTCTGCTGAACCGCCTGCTTTTCTGCCGCGCGCACCGGAGAGCTGGTCCCGGCGCGGTTTTCCGCTGCCTGCGCCTGCGTTCCGTCCGCGGCCTTCGCCGTTTCCGCTGCGCTTGCCGTCTGCCTCTGCGCGATCGGCGGCTTCTCCGGCCGAATATTTGGTTTTATAGTAGGCCATACGGTCTTCGAAGCTGAGCTTCGAAAGATCGGGCTCCCCGGCGTTGCGGCCGTCGCGCACGTCTCGCTGATCGCGCCCGTCTCGCTGGTCGCGCAATGCGTTCTGTCCGCTTCCGCCCCGAGTGTCGCGCCTGTCGCGGTTTCTGTCGACCTTTGGTCGGTCGACCGAAGGTCGACCCATGTACGGTTTGTCCTCGCCCTCGAATCTTCTCGGCTCTCCCGAGCGTGAGCGGCTTCCGCCTGCTCCGCGTCCACGGTCGTCGCGTCCACGGTCGGACGATCCGCGGGAAGAACTCCTGCCGTCGCGTCCGCCGCTCCTTCCGCGGCCCCGATCATCCCGTCCGCCGCGTCCTCCCCGGTATCCCGGTTCGTCGTCGGCGTAGTCGTTGTCGTAGCGGTCGGTCTTGATATAGACACCTCTGCTCTTGTCCTCGGCGAAGTCCTCCTCGCCGGGCACGCAGGACGGAATTTTCTTTTCAATATATTTCTCAATGGCGGGCAGATTGTAGACGTCCTGCTCGGAGCAGAACGAGTAGGCCTTGCCGGTCTTGCCCGCGCGCGCGGTGCGTCCGATGCGGTGCACGTAGTTTTCGGCTTCGTTCGGCAGATCGTAGTTGATGACCATCGCGAGCGAGTCTACGTCGATGCCGCGTGCGGCGACGTCCGTCGCGACGAGGCAGCGGAGCGATCCTGCCTTGAACGACTCGATTACCTGGAGCCGTTTGGACTGTGGCAGGTCGCCGATGATGAATTCGCTTTCGATGCGGTTGATTTTCAGGCGCTTGGCGACGATTTCGCTCATCTTCTTGGTATTGCAGAACACGATCAGGCTTTCGGGGTTTTCCTTCTGAATCAGGCCGAGCAACAGCTGCATCTTTTCGTCGCTCGATACATGGAACAACTGCTGATCGATCTCGTCGACCGTAATATTTTCGGCCTCGATCGTGATTTCCTTTGCCTCGATGGTATATTCCCAGGCAAGATTCTTGACCCAGTTGTTCAAGGTTGCGCTGAACAGCATCGTCTGGCGCTGTTCGGCCTTGGGCAGCACCTTGATGAGGGTGCGCAGGTCCGGATAGAAGCCCATGTCGAACATGCGGTCCGCTTCGTCGATGACGAGGAAGGCCACCTGCGAAAGGTCCATCGTGCCGGATTCCTGCAGGTCGATTACGCGCCCGGGCGTGCCGATGATGATATCGA
>SHOL01000061.1 GCA_004294945.1 Treponema sp.
TTGTCCGCAGCTTTCTTTGCAGCCGGTTTTTTCACAACCGGAGCCAGAAGACCAATCAGTGGTTGTACTCGATACCCCGCTTTTTCGAACAGCTGTTCGGCCATGCGCTGGGTTCGGGCAATCAGCAGCAATTCATCGGCCCAGCCGCTCCAGGAGAATCGACCTGACCTACCGGAGGAGTCCGACTTTCCGGACGTTCCGGCGACCGCTTTCTGTACTTTCACCTTCAGGGGCACCCCGATAACACTCAGAGCTGCTCCCAAAATGAACAGCAGATGATCAGCAGCATCCTTGTTGAACCAGACAATGGAATCCCATTCATGAATCCCCAGGAACGCGCCGGTCTTGCTGTCCGTGAACAATTTTTCAAGAATCGCGCGTGCAAGGTCTTTCTCGTTCACCGGCGGCATGTCGGCAATACACAGGCACGCTTTCAGCATGTCATACAGGCGGGTCACAGCCTGCTGGTTTAGCCCGTAATCGGCCAGTATCTCCGTCATCTTCCGGTCAAGACTCCACAAGTCAAGAATATCCCTCGTTTTTCGTCCCTTGTCCGTGCCGGGGATGCAATCCTTGACTGAAAACAGAATCACGGCACCTGCCATCGCTTCGGGCATTCCTTCCGGCGCATAGAACGTTTCAATCTGCTTGTTAATCAGTTTGACCGTTTCGGGAACCAGATCGTTGATTCTGGAAACAGCAGCCAACGGTAGATTGAGCAACTTTTCTACACGAAGGGAGAAGGATTTCCACAGAGCGTCGGCATCAACAGCCGTGAATTCCGATCCGTCTTCTTGCTTCTTTTTTCCCTTACCTGCTGTTTTGTTGGCTGTTGCATCAGCGTTTGTGCCCAGAACAGGCGCAGCCCCGTAGGGGCCCTTCAGGAATTCTTCGAGTTTTGCAAAGAACGCGCGGGCTGCCGGTTCCATGCCGGCGATGCAGGCTTCAATATTCTGTTCCTTCATGGCGTATATATTATGTACGCTGGAGAAGAACGCCGGCGATGCGAACGCCGAAAGGGAAGCGTAGAGGTCTTTCAGGAAAATGTTCTGGATACCCATGTGCACATCGTATATGCCCCTTCCATCCAGCGAATTGTACAGGGTTCTGTAGTGACCCCACTCATTGTCGTCGACTTCGTAGATATTCAGGAACACCTGGGTCTGGAAGCCGTTCAGCGATGCGAACATTCCTTTATCGATAATTTCGCGGTTTGTCCGGATGTACCAAAGACCAGAACGCTGTTCCTGCATAATGGTAAAGCGGTTGTCGCGGTTTTCCAGTCCAAGACCCTGGGCGAGCGTCCGCTGTTCAAGTACGCGCGAACCGTCGCTCTGCTTGACGGCGCTCGCAGCAGAAACCTTAATCCATCCGGTTGCGTGCTGATACACGTTGTTATAGAAAATAAGCGCCCGTTCCTGTCCGACGCGGTTCGACCATACAAACACGTTTTCGTTTACCGAACCGTTTTCATAAAAATCGTACAGACAGAAATTGTCCACGCCGGCAAAAAGATAGCGTTTTTTCATGAGCGGGAAGATTTCGCGTTGATGCCGGTACAGCAGGTGGCCGTCGGGAACTTCATTCCGATACGCCTTGCGGTATTCCATTCCGTATTTTTCCTCGAAGCCTTCCACCTGGCCGTGTCCGAACATGGGCAATCCGGGCATTGCAACCATCATGGTGCAGACGCCGAAGTACTTGTCGTCTTTTCCGAACTGGACTACGGCGGTTTCTTCGTCGGGATTGTTCATGAAATTCACGTATCGCTTGAGGATTTCCGGATCGAACTCGATAGTGTTTTTAATGGTGCTCCGGTATTTCTGGTTGTCCTCGCGTTTGAGCATGTTCATAAACGCTGAATTGTATACGCGGTGCATACCGAGCGTTCGTACAAAATATCCTTCCATCATCCAGAATGCTTCTGCAAGAAGCAGGGTGTCCGGAATCTCCTTTGCGCAGCGGTCTACGACTTCCCTCCAGAATTCCTCGGGAATCCGCCGTTCGAATTCTTCCCGGCTGATTGCAAAACGGGACCGGCTTGCTATATCTCCTCCCGAACCGGGTTCGGGGTACCACAATCTCTGAATGTGTTTTTTTGCCAGAACCATTGCGGCGTCGAAGCGGATAATCGGGAAGTTTTTTGCGACGTGGAGAATTTTTTGTATAACTTCCTCTCGTGCCTGCGGATTCAGAAAGTCTATCTGGGCGGTATCATTCCAGGGCATGCCGGTACCGTCGTTTCCGTGATAAATGTACCGGGTGTCTCCTGTCGCGTGATCGACGCGTTTGAATACAACTGCGCAGTCTGTCTTGTTGTAATAGTGATTCTCCAGATAGATGCCGACGCGGGAATCGTGCGAGAGGTTTTCTCCGTTGAAGTCGTAGCCGGGGTAAGGACATTCATTCGTTTGAATAAAGAGATCCGGTTTTTCCACTACCCATTTAGCGTCCATTCCGGTATGGTTCGGGACCATATCGGACGCAAGCCGTACTCCCCGTTTCCATGCCCGGGAGCGAAGATTGTCCAGGGCTTCCCATCCTCCAAGTTCTCCGGCTATGTCATAGTCGTCCAGACTGTACGCGCTTGCTGCCGCTTCCGGATTACCGCATATCTGTTTTATTCTTTTGCTGGCCGGCGAGCGCTCCCATAGACCAATCAGCCAGAGCCCGGTGAAGCCGGAAGCGGCGAGAAAATCCAGTTCTTCGTCAGGAATCTGATCAAGGCGGGTTATCGGACGTTGGTATTTTTCAGTAAGCTGGCTGAGCCATACCAGCGCGCTTTTTGCGATAAGCACCACATTCGGCATCCATTCCCTGTCCGGACTGAACCGTTCATACTCTTTGCTGATATCACCGAACGTGTAGGGATCCATGTCCGGGGTGCCCGAGCCGATTCCGCCGGACCAACCTGCTTTTTGTTCTTCTGCAATAAGGTCGAGCCCGGACAGAAGCCGGGAAAGCCATTCTCCAAGAATCGAGAACCATTTGGTACGGATATATTCGAGCTGCCCTTTAAGGTCGTAGGGCGAATACTCTACGGGAGCTTTGAGCATAGACACAAGGTCGAGCCCCTCCGGTCCGAAGGGCGGGTTTTTGGCAGACCACATCTTGAGTTCTCTCCAGGCGATCGCATAGGAAGGGTTCTTTTTTAGGACAGTATCGCTGAACAGCCTGAAAAATGGTTCGAATGCAGGATTTTCGTTGGCAAGGATGAGCATCATCATTTCTTCAAGGGCAATAATACGGTTTGCTGTTCCGTCCGTATCCGAACCTGCAAGCCATTCAGATTCGGACATTTCTTTTTTATACACTGCCCGCGGGGGAAATTCATGGATAAAGGTTTGAATCAGTGCAGCAAAGGCTTCCGTACCGATTTTCGTTTCGATACTGCGAACAGCGCCTTCAAAAAAGGTTTTATTTTCTGTTGTGCGATACAAACGGCATACGTAATGGAATATTTCGTCGATCAATCCCATTGCATTGAGCTGTCCGGCCTTGAGGTACTGTTCCGGATGCTGTCTTCCGTTCACAGTTTTATTGTATTTCAGTACGAACAGATGGACCGCTTTCTGGTTGGCAAAAATCACATTTCCTGATGAAGAAAACAGCGTTTCGTCAAAATTGCATTCTTTTCGGAGTGCTGCATTGATATGGAATTCCATAAGTTGCACATCCGGACACGGTGTTGTTCCTGCCCTGACCACTACGGTCTGTTCGTACTGTTTCATTGCCAAACTCCTTGTTAGCACAAAGTATTCGAATTATTTGTAAACTGGATGTATCATGGGGCCCTGCAGGGTATCTTGAAAAAACTCGGTGAGTCTTCCCCGACGCCGTTGTACAGGGCATCCGCATGATCTATTCGCATGTTTTCTACAGGCACTTGGGTTGTGTTCGGCGTGCGGACAGAACCGAACGGATGGACGCAATGAGGTTCTTGTTTTTAATCAGTTCCTCGCAGGTTACCGGAAGACGGTATGTCCAGTTAAAAGTGGATACACTCCCCGGTACATTGATTCGTTCATCGTCCGGATTTTCTGCGTAAAAGGTTTGGTCCAGATACAGAAAATCCTGTAGGGGTACAACGAACAGGGCGGACGAGGTTTCCGAAAGTTTTTCCAGCACCCGTTTTGCCAGTTCTACCGAAAAGCTGTTTTTTGCAGCCTGCTGCGTAACTTCCGGAAGTCCGTCAAGGATCGAACCGTAATCGCGGGTAAAATCGTTCCCACCGTTTTCCTGCTCCCACCAGCCCCTGATTGTTGACGAGTCGTGTACGGAGGTTGTTGCCACCGATTTAACCTGGTATGCACAGATATCCTTGAACGGCTGTCCCGGTTCTGTCCATTTTCGCTCCCAGCGGATTACCTTGAGTCCGAGAATATTGAATGTGTCCAGAACTTCGGGAACGCTTTCCGGGATAGTTCCCAAGTCTTCTGCGCAGGCGAGCATCTCTGTAGAACTGGTCAGAGTCCCAAGAAGTTCGACTGCCTGCTCTTTCCACCGCAACTCATTTGTCCGGCTCTTCTGAGCGAACAGCTGTTCAAGGGAATCCCGCTCCTGGTTGCTCAAGGAATTCCAGGCTGTAGTCTTTTTATAGGTCCAGACCGGACAATAGAGCGGTTTCCCCGTATCATCCCTGCCCGTTTCGAGAATCATGCGGTTTCGCCATTGTTCGGCGAGGGCCTGCTTTACTGGTTCGGGAATGGAGGAATTCCAGATGTCGCATTCATGGCGGATTTCTTTCTTGAACAGCCACAGTTCTTCATTGCCAATCCTGTCCATCAGGGTATGCAAAATGCCATGCGTTCCGAGATAGTCATGGTTGTTTACCTGTTCAATGACATTGGTTGGAACATGAGGCTGACATATCCAGCGCAGCCGGTCTCCGGAAAAGCCTCTGGAAGCGAGTTCCCCGGATGTAACCGGTTCGTGCGGGCTTGTCCAGCCAAGGAAACCCGAATGTTCGCCGTATGGTATTGCCCATATCCTGAAAAATCCGAGTATATGATCGATGCGGTATGCATGAAAATACTTGGCGCTGTGCGAAAGCCGCTGTTTCCACCAACTGTATCCATCCTGCTTAAGGTTTGCCCAATTATATATAGGAAATCCCCAGTTCTGGCCAAGTGGATTTGAATCGTCCGGCGGACTGCCAGCCCGCAGGTCGTCCCGGAAAAACTCAGGATTTGCCCAGGCGTCGCAGGAATCTTCATTCATCATGATCGGGATGTCGCCCTTTACCGCTATTCCTTTATTGGAGCAATATTCGACAGCTTTCGAGAGCTGTTCGTCCAACCGCATCTGAACCCATGCAAAAAAGAGATGTTCCTTTTTTTTCTGTTCATTATTCCAGCGTGACAGGATTTCACTATGAGAAGGGGTCTGATGCTTGTCCCAGGATTTCCAGGAAGCGTCGAAATTTCTGCGTTTTAGATTCATAAAAACCGCATACTCGATAATCCAGGGGTTTTTTCCGATCCAGTGCGAAAGATCTGTGCTTGCAAGGATGGTTCTTTCATTTGCATCGAAGATTTTGTGCAGCAACTCCAGCTTTGTGTCCCTCAGTTCGCGATAGTTGTATCGCGGGAGTTTTTCATACTTTTTTTTGATAGCCAGAATTTCTTTACTGAAGCCCTCTGCTTCCGGAAGTTCCTGGAACCGGATGTAGATCGGGTGCAGTGCGAAGGCCGAAAGTGCACTGTAGGGAGAACTTTCTGTTCCCGTATCGTTAATCGGGAGAAGCTGTATAAGATCTATGGACGATTGCGCGCAAAAATCTGCAAACGGGATTAGGTCCAGGAATTCACCAACTCCGCAGCTTGATTTGGTTCTGAGAGCTCCAACGGGAATTGCTGTGCCGGTTACTGGATGATCGAATGACGGGAAACGCATGACACCTCCGCAAGGTTTAGATACATGAGCCGATTTCAGAAAACAGTTGCTTTTGAAATTGGCTATTGAAGAAAAATCACACGTTTTTCTATTATAAAGACGTGTGATTTTTCTCCATGCACATCTACGGGTGCTCCTTCAAAACGTTCCGGGTTATGAAAGAGACACACTCAAAATAGTATACGGTACTAATTCCAAAAAAGAAAGACGCAGCTTAACCGGTTTACCTGAAACAACGGGGCTTGCGATACTGCACTTTCAGTGTTGTGCGTGCGGGCGTCTGCGCATGGGGAGGACGGATTAGCGGCTATGCCTGGGCGGGTCGACGGCTGCCGGTTCCCGGACGTTCAGCGGATAAAGCCTTGTTTCCAGTGCCATACCGGTTTTGCGAGTACAGAGGTGAATGGTTGGATGCGTTCGAAGTCGGGGAGCCATTCGGTATCCTGGACCAGTTCCTGGTAGAAGCCGTCGTCGATGCCAAGTTCATCCAGAAGATTCACCAGCGTGTTGTATTCTGTGCGATCAAGAACGCGATCCGGAAACGCGTCCAGTGCGGCGGCGTGGGCTGATTTGGAAACCGGCGTGTACTGGGTCATAAGCGACAAGAGCGCCTTTCCCTGCAGATGTTCTGCAAACCAGCGGAGTACCAGTTCCGTGTCGGCCAGTTTGCCGGGGAGGGCGAGATGGCGGATTATGACGCCGGACACTATTTTACCGTTCGGATACGATGTGCTGCCGGTTTGTTCGATTGAAAGCGGCGAATGGTTTGCCATCCAGCGAACGGCTTTTTTTGCTACAGCGGGATAATCTTCCGCGCGGAATACCGAACGGGCAAGCAGGGGGTTCAGCGTTTTCAGATCCGGAAGCCATACCTGGACAAGGCCATCGAGCAGTGAGAGCGCTTCGGGAGTTTCATACGCAGATGAATTCCAAAGGACAGGAATGGAAAGCCCTTGCAGTGTCGCTTCTTGTAGACCTGCGGCGATTCCCGGGATGGCATGGCTGCCGGTGACGATGTTGATGTTTTCGGCTCCAGAGCTTGCGAGGGCCAGGCAAATCTCGGCGAATTCTTCTGGAGATACTGCGGTTCCCATTCCGTCATGGGATATTTGATAATTCTGGCAAAAAGAACAGCCCAGATTGCAGCCGGTAACGAATAACGTTCCTGATCCGCCGCTTCCGGTAACCGGGGGTTCTTCGCCAAAATGCAGTCCTGCCCAGGCGAGGCGGATTTCTGCCGGTTCGCCGCAAAAGCCGGGGATGCCCGCATTGCGTGCCGTGCCGCATTTTTTGGGACACTGTGTACATGATTCATAAAAAGGTTCCATGTAAGAAACAGTATATAGAAGGAATTTAAAATAAAAAAGCCGGTATTTCACCGGCTTGTCTTGGTCTTATGCCCCCCGTCGGGAGCTGTCGCTACGGACTTTGACCAGTCTATGTTAACCTGCAGACGATCGCACGCAGGTTGAAACCAAAAGGCGATTGCCGGTTTTTCTCCGGCATGGCATTTCAGGCGGATTTTCCATTAACGGCCCTCCATTAACGGCCCTCCATCAACTCATGCTGTGCATTGCGTGCCGTGATGTTCTGTACATTGTCTTCATCCGGCACCCATATCCGTTCGTTGTTTAGTTTCTCCTTACACCTTAAATGTCGTCAATCGAATGTGCGTTGTCAAGGGGAAAAAGGCGTGCGGGATTGTAAAAACGTATGCCTGATCGAAGCCGCCCCTGATAGTTCTGTGTTCGAGAAGCTTCGAGCGTATGATTCCCGCCCCTTCAGTGTTTTGGTGCTTCAGTCTGTCCGGATGGGGATGGCAGCTGTCAGGCTTTTCCGCGTTCGACAATAACCCCGAGAATCGTCGTGAGCAATTCGAGGTCGAGTTCCTCGGCTTCGGACGAAACGATTTCGCGCAGTTCTGCCCAGTCGTCGTCGGGGAAGTCCATGTCGGCGGTAAAATTGCCGGATATGAGGGCGAGGGCGGCTTCGAGCCATGCAAGGGCAGCGGTTCGGCCTGCCTCGGTGGCGAGCATGGCTGTATAGCGGTCTTTCCAGTATTGGGCGATCATTGAGCCGAGGTTGCCGTAGTCGCGGGTCCAGATTTCAAAGTGTCGGGACAGTTCTGCGGCCAGTTTTTGGGCGGCTGTTGATTCTCCGGTTGAGGACTCCGGGCGTCCTGCTGCGGAAGCTTGAGAGCGTGAGACGATTTTTGCTGCGTCGGAAGCGAATTTGTCGATATCGTGCATAAGACAAAATATATATTAAATCCTTGACTTTTCCTATGAAGGAACGTAAACTGACAACATGAACCTGAAAACAGTATTGACCACGGACACCGTCAATCTTCACCTCAAGGGTACGACCAAAGAAGCAATTATTGACGAGCTGCTTGATATTCTTGTGCAAGCAGGAAAGGTAAAAGACAAGACAGCCGCACGTGCGTGTGTCCTGGATCGCGAACGCAAAATGTCTACCGGCATGAAGCATGGAATCGCGATACCGCATGGAAAGACGGATTCTGTTGATGATCTGGTTGCCTGTATGGGTATTTCCGATAACCCGGTTGACTTTGATTCACTGGATCAGGAACCCTGCCGCATTTTCATCATGACCTTGTCTCCCGTAGACAAGACCGGCCCCCATCTTCAGTTCCTTGCGGAAGTAAGCCTGCTGTTCAAGAGTGCCGAAAAACGACAGGAAATCCTGAAGAGCACCGACAAAAACTCTGTAATCCGTATTCTGACAGAATAGTTCGGGCAGTATGCCGGTACAACGCAAAGACCCCGCTCGGGGTCTTTTTTTTTCGAGCGCAGCATCAAGGCGGTTTCCAGATCCGTTTGAACAGAGGAGACATAAATGAAAACTGAAGCCAGGTATTATGTTGACGGTCTTTGTATTAAGGATAGGGACGGGCGGACGGTTATACTTCGCGGCTGCAATCTGGGCGGAGATTCGAAGATTCCGTTTACGCCGGCGGGAAATCCGCTTTCGTACGATGTGAGTTTTTCCGGCAGGCCGTTTCCCATTGAAGAGGCAGATGAACATTTCAGCCGGCTTGCACGCTGGGGTTTTTTGTTTTTGCGTTTGGTGATTACCTGGGAAGCTGTTGAACATGCGGGTCCCGGGATTTACGACGAGGAATACCTTTCGTACCTGCGGGAGATACTGAAAAAGGCGGAAACGTACGGTATTTCCGTGTGTGTCGATCCGCATCAGGACGCCTGGAGCCGCTGGACGGGCGGAGACGGGGCGCCGGGCTGGACTCTGGAGGCGGTAGGTTTTGATTTGGGGAACATTGCGGTTTCCGGGGCGGCTTTTACGACTGTTTCAGAGGGTTCTTCCTATAAAATGATGAGCTGGCCGCTCAATTATCTCCGGTATGCGAATGCAACGATGTGGACGCTTTTTTTTGGCGGGTCGACGTACGCGCCGTCGATGCTGGTTGAGGGGGTGCCGGTACAGGAATGGCTGCAAGATCATTTTATTGGTGCGATGAAGCATACTGCCCGAAGGCTGAAGGATTGCGCTGCAGTTGCGGGTTTTGGAACCCTGAATGAACCGCATCCGGGATTTATCGGGCTTGAAAGTCTTGATGCGCATCAGCGTGTGACAGCACCAGAGGGGCTAGTTCCGACTGCGTTCGAGGCGATAGCTTCGGCTTCCGGATTTCCGCAAAAGATTCGATACGTAAAACTGGGCGGAAAAATAACGGTGCCACATTCGTATGTGCTTAATCCGGCTGGAGTGCCGCTGTTCAGGAACGGCTTCGAGTGCCCCTGGAAATCTGCAGGCGTCTGGAAGGTGGAAGACGGCAAGCCGGTGGTTGTTCGGGATGCGCATTTTTCATGCCGGGATTTTGGCGAAGAGCATTTAAAACCTTTTCAGATGCGGTTTATCGAAGCGGTATCCAAAAAGCATGAATACTACCTGTTTTTTGTGGAAGGAGTTCCGATGGGGATGCGATCCCGATGGACTGCTGAAGACCGGATCCGTTCAGACGGAACGCCCTTGTCTATTGTCGAGGCCTTCCATTGGTATGATGCGCCGACCCTGTTGTTCAAGAAGTGGCGGCCCTGGCTTGCTGTAGACGGAGAAACCGCTCGCCTTTCGATCGGTCCCGGTGCTGCGGCACGGAGCGCCAGGGAGCAGCTGGATCGGCTTGCGGGGTATCCGCGAGGCGAAGGTATGCCGGCTATGCTTGGAGAATTCGGAACCCCGTTTGATCTGGATCGCGGCGCTTCGTACCGTACCGGAAGCTATGCGGCGCAGGAAGAAGCGCTTGGCTGCTGGTACGACGCGATCGATGCGAGTCTGCTGCACAGTACACTGTGGACGTATGCGGCGTCGAATACGCATGAGAAGGGGGACGGCTGGAATACCGAGGATCTTTCCATCTACAGTTCCACCACGAAAGATGGGAGGGGCGTCAGGGGGTTTTCGCGTCCTTACGCGCTGGCGGTGTCCGGAGATTTGGTCAGGATGTCATTTGACCGTCATAAAAGGATTTTCGAACTTGAGTGGGCAGCTGTAGACGGTGTTACTGAAGTTTTTGTGCCGACGCTTTGGTATCCGGAGGGCTGGCGGGCGTGTTTTGAGGGAGAAAATGCCGAACTTGAGGAGCTTCCCGACGACCAGCGGCTGCTGGTGCGGGTAAGGGGAATCGGCGCCGATGGAGGTACTGCGGTGGTCCGGGTAATTCCTTCCCCGGACGGAGAGTGAGCTGTTCTGGAGCTCCCGGGGCTCCCGGAGCTCCCGAAGCTGCTGGTGCTATTTTTTGGCGAGCCGGACGGAAGTATCTTTTCCGAGGGTGTAGCGGGAGGCAACCTGCTGCATAAATAGAGTTTCCAGCCCGTCCTTGTAGTTGAGAATTCTTGAAACATAGTCGAGGGTCCGTTTTGGCGTGTTGTTGTTGCGGACTTTTGTTGTGCCTGCGTTGTACATTGCCAAGGCTGCGATTTCGTTCCCCGACAGGTCTATGCAGTAGCGCAGGTGGTTGAGTCCGTTTCGGGCGTTGGTTTCCGGATTGAAAAAGTCTTTTTCTGTCAGTTTTGGGAATGCCTTGTTGTTCAGCTGGAAGAGCCCTCTGTCTATGGAGGAAGCATTTTTGTTCACTGCTTTTATCTGATAGCGGCTCTCTTCCCAGACAAGGGAAAAGGCAAGCGAGGGAGGGATGTTGTTCTTGCTTGCATGGTCCAGAATGATCCGGGTTATTGTTTCGTTTCCGGTGATATGGGTGTAGAACCAGAGGACGTCGGCCTTTGAAATATCGTTTCTGTACAGGATGAGTGCGGGATCGGCGGCCTTGCCGGTTTTGATTGCAGTTTCGTTGAAGAGTTCGGGCGCGACCATCGACGCCAGTTCGGCGGTTTCCGTATTTTCTGTAAGGCTGAGCGATATGGTGTTGAATTGTGAAAGTACTATTTTTGTGGAGAGGATAACCAGGCCGAAGATAAACACAGCAAGCAGGACCTTTTGGGGATAATGTGATCGTTTTGCATTGTTTTGCATCATCTGCGGTATAATTCGTCCTTTTCGTAAAAGATGTCATGAATATACTTGTTCGACCTATCCTGTGCAAGCCGGGGATGGCAGAAAAACGGTAAAAATATGTAAAAAAATGATTGTTTTGGAGCTTTTAAATCTTTTCCTGACATTTTCCGGAAGAAAAAAGTATAGGGCACCTCTAAAAACTTCAGTTTTTAGAGGTGTACCATAATGTAGATGTAAATCCTGTAAGAATTTACAAAGGCTCCGAGGAAAACTAACCGAGTTTTTCGAGGTGCCCTATATAAAATGGGCGAAAACCATGAACGCCGGTTCTGTCACCGGCAGGTTTTCGCCCGAACGCTCAGCGCCCGGACCGAATCCGCACGCTGTTCGTATAAATCGGCTTTTAAAATCGGCTTACGGCATCAGTCTTCTTCGCCGACCGGTGTCGAGCAGCTTGCTCCGCCTTCGATGACGCGGACAGAAATAACGCCGTCGATATCCTTGAGGTTTGCAAGGACATTTGCATTTACCCTGTCTTCTACATCGATGAGGTTGTAGGCAACTTCTGAGCGGTTCTGGTTGGTCATGGAGGCAATATTGAGTTTTGCGCCGGCGAGAATGCTGGTTATCTGGCCGATCATGTTCGGGACGTTCCTGTTGGCAATGCACAATCGCGATCCCTGGGCGGGAATGCAGCCGTCGATCTTGCACTTGGGAAAGTTGACAGAATTGACGATGTTGCCATTTTCGAGGAAGTCCATGATCTGGTTGACTGCCATGTGTGCGCAGTTTTCTTCGGCTTCGGGAGTCGAGGCTCCGAGGTGGGGCAGGCAGATAACCCCTTCGCAGGCGAGCAGGGCTTCGTCGGCAAAGTCGGTGACATGGCAGGCGACCTTCCCTTCTTTGATTGCGGCAATCATGTCGGCGTTGTTGACAAGCCCGCCGCGGGCAAAGTTGAGGATCCGGACGCCCTTTTTCATGATCCGCAGCTTGTCGGCGTTGATGAAGCCCTTGGTGTCGTTAGTCTGCGGAACGTGGATGGTAAGGTAGTCGGCCTTGGCAAGCAGCGCGTCCAGGCTTTCGGCTTTATGTACTGCGCGGGAGAGCGACCAGGCTGAGTCTACGGAGATGAAGGGGTCGTAGCCGACGACGTTCATACCGAGGCCGATTGCGTCATTCGCGACCATTGCGCCGATTGCGCCGAGTCCGATGACCC
>SHOL01000256.1 GCA_004294945.1 Treponema sp.
AGGTCGGGGAGATGCTCGATAAAGCCGGGCGTACGGCAAAGAATGGTTCGGCGTACGGGCATCTGGTTCTGCGACTGAGCGAACAGGTCCATGTTTCGCCCGTCCGATTCGGCGGGGAGCTCGCGGGTCTTGCATTCGAAGGCGTAGACCGCGGATTCGCCGGCGACGAGAAAGTCGACTTCTTTTCCTTCTTTTGTGCGCCAGTAGTGCACGTTGCCGGCAAAAAGTCCCCGGTTTACCAGCCATGTGCGTAGTTGTGCGAAGCACCAGGTTTCCCAGATTCCGCCGAATAGCGGCGAATTGAGCATTGCTTCCCGGGAGCGGATTCCGAGAAGCGAGCACAAGAGCCCGCTGTCGTTGAAATACGCTTTCGGCGATTTGACGAGCCGCGACGATGGATTGGCGTACCAGCCTTCAACCAGCGACAGTATGCCTGACGTAACCAGCAACGATACCCAGTTTTTGGCTGTATTTGGTGAAATGCCGGTATCGCGCGCAAGGTCCGCATAATTGAGCAATGATCCCGTTCGGAGCGCGGTTGCCCGCAAGAAGCGGCTGAAGACGCCCAGATCGGCTACCTGCGAAAGCGACCTGATGTCGCGCTGGAGATAGGTCGACACATACGCGGAATGCCATGCCGAAGGATCGGCAGCGGCCGACCACAGTTCGGGGTACCCGCCTTTGAAGACCATTTCATCAAGCTCTGCATCCGGATAACTCGCGCGTATCTCGGAGCCGCCGAGCGTCGCAAGGTCGACAGTCGCCATGCGTCCTGCAAGGCTTTCAGCGCCCAGACTGCCCAGATGAAAGTTCTGGCTCCCTGTCAAGAGATAGTGCCCGTTGCGCCGATTGTCGTCAATTTCCATCTTGATATAGCGGAACAGTTCCGGCACATACTGAATCTCGTCAAGAATGACCGGCGTTCCGATCTCGGCAAGAAACTGCCGCGGCGATCCTTCCGCCTTGAGAACCTGGAACGGATCATCGAAGGTTATGTATGCGTATTTCGGGAAAAGCGTCTTCAAAAGGCTCGATTTCCCGCATTGGCGCGGCCCTGATACCAGTATAGCCGGAAATGAAAGCAGAAGCGCCTGAAGTCTTTCTGAAATATCTCTGTGAATCCATCTCATGCGACTAATATGCAATCTAAATGCAGATAAGTCAACTATCAGGTTGAGGTTCAGACTGACACTCAAGCATTACGAAGCCTCGAAAACTATCGATCGGGGAAGGCGTTCACCGGGTTCGATACTCGATCCCTCCGCGCGCAGGAGAGCCTGCGGGGTATTTCAGCGCGGAGCCCCTTGCACGGAGACCCATTCCCCGTGATTCTTCCTTATTCGTAAAACTCGCCCGTTACCCGCGCGGGACTTCCGCCTGCTCCTGCCGGGGCGAGCGTCTCAGTCCCGTCGATGTAGGGTATCGAGGCGCTGGCGTACACCGTGCCGCCCGGCAGGATGTTCGTCTCGCTCGCGATCGTCGCCCGGTATTCGCGCAAGGTCGTCTGCACGGCAACCGAAACCGTCGACCGCCAGATCTTCGACTTTCCGGTGTTGGTAATCGCGACGGTGACGATGCACTGCTTGTCCGTCGTGGTAGTCTCGTATGCCGACTGCACCACGGCGCTCCCTTCCGGATACCAGTCTGCCGGGTCGGAGCAGCCGGTCGTTGTGATGGCGACGGCGAGTGCGCTTGCGAGCGTAAGGGCGAAGCCAGGAAGAAGGCTGAGTGTATGTCGTGTGTTCATTTTGTATCTCCCAGGGTAAAGGTTCGCGAATAGTATAAGGTGAGCGACGGCGTCGACCGCGCGTCCAGAAGATTGCAGCCGGCTTGCGCGCCGGCCGAGTTCTTCTCGCCGGAAAGCGTTGCCGAAAGCGAGCCATAGAGGCTTCGTCCGATGACGGGCGAAACGGATGCTCCGTTCAGCTCTGTCGGCAACGAGAAACCGGGAACAAGGCGGGCCTGCAACGCCAGGTGCGAGTTCGCCGCCCACGTGATCGATGCAGGCAGCGCGATCGACAGCGGCTCCCGCGAATAACCGAAATGCTCTTTGCGCGCGAGCGTCGTGTCCGCCTCGACGCCGACGACAAGCGCGACCGGGTCCATAAAGCGCGTGAACGAACTCGCAAAGCTCAACCGGTGGTAGCCTGCACCGGATCGTATTCCTTTTGCTTCTGTCTCGTAGGCGTTCCAGATTCCCAATGGAAACGTCCAGCGAATCGAAGTGTCGATCTTCCAGTCCCGGAAGCGGAAGCTCCGTCCAGCTCCGATATCGGGATCGCCCCATGCGGCGTATGCGGCGCCCGCTTTTTCGACGCTGAGCGACGGCG
>SHOL01000257.1 GCA_004294945.1 Treponema sp.
GCGCAATGCCCTGGTGTCCGGCTTCCCGGAGGTGCCTCAGGGCAAAAAAGGGAACCATGTGGCCGATATGCAGGCTCGGACCGGTCGGATCACAGCCGACGTAGAACGTGACGGGCCCTTTTTCCATAAGCGCCGAAAGGCCTTCGGCATCGGTACATTGCTGGAAAAATCCGCGTTCTTTGAGTGTTTCAAGTGCCTTGTTCATAATGCAAAACAGTATAGCGGTTTGACCATTTTTTGTATACAATTAGTACCATGATACACGGATTCCTGAGAGTCGCCGCTGCGACACCCGAATGCATCGTCGGAGACTGCGGAGAAAACACCGCCCGCATACTCGCCCTCATCAAGGAAGCGTCGGACGCCGGAGTTCGCCTGGTCGTTTTTCCCGAACTCTGCATCACCGGCTACACCTGCGGCGACCTTTTTTCACAGGAACTCCTCGGCAAAGTCGCCCTGTCCGCCGTACGCCTGATAGCGGAAAAAACCCGGGACCTCTCGATCACCAGCATCGTCGGCTTCCCCTTCGTGCGGGGCAACGCGCGCTACAACTGCGCCGCCGTCATCGCACACGGACGCATCCAGGGCATCGTCCCCAAAACACACATCCCGAACTACGGCGAGTTTTACGAGCTTCGCCACTTCACACCGGCTCCGGAACGCACCGAAATACTGAACGAAGGACTTTTCGGACCCTATGAAGTTCCATTCGGGACAAAGATTTTATTTACACATGATACCGACGACTCAATTTCGTTTGCGGTCGAAATATGCGAGGACCTGTGGGTAGCGGGTCCGCCATCTGCATTCCACGCATACGCGGGAGCGCTGATACTCGCCAACCTCTCGGCAAGCGACGAAACTGTTGGCAAAAAGGAATACCGGCGCATGCTGGTTTCCTCCCAGTCCGGGCGAACCGTCGGAGCGTACATCTATGCCGACGCAGGCTCCGGAGAGTCTTCCACCGACATGGTGTTTGCAGGACACTCGCTGATTGCCGAAAACGGTGCCATTCTGGCCGAAAGTGAACTATTTTCTCACGGTCTGACGATTACCGATATCGACGTCCGCAAACTTCTTTCTGAACGCAGGAGAATGAACACCTTTACCCAGCTCGAAGGCTGGCACCGCGCCCGCTTTCCGATTCTTCACGGCATCGATGCAACAAAAGGATACAAGCTGTTCAGGAAAATCGATCCGCATCCGTTCGTCCCGCGGGCACAGGATATGCTCGATGAACGCTGCAACGACGTTCTTTCCATACAGACAGCGGGCCTGGTCAAGCGGCTTTCGCATACCGGTTCCGCTTCGGTTGTTATCGGGCTTTCGGGAGGGCTCGACTCTACTCTCGCCTTTCTGGTTTCAGTTCGCGCGTTCGACCGGCTCGGTCTGGACCGCAGCGGAATACAGGCAATCACCATGCCCGGCTTCGGCACGACCGGACGGACCAAGGGAAACGCGCTCAAGCTGGCAGGACTTCTGGGAGCTTCGTGCGAAGAAATCAAGATTCATAAGGCTGTTGGACAGCATTTCAAGGATATCGGGCAGAATCCGGACACACACGACGTGACCTATGAGAACGCACAGGCGCGGGAGCGGACGCAGATACTGATGGACAAGGCAAACATGACTGGCGCTCTGGTCATCGGTACGGGAGACCTGTCCGAACTTGCACTCGGCTGGGCAACGTACAACGGCGACCACATGTCGATGTACGGAATCAACGCATCGGTGCCGAAAACGCTCGTGCGGCATCTGGTTGCTTGGTTCCAAGACAGTCCGGAAGTGCTTATCCCGGAACCGGACCGGGAAGCCGACCGGAAAAAGCTGGCTGCAGTGCTGCGTTCGATTCTTGACACTCCCGTCAGCCCGGAACTCCTCCCTCCCGAAGACGGCGAGATTTCCCAAAAGACTGAAGACATTATCGGGCCGTACGAGCTGCACGACTTTTTCCTGTATCACCTGACACGCTGGGGAGCCTCTCCGGCAAAGATACTGTTCCTTGCGGAACAGGCCTTCGCCCCGAACTACCCCCGCGAAACAATACTCAAATGGCTCCGGATTTTTATACAACGCTTCTTTGCACAGCAATTCAAGCGGTCATGCCTGCCCGACGGCCCGAAAGTCGGCAGCGTAAGCCTCTCGCCCCGCAGCGACTGGCGCATGCCGAGCGACGCGAGCGCCGCACTCTGGCTGAAAGAACTGGACACGCTGGAATAATCGAATCAGGATTCTCCCCGGCTCCCGGTTCAGGGCTCCCGGACAGGGAAACAGGAACACTCAGGGTGCCTTGTGCGACTCAGGGAGGAAGG
>SHOL01000258.1 GCA_004294945.1 Treponema sp.
ACGTAGCAGTACAGGGAAACGGATTTTTTGTGATGAAGTCCGGCGAGAAAACCTATTTTACCCGGGCTGGCAATTTTGGTCTCGACAATGAAGGAACCTTGGTTAACCCCGCGAACGGCATGCGCGTACAAGGCTGGCAAACAGAGGAAATTGACGGTGTCCTGCTGCTCAATACATCCGGCCAGACTGAAGATCTGGTTATTCCCGTCGGCTCCAAGATATCGGCCAAGGCGACGACGAACGTCGACTACGCCTGCAACCTTGACAAGCGGCTGCCGGAGATTCCGGAAGGAGCCAGCGCCGCTGACATCCGCCAGTCTACGTGGGAAACAGAATTCAAGGTGTACGACGATTTCGGCGAGGAGCATACCCTGAATATTTCGTTCACCAGGGTACCCGGTACGCAGAATCAGTGGCAGGCAACAGCTCTGGTCGATCCACAGAACGCGGATGCAACAGCTACCCGTATCGGTGTTGGAACGACCGACGGAACAGAAAATACGTTCATCGTCAACTTTGACAATCTCGGAAAGCTCGCAGGAGTGCAGGATAGCGCCGGCAACGCGTCGGCAGTAACCGGTAACGTAGTGCTTCAGGCATCCTACAATGTTCCGGGCGCCAATCCCGGAGCCGACGGTGAACCGACTCGCCAGACGTTCAATATCAATCTGGGGCAAATCGGAAGTGTAACGAACACAATCACGCAGTTTGCGGAAAAAAGCTCTACGAAAGCCTATGAGCAGGACGGGTATACCATGGGCTATCTCGAGAACTTCAAGATAGACCAGAGCGGCATGATCACCGGCGTGTACTCGAACGGTGCAAACCGCCTGCTCGGACAGATTGCCCTCGCTTCGTTCGCAAACCAGGGCGGCCTTGAAAAAGCAGGCGAAAACACGTATGTCCAGTCGAACAACTCGGGATACGCGAATATCAGCGCTTCCGGTGTTGCAGGTAAAGGCAAGCTGATTGCCGGCGCGCTGGAAATGAGCAACGTGGACCTCACAGAACAGTTTACAGACTTGATTGTAACCCAGCGTGGTTTTCAGGCAAGTTCCAAAACCATACAAACTTCGGATACGATGCTTGATACTGTGTTGAATCTGAAACGCTAATAGAGTAGACTGATCCGGAAGTATCGTTTCCCTCTGCGGTTTAATTGATGCTTCCGGATTCGTTCGGGTTCTTTTTTTTTACTATTCCGGCTCATAAAGCGAAGCAGGCAGGTTTGTACATGATACAGGTTACCAGACTGAACGGCAAAGAATACTGGATCAATCCACACCAAATAGAAACTATCGAATGCAATCCGGACGTTACACTCCAGATGCTTTCAGGAAAACATATTGTAGTCCGCGAAAAACCGGATGATATAATCGACAGAATAATTGCATATCGCCGCCGCATTGGCGCTTTCAAGAACGAGGAGTAAACGAAATGGATATAGCATCATTTATCGGTCTTATTGGTGGCCTCGGGGTCGTTATGTACGGCGCCGGCGGCAACTTTATGATGCTCGTCGATATTCCATCGGTTTTTATTACAGTCGGCGGTTCGTACCTGTGCCTGTACTTGACGTTTCCTCTGTCCTATGTATTGGGAATTTTCAAGGTAATGGGCCGATGCTTCAAGACGTACGATTTCGGCGAAAAGGCACTAACCCAGAAACTGGTGGCCTTTTCTGAAAAAGCGCGGCGCGAAGGAATCCTTGCCCTTGAGGAAGAAATTCAGGATCTTGACGACGAGTTCATGCGCAATGGTCTTCGTCTGGTTGTCGATGGTACCGACGGCGAAGTGATCCGCTCTCTGATGGAAAACGAACTCAACCAGATGGAAGGCCGCCATAATACCTGGATAACGCTCATCAATGCCTGGGCGACCCTTGGCCCGGGATTCGGAATGCTCGGTACGGTTATCGGACTGATTGGTATGTTGGGCAACCTGGAAGACAAAAGCTCTCTCGGCCCGAATATGGCCGTTGCGCTTGTCACTACTCTCTATGGATCATTGCTTCAGAACTGGCTATTCGTTCCTATGTCGGGAAAACTCGGATACCAGAATGCCCAGGAAGCAAAAGCTCGCGAAATGGTGATCGAAGGCGTTCTTTCCATACAGGCGGGTGACAATCCCCGCATTCTCGCCCAAAAAATGCTGACCTACCTGACTCCGAAAGACCGAAAGGCAATCGAAGCCGATATAATGAAGGACTGATATGGCACGAAAAAAAAAGGAACCGACAGCGGCATCCTCCGGATGGCTCAACACATACGCGGATATGATCACTC
>SHOL01000062.1 GCA_004294945.1 Treponema sp.
TTCCAATAATCAGTGTATGCTTCGTAATTCGATACAGCTCGCGCATCGAAAGGTCAAAATTTGGGACAAACTCGGGTCCGTAGATAAAAACTGATTCGTCCACAGAATCAGGAGGGATTAATATATATTCCGTATGGAAGTTCACATAACCCATACGAGGATAGAAGGAATGGGGAATAAGCTCTCGTCCTTCTCCTGAATACGTAACAATTTCGTGCTCTGTTGCCCCGATCACGAGAATTTTTCCTTGATGAAGTTTATCAGAGACCATTTGAAAAACAGGTTCTAGAAGAGACTTTCTCTTATCTCCGTTTTCCTTCCACCACTGTTCGCATGAACTCGCAATTTTACCATTCGCCCACTTTAAGAATGGAGCACGGCCAGTCATTACCTGATGATACACCTTGAGGTGCTCGTTCACACATCGATCCCAAGTCCACCGGGAAACCGAGTCCATAATCGAATGCTCGCGACCAAAGTACTTTCCCGGATTTGTGAGCACCTGCTCCAGTTTCTGCTTTATATCAAAGGGGTCTGGACGTATGGCGACATAGTTCTTGCCAGGAATCAGATACTCGTCCATTCCCTGTCCTTCTGTCGCAAGCAACACACAGCCCGACGCGAGCGCTTCAAGTCCAACAAGCCCGAACGGCTCATATTTACTCGGCATTACGACGACATGAGACTGTGCAAATGCGTCAGTCAACTCATCTCCCTCGAGGAACGCGATATTTGTTATTCTACGGACAGGAAGCCAGTCGGGCATCTCTCCCTTACCGTATACATTGAACTCGACATCATATTTGTCAAGAAAGCTCTGATCAATAAGGTCAACAGCTTGAAGGTACTCGACAAAGCCCTTCTGCCCTTGTGCAAGACGACCAAAATAACTGATTACAATCCGATCATCAGGCTTGGCAGTATGATACCTTGAACTATCAAAACCAAGGGGAAGAACAAGTGGAGAGGCGAAATCACAGAGCTTATCCCAGACCACTTTTTGCATGAACTTTGAATACACCACAAGAGCACCAGCTCGCGCACATGCATCTTTTTCAACCTTCAGCTCATTGAACCAGAACGTATCCAGACCTCGTAGGCCAACCAAATCAGGCATGCTCAGATGAAGAGAAAAAACTGTATTTGGTAGATTCCGGAATGGCATCCAAACTTGACGGTCATTCAGGTGAATAACATCCGGCTGCCATTCAGAGATTACCGGCCAAGACTGTGCAAGTATCTCATTGGCTTCTTCAGCTTTCAGCACATCCCGATCATATGAATCGCACGAACGGTGAACAGATACAACATAATCGACAAGAGTTGAGGAATCCTCTTTGGAATCAGGATCTTCACGGCGATTGAGGCGTACCAGCATAATGCGTACATCGATCTTTACTTTAAGGGCAGCACTAAAATCGCGAATGAACGTCCCAAGCCCGCCAACTAAATGGCCAGGATCTTCTTTTGTAACAAGTAACACTTTCATGTAATCAGAAAACCTTTATTGAATCGTTTAAGTAAAACAATTATCCCCCCCCCTGTTGTAAAGTCAATGTTTTTTTTTATTTATTATTGTTTTTTTCACTTTCAAAACTTATAGAAGAGTAAAAGTATTCTAAAAATAGAGATCCCATATACTTGTTATAGATCCATAAAAGCAAACTCGATTAATATAATAAAATGAACTTCACCCATAAAAAAAGGAATAACATCCAGATTCTTACAAACTTTCTTGATGACATCTAGGTACTGACAACAACGAAACACCAAACAACTTACTGTGCCAGGAATTGTGCCATGACCCTTTCTGGGTATCTCCTGACCCTTCCTGTCCCTTGTTGATCCTTGCGATTTTTTTAATTATCCTGCATTTAGTATCTCAAAGCGCTGATTTCGCGGGCTCAGTATCCGCAGGGCCTGCAGACCTTCGCCGTCGGCAATTCAGTTCGACATGCTGCGGGGCACCGAGGGTATTGCAGATTTCCTCTTCTACACATTGCCAACATACACATTCCTGAGAAATTCCCTCGCGGTCTGCGCAAGCATGTTCAGTTCGTACGGTTCTATCGGTTCGGGACTGGTCATTTTCCATGCCGGATGATGACGGGTCAGATGCAAGGGAATTTCCGGAGAAAAAGTTGAAAGCCACCGGGCGATTTCCTTTATCTCGTTTTCGGATGAATTGAGACCCGGTATGACCAGTGTGGTTATTTCCATGTGACAGCGGGGGTAATGCTCTGCGATGAAGGCAATCGAGTGTTGAACCGGGGCCAGGGATCCGCCGCAGACATACCGGTAAAACGAATCGGAAAAAGCCTTGAGGTCGATATTGACCGCATCGATAAACGGTAGAATCCCCTCGAGGGCGTCTGTCGATACATATCCGTTTGTTACTACGGCATTGAGCATGTCCGCCGTACGCACCAGCTGTGCGGTTTCGAGCATAAACTCATAATTGACAAAGGGTTCGTTGTACGTATATGCAACTCCGATATTTCCGCGGTCTTTGAACGACATGGCGCGGAATGCCAGTTCATCCGGAGAGAGCATTCCAAATAGGCCGGAATCCGGATCGGGAACGCTATGCTGTGAAATTTCATGGTTCTGGCAGAATTTGCATCCAAGATTGCATCCGAAACTGCCCGCAGACAGAATGAACGAACCGGGATGGAACTGCGTAAACGGCTTTTTTTCGATCGGATCCAGTGCCAGAGAAGAAACAGCCCCGTACGAAAGCGCGTAGAGAACTCCTTCGATATTCTGCCGAACACGGCACCGGCCAAGAGAACCCTCGTCAATTTCGCACCGGTGGGGGCACAGGAGGCAGCGCACCCGATTGCTCCCGCCGCTCAGAGATTCCTGCAGCAAAGCCTTGCAGTGTTTCTGATCCGTAACCCCTTTCATGTGTACCTCGTCACGCTGAAACGCTCGATCGAGTACGGAGCAGACTGATCGATACCTGCCTTCCGGCAAGCAATCGCCAACTGTTCATCAACCGTATCAACACCGTCAAGGCCGGGAAGGAGAAGTCCGCGTTTGAAGCCGGAAGTAACGATGACGCCGAATTCCGCAGGATCAAGGGATTTGTTTGATACAACCGGTTCCGCCTTATCCAGAATATCGACCGAGATCTCCAGCTGTTCGAGCTCCTCTTCCTGCACTGGATCAAAACGGGGATCCCGGGAACAGGCCGCGATTGCATTCCCGAGAATCTCCGACCTGATATCCTGGGCTGTCGCCGCAATTGTGCCGATGCAGCCCCGTAGCTCCCCGTTCAGGTGCAGGGACACAAAACATCCGCCGCTTTCGCCGTCGAATGAAGGCAGCTCTTCGGAATCCGGAACAGAACCGGTTCGAACGTATGATTCGATTGCGGCCCGGGCAATGCGGACAGGTGAGCTTTCCCGGGCGATTTCGGCAACACAGTACCCGATACCGAACGGAGCTTCGTACGAGTACAGTGAACTTCTGAGCCCGGATACCGCATAGATGCCGGAAGCCTCGGGATCGAGAGCGCCGGAAAGAAAAACCAGCGAATTATATCCGCATTCAGCCGCTTCCGAACGAATGTCAGGATCTACTTCCAGAATGCGGCCGGGACAGGAGGCGGACAGTGCCGAAGCGATGAACTGATCAAACTTGGCGCCGGAGGGAACCATGCCGTAAGGACTTTCACGCGACACCTTGTGCGACATATCGCCGCTGGCGATTATGCAATACCGTTTTCCGGCAGTTGCTGCCGCGCGGGCAAGCAGCTGGCCGCACCGAAAAACCCGTTCCGGGGGAAAAGCAGAACACGAAAGGGCTGCCAGAGAAAAATTACGGTATGCATCCCGTACAAAATACAGAGGCACGAGAACCCCGTGGTCGACTTCGTCGTTCAAATCGAACCGGGCTGTTCCGTTTCCCGGAAGAAAACCGCCTGGAATACCTTCTGAACGCAATAGTTCTACAAAACGGTCCAAAAGCTCGGTATCCCGTGAAAAAGAGAAGGTAACCGAGTCAGCGCCGAAACGGGCAAAACTACCTGATAGTGTATTATTTCCGTATACATACAGGTAATCGCTGAACAGCGGCGCATGCGGAGATATGACGATTATTGTATCGGGTTTCAGCTCGGCGATCTTCGCGGCGACACGTTCGCACGCCCTGAGCGTTTGTAGAGCTTCGGACTCCCTGCCGTTGCCTACGGCTCCGACAAGCACCGGAGGATGCGGCATTAAAAAACTTCCGGCAATCCCGGATTCAGCGTGATACATCTTCATACTCCCAAGTATAAGACACCGGCAGTAGCGGTACAACAACATGCAGGAGAGGACCTAGCGGAATAATGCCGAATAGTAATAATCCCGAATCGGTAATCATGAACAGGATATACTGACAGATCGCTGGAAAAGGCGTACACTGTATGTTGTATGGCGAACACTATTGATATTCTGGCACAATTCAAACAGCTTGAACTATCGGGTGCCCTTGACAAACTTGAAGAACTCCGCCGGGAAAACCGCGAGCTGGAGCGGATCATCACGGAAGTGGGAACGCTCATTTCATATACCGATATGAACGCAATGCTCGACTTTGTAATTTCCAGAATTCTTGATCATTTTATTCCACAGTTTTTCGCGTTTCTCATTCATCCGCCACGAGGCCCGGAACTCAGACAGTACTGCTACCGCAATCTCCAGGAAAGCAACGACCGCATTCCGGAGGTGTATTACAGCATACTCCGCGCCCGATTTTCCCGTACACCTGCAGCCGCCTCGTTCAGTGAACTCGAGGATGAACTCGGTCCGGAGCAGTTTTCTCAAGAGTTCCGTTCATTCGAGCCACAATACCTGTTTCCGATGTCCGGCATCGGAGGTATTTACGGAGTCGTCATTCTGGGGAAAAAACTTATCGGCGGCGAGTATACCACTCGGGAACAGCACTATGTGCTGAGACTGACCAAAGTACTCTCGGTCTGCATCCAGAATGGGCTTCACTACGAAAGTTCAATCACGGATCCCAAGACAGGACTGTTTACGCATGATTATTTTATGAGCCAGCTGCACACCTCGCTCGCCAACCTTACGCGGCATCACCGGCCGATCGGCATCCTTATGCTCGACATAGACCACTTTAAAAAGTTTAACGATACCTGGGGCCACATGTCCGGGGACTTGATGATCAACTCGGTTGCCCGAGTTCTTCATTCGAGCGTCCGGACCGAAGATTGTGTTGCGCGATTCGGTGGGGAAGAGTTCTCGGTCCTTGTGATGGAATGCACTGCCCAATCGCTTTTCCGGATAGCCGAACGAATACGTAAAGCAATAGAAGGCATCAGGCTCAAGCTGGAAACCGGAACAGAATTGACTGCAACCGTGAGTATCGGCGCACGATTTGTCGATACTCAATCGGGTCCCCAGAAAAACGCTGATAATAGTCCTCAGTGCCTTAGTACATCCTTGCAGGATGCACAGCTGCATCATGGATCCCAATCTATAACCGATGCAGCCCGGCTTATCGAAGAAGCCGACATAGCACTGTACTATTCAAAAGCGCACGGAAGGAACCGGACCACACTGTATGCCAAAGGACTCCTCGAACGGGCGGAATTCTGCGTCTTTCGAAATACTGACCAACACACCGAATATCCGCAGACCAACGGGCACCAGTAAAGCATTTTAGAAAAAACCATTCTTCGAGGTGGTCTGTAGGGATCGGAGAGCGGAAAGCTCCCGAAATTCGGGCACTTCCGCACGAAACACGGATTACCGGCCGCCCATTCCCGGAAAACCGCCCATTACCGGCATCCCTTGCATACCCTGCATCATTTTTGATGCCATTCCTTTGTTCTTTGCGAACTTTCGCATAGTCAGCTTCATCTTCTCGTATTGTTTGAGCAGTTTGTTCACGTCGCCTACCGATGTTCCGGAGCCTCTGGCAATGCGCTTGCGCCGTGAAGGACCAATAATAAGATGATTCGCTCGTTCCTTGACCGTCATCGACTGGATAATCGCTTTCTGGATCTTCAAGCCGGCCATGTTCAAATCTTCCTCGCGAACCTGGCCGGCAGCTCCGGGAAGCATGTCGAGCATCGACTGGATCGATCCCATTTTTCCGACGCGTTCAAGCTGATCAAGCATATCCTGCAGCGTAAACGACTCGCACGCCATCTTTTTCTGCAGTTCTTTGGCTTCTTCAAGATCGATCGTTTCCTGCGCTTTTTCTACAAGGCTGACGATATCGCCCATACCAAGGATACGGCTTGCAATTCGTTCGGGGTAGAACGGCTCAAGATCCTCAGTTTTTTCGCCGGTTCCAATGAAAAGGACAGGTTTTCCGGTAATGCTCTTCAGCGAGAGGGCTGCGCCGCCGCGGGCGTCGGAATCGAACTTTGTCAGTATAACGCCGGAAAGGCCGACCTTTTCGTCGAAGGCTTTCGCTATGTCGACCGCATTCTGGCCGGTCATCGAATCGGCGACCAGGATTGTTTCGACCGGATCGACCGCTTTCTTGATCCGGGCGATTTCGTCCATCATCGCTTCGTCGATCTGGAGCCGGCCTGCGGTATCGACGATAACCGTGTCGAAACCGTTTTTCTTTGCATACTGAAGCGCGTTTTTAGCAACACGGACAGGATCAGGGCCGCCGGCTGCCGGAGAGATATCCTCTTTATACACCGGTATGGCAATCTTTTCGCCAAGAACAGAAAGCTGCTCGATAGCTGCAGGCCGAACATGATCGCAGGCAGCCAGGAGCGGCTTGCGACCCTGTTTTGCCAGACGCGCGGCAAGCTTGGCGGCGCTGGTGGTTTTCCCGGAGCCCTGCAAGCCGAGAAACAGGATGGCAGACTGGGTATCGGGACCCTTCAGGTGCAAATCCTGCTTGCTGTCGCCGAGAAGCGCGACCATCCGGTCGTGCACAATCTTGACGAACTGCTGGCCCGGATCTACTGCCCGGAGTACTTTTTCGCCCTTGGCTTCTTCTATAGTTGCATTGACAAATCGCCTGACAACCCGGAGGTTGACGTCTGCCTCGAGCAAGGCCATCTTGATTTCTTCAACGGCGTCTTCAATGTTTTTTTCCGTAATCTGCGATTTACCCGAAATCTTTCGGACAATGTCGCTGAACGTATTCGTTACTTTTTCCAGCATGGTTAGATCTGTACTCCATCAAGAAGTTGTTCGATAAACTGGGCAGGATGCAGTTCCTTGTTCAGGATGCGATACAATCCCGAGCAGATCGGCAGTTTCAGATTTTCCCGACGGGCCAGTTCGTACACAAACTTGCAGGCAACCACGCCTTCGGGAAGATACCCGATTTCCATAATCCGCGCGATCAGATCGTCAAGATTCTCGAACTTGTCCAGAATATTGTTCTTGATAATGTCCTGCCCAAACCGCTGGTTTCGGCCGAATTTACTGCGGCAGGTAACATCGAGGTCGCCGACGCCGGAGATCGACGTGAACGTTTCGGGGTGTGTTGCGCCCATAGCCCGCCCGATTGTCATAATTTCATTCAAGCCCGCTGCCAGAAGCAGAGATTCCGTATTGTCGCCGAAAACGTCCGACTTTTCGGCAATTGCGGCCAGACAGCCAAAAGCGATTGCCACAACGTTCTTTGCGGCAGCGCAGATCTGCACTCCAATCACATCGAGGCTGGAATAGACCAAAAGCCCTTTTGACTTGAGCACTTCGCGAAAACGGATGGAGTTCATCGGGTTTTCGCTTGCCGCAATCAGTCCCGTAACCTTTCCCATTGCAACTTCTTCAGCATGGCTCGGACCGGCGATATAGACCAGATTATGTGCGTACACCGGCGGAAGCACGCGTTCGAGCGTTTCCAGGATAAGCCGGGGGCCGGAGGTGGAGGGAATAAACCCTTTTGTGAGCACACCGATACAGGTAGTGCCGTCGCTGATGTTCGGCACATCGAGCAAACCTTGCATCGTCCGCTCAAGATAAATCGAAGGACTCGCCAGAATCAGGAAGTTTTTATCTGCTGCGACCGCTTTCAGATCGCCTGAAGCGGTGATCGTGCCGGGAAGAGCAAAACCCGGCAAATAACGGGTATTCTCATGCCGATTGTTTACAGATTCGACGACATCTTTTTCCAGAGCCCACATCTGGACCGAATGTCCGCCGCGGGCGAGCGACATTGCCATGGCTGTTCCCCAGGCTCCCGCTCCGATGATACCGATTGACTGACCCATACGAGTTTCTCCTTCTTAATACCAGATCGAGTTTCCGTCATCCCAGCACACAATTTCGTTCGGCTGGAAAAAAAGCTTCAGTTCGCGCGCCGCGCTTTCCGGGGAATCGGACGCATGAATAATATTGTGATTCGTGTGCAGGCAATAATCGCCGCGAATGGTTCCCGGAAGGGATTCGCAGACTGCAGTCGGTCCGCACAAGCGGCGTACAAGCTGGACAGCTTCATCGCCTTCGATCGCCATAGCAACAACCGGGCCGGAGATAATATACGAAATAAGATCTTCGTAAAACGACTTTCCCTTGTGTTCTGCATAATGAGTCGCAGCCATAAGCGGAGGTATCGTCAGGACCTTGAGTCCGACAATATTGAGTCCCTTTCGTTCAATTCTTCCTATAACATCACCGACAATTCTGCGCTGAAGCACACCCGGCTTCAGCATGATAAATGTCCTCTGAATAGCCATGTTCAGATTCCTCCCTTATTTGTTTTCTGCCGTGCTTTAATCACCGTGCGTACGGTTACGCAGCCCAATATGATCGCACCGCCTGCTATTGATCGCGGGGACGGATATTCGCCGATGCACAGGGCAACCCACACCGGATTCAGCACCGGCTCCAGCATGGTAATCAGCGCCGCGCTGATAGCCGTTACTCCTGCAAGTCCCTTGCTGTAGAGAATCGACGGTATACCCATCTGGAACACACCGAGAAGCGCCAGCCCTCCGATACTGACCGGGGACGGGATACCGCCCCCAATAATAAACGGCAGCGTAATGACAAACGTCAGAAGATGCGCGAGCATAAACGAATCTGCCGGACGGCCGTCCTTTTGACGGCGCATGAATATCGCCGTCAGTGCAAAGGTGATGCCGGAAAGCACCGCAAGCGCGTTTCCCGCATTCGCCCGCACATCAAGTTCGTCGAAAAAGAAAAGCACCATCCCGCCGAGCACACCGGCGATCACCAGCCAGTCAAGGGGGGACGTTTTTTCGCCCGGCAGCAAATACCGGCCAAGGAGTACAATAAAAACCGGCTCGGTATACTGCAGCAGCACCGCGTTCGCGGACGCAGTCATCTTGTTCGCCAGAATAAAAAGAATCATGGTGGCGCTATAGGAAACAGCCGCCATAACCTGGTCGAAACTGAACGTAAAACGGGGTTTCCGGATAAAAACACGCATCACAGCAAAACCGACGATACTGCGGAATCCCGCAATTGCGAACGGATGCAAGTCGACCAGTTTAATCAGAACGCCGGCGGAACTCCATAAAAATGCACACAGCACAAGGAAGGCAATCGCCGTCCCCTTCGATTCGCGGATCATACAGGCATATCAGGCACCGGAACCGTCGCGCTCTTTGCGTACAGAAGAAAGCGCATAGTCGAATGCCTCGTCGAACAATTCAGCCGGAGGCTGTTCGATAAAACCGTTTGCCTCAAGAAAATCGGTTGCCCGGCGGGAAGCGCTGATATCGGCCATTGCGTGCGAATACACCTCGTCCCAGGAAAGCTGAATGCGGGCAACACCTTCGGCGATCGCCTGCATGGCGACATCCGCCGCTTCCACGGCAAACACTTCGGTATCCTTCATCGTCACCACGATATGTTCGGGATCGATCCCTTTATTCTCCGAATAATCTGCTATGGAATGCGCACAGCGAATTGCCATGCCGTCGGTAATCTTGCGGCTGCGCACCAGAAGCGCGCCCTTGAGGATGCCGGGAAAACAGACCGAATTGTTCACCTGGTTCGGGAAATCGCCTCGACCGGTTGCAACTATGAAAGCGCCGGCTTCCTTTGCCTCGTGCGGCCAGATTTCGGGAACAGGGTTGGCACATGCGAATACAATCGCCTTTTCCGCCATAGAAGCGATCCATTCCTTCTTGACCGTGCCGGGCCCGGGCGTCGAAAGCGCAATCAGCACGTCGGCGCCGCGAACGGCGTCTTCCACGGAAGAAACTCCGGACGGATTCGTCTTGACACAGAGCTCCCATTTCCGGTAGTACTGCGCATCTTTTTCCACATCGGCACGGCCGGCGTGCAGCGGTCCGCGGGAGTCGCATACGATCATTTTTGCCGGATCGCCGCCGTCTGCAAGAATAAGCCGGGCAATGGTAGTATTTGACGCACCAGCGCCCAAAAGAGTAATCCGCACGTCCGAAAGCTTCTTGCCGGCAAGCTTGAGCGCGTTCAAAAGGCCTGCAAGCGTAATGCAGGCGGTTCCCTGCGCATCGTCGTGCCATACGGGAATGTCGCAGGCTTCGCGGAGCTCGTCGAGCACGCGGAAGCAGTCGGGCTGGCTTATGTCTTCAAGGTTTACCGCGCCGACGGACGGCTGCAGCATTTTCACGAATTCGATAATTTTTTCAGGGTTTTGGGCACCGGCCTCGAGACCGGTCTTTTCCGCTTCGTCGGGACGAACGCGGGAATCCACGCAGAGGGCAATCGAGTCGACGCCGCCGAGATACTTCATCAGCATCGCCTTCCCTTCCATGACACCAAGTCCGCCAGGCGGCGTACAGTCACCGTCGCCGAGCACCCGGGTGGAGTTGCTCACAACAGCCACCAGATTTCCCCGGTTCGACAAGGTGAACGACTCGTCGTTATTGTCGCGGATTGCAGTGGACACCGCAGAAACTCCCGGCGTATACCAGACATTGAACCAGTTGATGCCCGAAAGGGTGCATTTGGGAAGCGTCTGCATCTTGCCGCCGTAAAAACGATGGGCGAGAACAGACAGACGCTTTAAAAACAGCGTGCGCGCCTGGGCCTGTTCAGCTTCCGACAGGTCGGAGGGAAACGACGCAAGCAGGTCGTCAAGACTCGAAGTGGATTTCATGAACGATAAACTAGCACAAAACCGGCTACTGCTTCAACCGAGACAGGCGGTTGTCCATCAGGATACCGGATTCGCGCATCGAAACGGCAAGCTGCTTGAACTCGCCCATGACATCTTTCAAACCCGAAAGCATCAAACTCATTGCCGTAATCCCGTCGAACACACGGCTTGCAATCATATCCAGCTCCGACATGGAAGAAGCAATAGCGCCGGCCCCCTCTGCCATAGTGGCCGAATCGCGCTTGACCCCGCTCGACACCGTCCCGAGCGTATTCATGGTTTCCAGCACCAGCTTGCTGTCCTTGTCCGACTCCAGCAGTTCCTTCGAAAAATTGGTTATTGTCCGGTATACATCGCTGATTGCCGTACTCATCTCCTCGAACGACGTATCCAAATGACCGCTCGAAGAAGCCATTGACGTAATATTCTCGACAATTTCTTCTATTGAAAAAGCGATTTCCCGGGAACTTTCGGAGCTTGCCTCGGCAAGTTTCGTCATTTCCTCGGCAACAACCGCAAAACCCTTGCCGGCATCCCCTGCGTGCGCAGCTTCGATTGCCGCATTCAGGGCGAGCATATTCGTCTGCTCCGCAATAGATTCTATCACCGAAGCCATACCGTTGATGCGGGATATACTGTCGCTTATTAAATTGATCTTCCTGTACGTCGATGCGAACAAAGCCTGTGCATCTTCCGAGACAGCAACAAGCTTGTCCACGACGATTTCGTCGCGCTTCGCGTCTGAAGCCATGCGGTTTATTGATGCAATCATGCCGTTAACGCTCGTCATCGATCCTTCGACTACGGTAATCTGATTGTCGATACCGAAATCGAGGTTGTTCAGGCCGGAGGTGACGCGTTCCAGTCCGGTCTTGACCAGATTCACCTGTTCTTCGAGCACCAGCACTTCGTTCCGGATGCTTTCGATAAAGCCGTCGACAACCTCGAACGTGGAAGAGGTATTATCCAGGGATACCGACAGATTTGTGCTCGACTCGACGTTTTTCGAAACTTCCGTACGCATTGTCTTTACCAGATTTCGGTACCGTTCGACAAATTCCGAAACCCGGTCTACCAGGCGACGACGGTCGGGCGCTGTTTTTGCGATGCATACCAGATCGTCATTGTCGCAGGAATCGCCTTCCAGCTCCGAAGCAGTATCCAGGAGCGAAGAAACCGTCTCGTCCTCGCGGCGATTGCGCCGACTGAATGCATACA